>CAYWNB010000001.1:0-12543 GCA_964459195.1 uncultured Desulfobacula sp.
ATGGAAATCTGCAATCTCATGGGAATCCAGCACGGAATCATTGCCTTGACCAAGACAGACCTTGTGGATGAAGACCTCCTGGAACTGGCCCTTGATGATATCAATGATTTTGTCCAGGGCACCTTTCTGGAAGATAAACCCATCATCCCCCTCTCTTCTACAACCGGTCAGGGCCTGGAGGATTTTATTGCCACCCTTGAATCCATTTGCGACCATATTCCCGAACGAAAATTTTCTTCCATTTTCCGGCTGCCCGTGGACCGGGTTTTTTCCATGAAAGGGTTTGGGACGGTGATCACCGGCACCCTGACTTCGGGGGGTATCCAGGTGGGCGATGACATCATGGTCTATCCCAAAAAGATTGTTTCCAAGGTCAGGGGAATCCAGGTTCACAGCAACAGCGTTGACAAGGCCGGTCCCGGTACAAGGACCGCCATCAATTTCCAGGGACTTGACAAGGACTCTGTGTTCAGAGGGGATATCCTCTCCACTCCCGGCACCCTCATTGAAAGCTATATGGTGGATGCCCATTTTCATTATTTAACGAGCAATGCCAAACCCGCCAAACCCAGGACAAGAATTCGGTTTCATTCGGGTACCAGTGAAATTTTAGGCTATATGATCCTTCTGGACAGGGAAGAGTTATTACCCGGAAATGAGGCTCCTGTGCAATTTCGCCTGGAGTCCCCTGTCTGCTGCATTAAAGAGGATCGATATGTCATCAGAAGCTATTCCCCCATAAAAACCATTGGCGGCGGCGCCATCTTGAACCCGGTCTCCCAGAAACACAAATTGTTTGACAAAAAAGTTGTCCAGGGGCTTGAAGATCTGTCGCAAGATGACCCAGAACAGACCCTCTCCTTTTTTCTATCCCTAAAGGGGTATGCAGGCCTGTCCTTCAACCAATTGCGGGTCATGACCAATATCCCGGATAAACGGCTGGCGGCCACCCTCCAAAAAATGCTGGCAAGGCAGGCAATCATCCTAACAGATAAGGACAGGCAGATCTATGTCAACGGGGCCTTTTTTGATGAATTCAAAACAAAAGTGGTTGATAAAATACAGCACTACCATGCGGCCAATCCCTTAAAGGAGGGCATGCCCACTCAGGAACTCAAATCCAAATTCCAGTATATTGAGGATGCCAAGTTTTTTAATATTCTATTTACCAAACTAGCCAAGGACAATACCCTTGTCCAGGACAAGAATATTGTCAAACTGGTTGGGTTTGAAGTGGCCCTGCAAGTGGACCAACACGAAATCAAAGAAAAAATCACCAAAATCTACCAGTCCGCTGGCCTTACCCCCCCGTTTTTCAGAACCATCTGCCAAGACCTGAAACTGGACCAGAAAACCGCCAAAGATGTTTTGCAGATGCTCATTGATGAACACTTGGTGGTCAAGACAAAGGATGACCTTAATTTTGACGCCCGGGCCATGGTCGACCTTGAAAAAAAGCTTATTTCCTTTTTAAAGGAAAACAAAGAAATCACCACCCCGGAATTCAAGGATATGACGGGAATTTCAAGAAAATTTGTGATTCCGCTCATTGAATACTTTGATTCTGTTAACCTGACCATCCGGGTGGGGGACACCCGCCAACTGAGAAGAAAAGTTTAGGACCTAGAGAATCTTATCGGCAAAGGCTTCTACAATACTGTCAAGACGTGCCCTGCCCGAAAGCGTCAGCAAAAACCGCTTTCCAGGACTGATTAGGACTTCCCCCAGCCCCTGACGTTCAAGGCGGTCCACCAGAGGCGCAAATGTGGTTAAAAAATCTTGCCCTGTCATCTTATCAACTGCAGTGATGTCAATGCCATCACTGGTTCTCAGCCCCAGCATAACCCTCTCGAGCATCTGCTGCGGCAAGGAGAGCACCTCTCGTTCATAAACAGGAAGCTTGCCTGCTGAAAGTGCCTGAATATAGGCGTTCACATCGGCCAGGTTCCAGGATCTGACAGGAGATAGGCCCGTATCCCGGGGACCCTGGCCCTTGTCAGCAAGCGAGCCAAAGGAATGGGCTGCGGGACCAAATCCGTCATAGGGCGTCATCTGCCAATAGGCGCAATTGTGCCGGGATCGATTTTGAACGCCTCGGGCAAAATTGGATATTTCATAGTGATCATACCCGTGTTGTTCAAGAAAGGTGGAGGTTTCCATGAAAAAATCGGTAAGGATACCCGAACCGGGTGCCTGGAACAGGCCTCGTTTATATTGGGCATGCAAGGGGGTTCCCGGTTCCAGGGTCAGCATATAGCAGGAAAGATGGGCAACCTTAAATTCTAGGACCATATGAAGATCCTGGCGCCAGGTTGCCAGGGTTTCCCCTGGCGTGCCATAGATGAGATCAAGACCGATATTGTCAAACCCCGCTGATTTAGCCGCTTCAATGGCCTCAATAGACGCTTCTATTGTATGGATCCGGCTCAACACCTTTATTTTATATAGATCAAAGGACTGAACCCCAATGCTAAGCCGATTAACCCCAAGGGATTTGAGTCCTGACAAATAGCACTGATCCACCGTGCCCGGATTGACCTCAAAGGTAATTTCACAACTCTCGGACACCTGGTAACAGGTGTGAAGGGTTGTCAAAATTTTTTCGACATCTTCCAGGGGCAACAGGGAAGGGGTCCCCCCTCCAAAGTAAATGGTTTTTACTCGTTGGGGATCCATGCCGACCCGGTCAGCCAAACCATACAGGGGGCTCTGGCCGGTCCGAATCTGAATCTCCTGTTGAAGACTGGCCACATAGGCTGGCAGAAAAGAAAGGGCCCCGATAGAATAAAAATCACAATAACTGCATTTTTTCAGGCAAAAGGGAACATGGATATAAACAGATAGGGGTTCAGACAAAACGTTTCATCAATTCATCAATGAGGATATCCACATTTTCTGGGGTGACCCCATAGTGCTTACAGGCCTGTTTCACCTGGTCCAGGCTGCCACTTGTTTCCATGTCTTCAGGACCCCTGAAAAACCCCATGCGCCTGCCCACCTGGTAAAGAACCCGCAACTCCTCGGGCAGGTCAAAAAATGAATCAATGATGCCAACGAGCCGTTCCTTATCTTCGGGTAATTTGCCGTTGATGGTTTCAAACAGATTCAGGATATGATCGCTTTTTACCTGGGAATCTATGCCGTCAAGGCTTTCAAGGAAAAGCCGAAGCTCCTTGGCCATCATCGTGTCACTGGGTTTTTCAAAAATCCCTTGCTCGCAGTCCTGGGCAAGCTGTGTTCCATTGGTCACGGCCAGGGTCCGGATCCGGATAAAATCCGGGTTGATGAGGTTCAGGGCCGAGGCGGTTTCCATGGCATTCTCTATGGAAAGATCAATACCCCCGATGCCGGGCATGACATATTCGGACAATTCCATGCCGGCGGCCTTAACCTTTAAACCGGCCCGGATATGAATTTCTTTGGTAGCCCCTTTTCGGATCCGTTTCAACACCTTATCCGACCCTGTCTCCATGCCCACGTGGATCCGATTAAGCCCGGCACGGGTCATCCGTTCAAGATCGTGATCCTTGATCCGGGCAAGGGTATGGCTTCTGGCATAGGAAGTGATTCTTTGGGTCTCGGGAAAACAATGTCGAATATATTCGAGAAGAAACACCAGGTCATCGGGTTTCATGATCACGGAATTGGCATCCTGAAGAAAAATGGATTCCATGCCCGAGGCATACCAGTTCATGGCGGCATTAAGAGCCACCCGATCCTTTGTTTCAAAACTGTTATAAAGGGTGTTGATGGCTTCCTGACCCACTCGTCCATCGAGGTTAACAATCTGCCGTATCCCTCCCACATAGGTGTGGATAAGGTCTATATCCTTGATAATATTCTCAACAGATCTCAGGGAAAAATCCTGGCGCTTATAAATCCGACAAAAGGTACACAGATTCCAGGGACAGTTCCGGGTTAACCGAAGAAGCAAGCTATCGGCTTCACTTGGCGGACGGATGGGGCCCTGTTCAAATCCCCTGTAACTATCTTTTTTTTGGCTTTTACTTTTTTCCATACCGGCTAAATCCTAAGTTGTTTCACCTTGAATAAGTTAACTTGCCTGATTTTTTTGTTTCCCCATTTAGAAGGTACTTCCCAAACCGTTGGTACCACCTCACAATTCTTGTATATAGACACTGACAATATTAATGTCAATTTATTTGGGCAGATCTTGAAACTTGGGGCAAGAGTGTGATATTTAAGCTTACAATTTATGTAAAATCCGAAAAACAATCTATATTACAAGGAGTATGCCATGCCTGGTTTTGAAATATTTGGTGATGAGGAAAGAAAGGAAGTAACCGATGTCCTTGACACCGGGGTCCTGTTCAGGTACGGATTTGAAGGGGCCCGGAACGGTCATTTTAAAGCCCTTGAATTTGAAAAAAAACTGGGGGATATCACGGGCTCAGCCTTTAGCCATCTTTGCTCCAGCGGGACAGCAGCCCTTTGTACGGCCCTTGCTGCCTGCGGCATAGGAGCAGGAGATGAAGTTATTGTCCCGCCCTTTACCTTTGTGGCAACCTTTGAAGCGCTGATCTCTATCGGTGCCATTCCCGTATTTGCTGAAATCGATGAAACCCTGTGCCTGAACCCGGATCGACTGGAAGCGGTATTAACCCCGCGTACCAAGGCCGTAATACCGGTTCACATGTGCGGGGCCATGGCCCGTATTGATGAGATAAAGACCTTTTGCGACCAAAAGGGACTCATCCTTCTGGAAGATGCATGTCAGTCCATCGGCGCCTCTTTTCAGGGCAAAGCCCTGGGAACATTCGGCCTTGCCGGATGTTTTTCCTTTGATTCCGTCAAAACCATTACCTGCGGCGAAGGCGGGGGGATCATCACCGACAGCCGTAAAGTCTATGACCTATGCGACCAATTTTCCGACCATGGCCATGACCATTTAGGCGGTCCTGACCGGGGTGCCGACGACCACCCCATCATGGGAACCAATTACAGGATCAGCGAGCTCAATGCGGCCGTAGGAGTTGCCCAGCTAAAGAAACTGGATTATATCCTGGATACCCAGAGAAAAAATAAAAATGCCATCAAGGATGCCATGACAGATCTGCCCGAAGTGACCTTTCGGTATCTGCCCGATCCCTTTGGGGATTCTGCCACCTTCTTAAGCTTTTTTCTGCCCACCAAAAACCGTGCCCGACAGGTGGCGGCCAGCCTGGCAAAAAACGGCGTGCCAAGTCCCTATTGGTATGACAATAACTGGCATTATTATAAACGATGGAACCACTTAAAAGGATTAAAAAGCTCCGCCCCTCTGGCTGTTGAACTGGCAGGCAATCTGCCGGACTATAAAAATATGAAGCTTACAGAATCCGATGCCATCATGAAACGGACCATTTCCATGCAGATCATGCTCTCCTGGTCAGAAGAGGATATTGATCAGCGGATCCAGGCCATCACCCGGTCGTTTAAAAAATAGGGCGTTTAAAAAATAGTTTTTTAACGCATAATTAAATCATAAGGATATCCCATGTATAGAAATTTCAAACTGGTCCCCAATGTCATTTTTGGAAGGGGCTGTTTCGCACAATTGGACGAAATCATTGAAAAACAGCGGACCGACACAGATGCCTGGGCCGTATTTGTAACCGATGACGTCTTCCAGGGAAAAGACCTGGAAAAAAAAATACCCCTCCACGCCAAGGACCTGCTGCTGTGGGTCAATGTGGATGACGAGCCCAAAACCAGCTATGTGGACCAGCTGACCCTGGAGGTAAAGAACACCCGGTCCACCCTGCCCTGTGCTGTCATCGGCATCGGAGGCGGTTCCAGCATGGATCTTGCCAAGGCCGTTGCCCTGATGCTGACAAATGAGGGCTCTTCCACCCTTTACCAGGGATGGGATCTGATAAAAAACCCTGCCATCTACCATGCTGCCGTGCCCACCCTTTCCGGAACAGGTGCAGAGGTTTCCCGGACCACCGTGCTGACAGGCCCTGAAAAAAAACTGGGAATGAACTCGGATTACACGGTCTTTGACCAGGTGGTTCTGGACCCGGAACTCATAAAAGATGTCCCCCGGGACCAGCATTTTTATACGGGCATGGATTGTTACATCCATTGTGTGGAATCCCTTGAAGGCACCTATTTAAATGAATTTTCAAAGTCCTATGGGGAAAAATCCATAGAGCTTTGCCGGCAGGTGTTTGTGGACAACCACCCGGACAAGGATGACAAACTGATGATGGCTTCCTTTTTTGGCGGCATGAGCATTGCCTATTCCCAGGTCGGGGCCTGCCATGCACTTTCCTATGGTCTTTCCTATGTATTGGGAACCCACCATGGGATCGGCTGCTGTATCACCTTTGATGTTCTTGAAGAATATTATCCAGCCGGGGTAAAAGAATTTCGGACCATGAAGGAAACAGCTGGAATTGACCTGCCAAGGGGCCTGACGGCCGACCTCACCGACGATCAGATGGAGACCATGATTACCGTAGCTTTAGGCCTTACCCCCCTATGGGAAAACTGCCTGGGCAAAAACTGGAAAAGCATCATGACCCGGGACAAGGCAAGGTCCTTGTTCCTTAAAATTTAAAAAAAGAGCTGACAATGACAATAGCTGTAATCCCCTCCCGGTACGGATCCAGCCGGTTTGAGGGCAAACCCCTGGCCATGATTGGTGGGAAATCCATGATCCAGCGGGTATATGAACAGACCCAAAAATCATCTGCTGTCACCCGGACCGTGGTGGCAACGGATGATCAACGGATACTGGATGCGGTAAAAACCTTTGGCGGAGAATCCGTCATGACATCACACGCCTGCCGGTCGGGAACCGACCGGGTGGCAGAGACCGCTAATATACTCAACCTTTCAGACAATGAAATTGTTGTGAATATCCAGGGAGATCAACCGATTTTCAACCCTTTGACCATCGATGAGATGATCCGCCCCTTTAAAGAAGACCCAGCCCTCTCCATGTCCACCCTGGCCTTTAGGATACAGGACAAACGGGAGATAACCGATCCCAAGGATGTCAAGGTAACCTTCGACAACAATGGATTTGCCATGTATTTTTCCCGTGCCCAGATACCCTATCCCCGGGACAAGGAAACAGAGGTTGACTTTTACAAGCACCTGGGGTTTTATGCCTATAAAAAAAGCTTTTTAGATAAAATCGTCGCCCTGCCCACCGGAACCTGTGAGAATGTTGAAAAGCTGGAACAATTAAGGGTTCTTGAATTTGGCTATCAGATACGAGTGGTGATTACCGCATATGACTCACCTGAAATTGACCTGCCCGAGGATATTGAAAGGATTGAAATAAGGCTGTAGTAAGCCCTGAACCCATGCAATCTCTCTATAAGATAGTGCACACCACCTGCCAGACCGGATGGGGTGAACCAGAACAACGGATTTACAATGAATCCGTGTGGATGAAAAACAAAGGCCACCGGGTGGTCATCATCGCTCCTAGGGACACACCTCTTTTCACCAGGGCCAAGGAATACGGATTTCGTGTTCATGGTGTCTCTTTCAAGCGGTTTAGTGCCATCAAAGACTATGGACAGCTCAAACAGATCTTTAAGGATGAGCAGCCCCATATTCTGAACACCCACGGCAAGGCCGACTCAAAAATTGCCCTGCCGGCGGCAAAAAAGGCAGGTGTCCCCTGCCGTATCCTGTCCCGGCATATCAGCAACCCTGTCCGAAATAACTGGAATAATCGAAAAATTTATAAACAATTGACCCATTTTATCTTCACCACATCAGATCATACCACCCAACACCTTCAACAGGTTTTCAAACTCAAAGACATGGAAATTTTCTCCATGCCCAGCGGTATCATAACTCCCCAGGACCTTACGCCAAAGGATGCGGCACGAAAAGCCCTTGCCCGAGAACTTTCCCTTGATGCTGCCACCCGGTTTATAGGATTTGCCAGCATAGTTTCCAAGGACAGGGGGGGGGACACCATTTTAAAGGCCCTTAAACTGATTCAGTCACAAATCCCCCACCACATTGCCATTCTGGGGGAAGGAACCCCCGATTGCCTGGCTGAACTCAAGACACTGGCCAAAGGCCTCGGCATTGGAGAAAGAGTTCATTTCCTAGGACTTAAAGATGATATCTGGCCCTATTACCGGGCTTTCGATTGTAAGGTCCTGGCCTCCGGGAACAACAACGAAATCCCCTTTGAAGGGGTCCCATTGGCATTGCTGGAAGCCATGTACAGCTCTTGCCCCGTCATTGGATCTAAAACCCATGGAATCACGGATATCATCGTGGACAAAAAGACCGGATTGCTCTTTGATCCCCAAAACCATGAAGACTTAGCGGATATGATCCTTGATACCATTGCCAATGAAGCCGCCACCCTGGAACGGGTTTACCAGGCCAGAGAACTGGTCAGAAAAAAACATACCATTGATACCATGGGCCGGGACATCATTCGGATCTACCGGTTGCACCAGGTAAAAATAGCAAGGCAATATCTGGTTTAAAAGGTGCTGCTAAAAGGATCACAGCAATGAACCAAAGTTTGGCAGGAATACAAATGGAATTAAATCTTTTTCAAATACGGTGGAATAAATAATGAGAGATGAAATACTTTATAAATTAATTAAACTTTTTATTATCTTACTGGGACTTATTCCCCGAAAGGTTGCAAAATTTTGTTCCGATATTTTGGGGCTGCTATGGTTTAAAATAGACAAACGTCATAGAAAGATTGCCTTGGATAATATTTCCCTGGCATACACATCAGAACTTTCTTCCATACAGGTTTTAACGCTTTGCAAAAAAGTTTTCAAGAATACGGTCCACATGATTTTTGATATTGCCTGGGCATTCAGGAAAAATCAAGAAGAGCTGTTGAATTATTATACAATTAAAGGGTATGGCAACCTGAAAGCTGCCCTTCAAAAGGGCAACGGCGTTCTTCTCTTGTCCGGCCACATCGGAAATTTTGAACTTTTCGTGGCCACATTTGGCCATGATCCTGATTTTAAAATGTATGGTGCCTATAGAAAATTTGATTTTCAACCCCTGGAAAGGCTTATGCTCGAAGAAAGACAACGGTTTGGAACCACCATGATTCCCCTGCAGGGAGCGGCCAAAAAAATCGATACAATTTTGAGAAACAAAAATGCCGTTGGAACATTGCTTGATCAGAATGCCTATTGGCACAGCGGGGTTAAGGTCGATTTTTTCGGCAGACCTGCCTGCACCAACAAGGGATTTGCGGCTCTTGCCCTGAGAACGAAAGCAGTGGTCGTGCCCGTGTACATTGCCAAAACCAAGGATACCTTTGTGGTGGAATTTTTACCCGAAATCCCCCTGGAATCCACGGGGGACATGATCAGGGATCTTGAGGCCAATACGCAAAATTATACGGCGGCCATTGAAGCGATGGTCAGAAAATATCCGGATCAATATTTCTGGGTTCACAACCGCTGGAAAACAAAACCCTACAGCCTCATCCCCCAAAAATAACCAAAATCCGGCGACCGGGTAAAGCCGTCGGCAACAAGAATCAGATTGTTTTTATCTCCAATGCTCTGCCAGCCATTTTGTTGGTTTCACCGTTTTATAAAATTTTTTATACCAGGGAACAGGCGCACCCCAGACCCCGTTAATGGCATCGATGGGGTTGGGATTTCCATGGAACACAATGATTTTTGCATTCTTTGGAATCTCGGTAGGCGTTATAAAACTGTTCAAAATTCCGCCAGCCATGCAGTGAAATTTAAAACTTTTGCACCAGTCATCGGGAAAATAATCAAAATTACCTTTGCCCAACTCTCGGGTGATATACACCTGTTCCGTTCTGTGGGTTTTCACCACGGTTTCCTGTTGTTCCTGATATTTTTTGAGCAGACGGGTATACTGCCCCACTTCAAAACAGATGGCAGACGCCTGGCCTATCAAGCGGTTGGGCTGGGACCAGTTTTCAATAATGGCAAGCTTATCTGAAAAATCAAAGAAACAATCAATAGTGTCGATAACCACCACATCCAGGTCCAGAAACAAAACTTTTCCTTCCATATCAAAAAGCGGTTCATCAAATAATGAGAGTTTCCGCCAGGCCTGACACTCTTTATAATACTGGGGAGCCGGATCTTCAAATTCGGGTATGGGCATCACCTCAATCGCAGGTTCGATCCCCTCAGGGTGTTCTGTCAGACAGATAAAGCGAAATGGCAGGGTCATGTTCCTTTTAACCATATGATAAAGGACATTCACATATTCAGGCCCATATTTTTCTCCCCACTTCATACAAACAACATTGTTTGTTCTCATACTATCTCCAAAAAAGTTTTGCAGGCCAAATCCAATTCAATGCTTGGTATACTGTTTTTAGGACATTTGATCAAGACGAATATTAAGGTGAAACACCCAAAGTGTAGCTGAAGAATATACCATGCCTGTCAATGGAAGCGCACAAAAAACAATTCCTAAAAACGCCAGGAAATTTTCTTTATAATAAGAGAAATATCTTTAAATATCTTTAAATCTATTATATTAAAAGGGGGTATTTTTTTACACAGCCAAGGTATAAGGCAAAAACGATTACAAGAGGAATTTGAATGGGTACCACTATAAAATCATTACGATCAAAGTTGGATAATATTGCTCTCTCCCTCCAGCAGTTAAAACACAACATAGTCGCATCAAAACTAAAAAAAAAATATCCTGAACTCCGTGTATTTGGTGAGCATGAGGAAAGTTTTTATTCACAAATGGGTCAGGATCAAATAATTTTTAAATCTTTTTTTAAAAATAAAAAAGATGGGGTCTATTGCGATGTCGGGGGAAACCATCCCATTCATTTTAATAACACAAAATATTTTGAAGAAATTGGATGGAGCGGTTATGTTTTCGAACCTTTGCCCAATATGCAACCGCTGTGGGAAGAAATGCGAAATGCATTTTTTTTCCCATATGCGGCATCAAACGTCGATGGGGAAGCAACATTAAGCATACCGAGAACCAAAGAAAAGTATGCTGATATGTTCTCTCAAATTGAAGTGGTTCCCGATAAAAAACTCAAAGAGAAAATCAAAGATATTATTGTGCCCACACGTTCAATTAGAAATGTGTTTAAAGAAAAAGATATTCGCCATATAGATTATATGTCAATTGATGTTGAAGGCCATGAATTAAATGTACTAGAAGGAATTGATTTCGACTATACAAAAATAAATGTGTTAACCATAGAAAACAATCCCAAAGGTTATAAAAAGCAAGGCGATGATAAAATCAGAAAATTTATGATCAAACAAGGCTATACATTTTGGGGTAGAATAATAAAATTAGATGACATTTATGTTCATAAGAGTTATCTCGATACGTTAAAAGACCCCCAAACAGTTTAAATTTATAGTGGCAGCACTTCAAATAGGATAAAAATGACCAAATCTGATAAATTAAAAAAATATGGGATCTATTTCGCATATCTGACGTGTTTCACCTGCATGTTTTCAACCGCATTGACTTCAACATTTTCTATTCTTATGGTGCTTTGCTGGATTACTTCAGGGGCATTCAAAAATCTTCCTGAAATCATAAATAAGAACACCATAACTATCATAGGAATTGCGTTTAATGTTCTTCTCTTAATAGGTGTCATCTATTCTCCAGCCTCAATGGAAATGTCTTTTGATTTTTTGAAAAAATATCGTATATTGTTGTTCATTCCTATTCTAATCTCTTTAACTGAAGGGAACCCTAACACAGGTAAAAACATTGTGACGGCACTTTTACTCGGCTATTTATTGATACTTGCCAACGCCTATCTGGTAGAGTTTGGGCTCCTCGAAATGAATAAATTGGCATTTAAAAGATTTACGGGTGGCTTCCATGTTATTTTTGCATATCTTGTACTCCAAAAAATCGTTACAGAAAAAAAATATAAAATTTTGTGGAGTACCCTTTTCTTTATAATCAGTTATGATATCTTTTTTACGCTCCAAATCAGAACGGGTTGGTTAATCTTCATTGCTTTAACAACGCTATTTATATTCCAGCATTTTTCCATAAAAAAACAATTCATATTTTATGCAGCCTCCTTTTGCTTATTAATTGTAGTCTTTAATACTTCTGACATTGTTCAGAAAAGGGTTGATGAAACAATTCAAAATCTGAAAAGTTACGACATTAAAAAAAAAGATTCTCGCACCAGCATTGGTTTGCGGTTAGATTGGTATCAAAATAGTTTTGAATTAATAAAAGAAAAACCCATATTCGGATATGGAACAGGGGCTTATCAAGCGGCACAACGAAAGCTTCTTGATAAATTTTCTACTGCCCCCACAACAGAGCCCCACAATGAGTTTTTACTCACAACAGTACAAATAGGCTTTGTAGGGCTGGCCATTTTTTTGGCACTATTTATCGATCCTTTACTGCGTTCTTTTCGGTTGATTCGACTTAAAAAAAATGCCCAGGCATACGCCCTTCAGGCTACAATATTATTTCTATTTTTAGGATGTCTCTTAAACTCCTGGTTGTTGGCTACCGTTCCGAGTCACATCTTTTTTTTCTTAATAGTCGCCTTTTATCCAATTAGAG
>CAYWNB010000001.1:12643-21956 GCA_964459195.1 uncultured Desulfobacula sp.
ACCGTTCCGAGTCACATCTTTTTTTTCTTAATAGTCGCCTTTTATCCAATTAGAGAGTAATTTTTCCAAATCCCTTCGCAGGCATGAAAAGTGATCATATATCTCTTGTGCAGCGGTATTGACAAAAAGGGGTTCTCGCAAAAATTGCTCTCGCGCGTTTACATCAAGGTACAAGGCTTTAATAGTGGACAGAACCGCTTCTACTCGAGAGCCGTCCCAAAAAACAATCCGTTGAGGATTCAATATAGCAGGTTCAGGGGTGGGATCCCCCCAATAAATGGGGATGGTGCCGGCCTCCAGGGCTTCAAATATTTTTTCTGTCACATATCCCTTTACAGAAGCATTTTCTGCACAGATATTAAACACGAATTGTTCCAGATATAGCGTCTTATCATCCTGGTATTCATCTTTCAATGAAGTGTCATTGTGTAACAGCTTGCCTGGGCAGTGAACAAAATCAATGGTGCTCACTTTTTCGATAATTTCAGCTCTTGAAACAATGTCAACATGCCCGAAAACCTTTCGCTTGGAAGCATAACCATCATGACTTGCAACCATGGCCGCAAATTTTTTTTTCGAACATTTACTTTTTGCTTCAATTTCATCTAACCGCGTTTGTATGTCTGCAACAGATGCATTTACGGCAACCTCTGGTGGAAAAAGATACATCAGCCACAGGGGAAACCGCCGATAATTTCCTGTCCCGCAATAATCAAACCCCATTGCCAAAGAGGGCTGTCCGTCCAGGTAGGTTTTATATTCACGATATTTTTTTAATGTTGTAAGGTTTTCTTCAGTAAAAAAAATGCTGGGGACCTTGTATACTCCTAATATAATCTTGAGGAGCCAATAACTGCCAAAAGAGGAGCAAATAATAAGAGATGGTTTATACCAGGACAAAAGGGGCTTGCGGCCGGTAAGCTCACTTATAAAAAAATATAGCCACTCTTTTTTTGGGCCCTCGGAATGACCATTATAGCCGATATGCATGTTTTTTTTTTTACCATCTTGTTTCCAATAATCGGTCAACAGGTTGGCAATAAAAAGATAAGATTCTCTGAAAAATTTTAATGTTCTTTGTAAATAAAAACCAATATTTCTTAGCATAAAACGTCACACTGCCCCAGAATTTCCCATTGTAGATTTTGATACATTAAAATATAAGGCCAGGGTCTTTTCACACATTACTCGTTTTGTAAACAACCGCTTTACCCTGTCCCTGCCATCAGAACTTAAGACCGTATATAGTTCTTTGTTCTCCATAATTTTTTTGAATGCCAGAGCCATCTCGTCGGCACTTCCGGGTTTTACCAGTATTCCGGTCTTGTTATGGCTTATAGTTTCAATAGCCCCCCCATGGGCTGTGGCAATAACGGGCGTGTTCATTGATTGGGCTTCAACTGCAACCCTCCCGAAAGATTCCGGCTCACTGGAAGATGACACAACGATGGAGGATAATTTAATGGCTGCCGGCATATCTTCACAATTACCGGGAAAAAATATTCGGTTTTCCAGCCCTTTCTCTATTACCAATTTCTTAAGGGAGTCTAAATATGAAGATTTAAAATCATGACTGCCGGCACAAACGGCTATCCAGTCGAGGGAGCGTATCTGGCTGAGGCTTTCTATGAAAATATCATGACCTTTAAGCCTTGTGATACGGGCTGGCAAAAGGATCACCAAAGGATCTGTGTCTGATTTAACAATACCCCAGCTCTTTTTAACCGCATCAAGCCTTTTGTTGTCAATTCCATCGGAATCAAATTGAGCCTCATCGATGCCTTCATATATTATTTGAATGCGGTCTTCAGGCGTGTGATATTCTCGTTTAATATGATCTGAGATGACATTGGAAATTGCAATGACCTTCTGCCCCTTTGTCATCACCGCACTATAGGCATTAATTGAATAAAAGCCGTGAAAGGTTGTAATCAACAGCGGCCTTCTGTTCACAGGAAGACTCTTCCATGCAAGATAGGCAACCCATGCAGGAAGCCTTGATCTTAAATGAAGCACATCCACTTTTTCTTCCAGGATAAAGCGTCTAAGCCACGGGATATACTTTAAACATCTTGGGCTTTTCTCCCCGATATGAGGACAGGAGACATGCTCACTCCCATTTTCAACAAGCTTGGGGACAAGAGCCCCCTCCTTTGAGACAACAATGGACCGGTGTCCTTTTTGGGCCAGAAAAGAACCAAATTCAAGGGTTACCATCTCCACTCCACCACTGTCCATTTCAGGCAGAATCTGTGCTATTGTAAGCTTTTTGAACCCCATCGTCTGAGAATCTCCCTTGCACACCTATCTGACTCGTCTAAACCGCTGCCAGATTTTTTATAGTCTTTATTTTTTTCCCAGTTATCATAGGAAATGGCTATTTTATGGTCATATAGATAGTGCTCACTGGAAGCGAACTTATTTTCCTTTTGTTTCCATTCCACAGGGATAATGCCGGTTGTGCATCCAGCTGTCAATGCCTCATAAACCATGGACAGACTGTCTGCTGTAACCCATACGATCCCGGATGTGTCGTATTGTTTTTCCACCCATCCTTTTGGGGTATCGGCAAAACGAAAAAAAGAAACATTCTCCCTGCCCGCAGCAAACCGGCTTATTTTAGCGTCCATCTCTTCGGGTGTTCTTGGAGAGGATGAAATCGTCCAGTTCAGGATTACGGACTCTGATACAATTTGTTCAATATAGCCACAGATTTTATCTGAATCCCACACATGGCTTTTCTCATCAACCCCTCCAATAAGAATCAATCCTGTGTCTTTTTTATGAATATGTTTATTCTCTGAAATATTGGGGGGCCCTACGGTCAGAAAAATATTTTTGCCGGGACTGGGCCTGTCATGATTTGGGACAAAGCAAAGATCAAACATCTCGATCAAAAAAGAGGCAGGAAACATGCAGATAATCTTTTTTGCGCCACCGGCATTACCCATTCGTATCACATGGGGATGGGTATGGGTACCGGTCCCCATCACAAAATCAACATCTTGGGTTTTTCCGGTTTTCCAGCATAAACCGACCAGAACCTTTAACCAGCTGACAATATCGGAGAAAAAAGTTTTTTTTATCTTCAGACGTGTGATTTCAACGCAAACATACTTTTCCAGAGCTCTGATGATCCCTTCTGTCTGTTTTTCATGGCCCGGGCTGCCATCTAAAATTGCCATTATTTTACACGTTTTCAACACACATCATCCTCGCCCCCAAATAACGGGCTAAATTTTTTTATTGTAGAAAAGGTGGTTTTTTCTAAAACTGTCATCAAATCGGTTATGGGTGAAAAGTCCTTTACAAACCCCAATTTTAAAATGTTTTTTTCTCCACCACAAGCAATTAAGTATAATTTCAGGTACCTGGAAGCCATGCAATGTTCTTTTCTTGGGATTTTCGTTTATGAACTTACACAAGGTATTTAAAAAAAAATCTTTTTGAATCAAAAAAGATTGTTCTGTATAATCGATACATTCACTGTCCACAATAAGCACATCACCTGTTCGCTGAATATATTTGGGGAACAGTTTCTCCGGGGATTTCTCAACGTATACACTTCTGCCAATTAATCTTCTTGCTTTTAAAGGCCTGATATAGCGTTTAAAAGATTTAAACCATGAATATTTGAGACCCTGTTCATCAAGGCCGTGTTCCCTGGCAATAAACGATTCATTGACAGCACCGATATTATAAAACTTTGCATATTTTTCAACATCACAAAAGCCTTCCCCAACATGCCATTGATGCCGCAAACGCATCAGATCAATTTTTCCTGTTTCAATCAATTCTACTGACCTTGTCAGTTGTTTTTTCAGTTCGGAAAAATTTTCTATTAAAGGGCAGTCATTTTGGATCAACACAATATAATCCGCATCAAGATGTTCCGCCAGCTGTTGCTGGGCCGTAAACCCGATATTAGGTCCTCCCACAGCTCTGAATGAAAAGGCGTCTGCAATCTCTTTGTCCCGGTCACAAAAGTCGTTGAAATATATGACATTGTCATCGAAAAACGATCCTGCTTTTTGCTGCTCAAGGGAAGATAGTGTTTTTTTAAGTGTCGCGCGTGCCTTGTATGACAAAATACCAAGACCCATTTTTTTTCCATTAATCATTTATCAGAGATCCTGATTTTGAGTTTATCAATCAAATATGATGCCAAAAGATTTAAGGACACTATCCAACCTTAGATTTTATAAAAGATTCAAAGGCCTTGTCATTCTCAACGATGATCTTGATACCGATCACTGCCAGATCAGTATCCCATTGGATATCCCGGCCCAGCTTCACCCAGTCTTTTTCCGTTGTGGCAATCAGATCCGCCCCGATTTCCCCGGCTCTCGTTTGTATCCATGAAATATCAGCCCTCTTATACCTGTAATGGTCTTTAAATTCAAGGTGATCCACTACATTTACCCCAAGTTCTGCTGCCGCCTCCCCAAAGGATTTATTATTGGCAATTCCTGAAAACAAGAGACAGGAGCGATCCTTGAGGGAATCTGGACAAGGAAGGACATCGCCCTGGCTTTTCTTCACCGATACCCATTTCAACAGATAAGGGGAATGACAGGTTTTAAAAACAGGGATCCCCTCATATTGGCTGAAAATATTTTTGTGTTCCCCTCCTGGCTTCTGATCTCCATCCCCTTTTTTACCAGCCCTCTTTTTTTGGGGGCACCGGGTAAGCACAATGGCATGGGCACGTTTTTTTGACATGACCGGTGTTTCCCGCAACCTTCCCGCCGGCAGCATCCGCTGATTCCCCAGGGGCCGATCATGGTCAAACAAGAGAAGATCCAAATCCCTGGCCAGTCTCACATGGGCAAAGGCATCATCCAGAACAATCACATCGGGATTTAATTGCGCAATGGCAAGTTTTCCAGCAGTATACCGGTCCTTTCCCACCACAACAGGAAAGGTTTTCCTTGCGGCCATCATATAGGGTTCATCTCCGGCAACCTGGGCGTCCAGAAACAGGGTTTTCCCGTCACTGACGATTTTGGCACCGGTTGCAAGACTGCCTTTATACCCCCGGCTGATGACCACGGGATGTTTTCCCATTTTTATCAAAAGTTCGGCAATATAGATGGCCATGGGGGTCTTGCCCGCACCACCGGCCATGATATTACCAATGGAGATGACAAAACAAGGCAGCCGTTTGGTTTTTAGCAGACCTGCCCGGTACAGCGCAAGTCGAAGATTTGAACCCACCCGGTAAAACCCGGAAGCCTTTACCAGCAAATGCTCAATGGAAAAGAGAGCCGGCCTGTAATCCTGGTCTGAGATCCGGGTAATTTTTTTTTCCAATAGGGCAAACCATGGGTCAAACAAAATGAAGATCCTCCATCCGTTTAAGGGTCCTGTCAACGGCCCCGGTATTTCCGAAAAAAACACGATAACCGGCATCACCCATTTGTTTTGCCAAAACAGGATCTTCGAAAATTCTTTGCAGTTTTGCCTGGATTTGGGATGCTGTTTCGACCCTATGGGCCCCTTTTCCATCCACCAGCAAATCTGCAATCTCCATGAAATCTGTCATGTGGGGGCCAAACAAAATAGGTTTACCGAACATGGCAGGTTCAAGGGGGTTATGCCCCCCAAAGGGCAGAAGGGAACCACCGATAAATGCAAGGTCACAGACGGCATAGGTCATGGCAAGCAGCCCCATTTGGTCAACCACTATAACATCGTGGTCTCCTTTGCCCGGCTTTAACTGTGAAAACAGGACCGGATGGTGGGAGGAGAATGGTATTTGCCCCATAATTTGCTCACTTCTTTTTGGATCCCGGGGTGCCAGGATCAGCTTCAGGTTCGGTATATTTTTTTTCACGGAGGTAAAGGCCTCCAGCAAAAATTTCTCTTCTCCTTCATGGGTGCTGCCAGCAACCCAAACCTGATCTTGATCCCCAATGCCAAACCTGGCTTTGAGTTTTAAAGACTCCTGTTTATCCAGATTCATTGGTGATTGATCAAATTTAATATTTCCCATGGTGGACAGGCAGGTGTCTAAAACGCCGACCCTTTTAAACCGCTTTGCATCCAAAGGCGTTTGGGCCATAATATGGGACAAAGGAGAAAAAAACAGGGAAGAAAACCGTCCCATCCTGAGATATCCGTGTAATGAGCGCTTGGAAAGCCTTGCATTTACAAGAACCACGGGAATCTTTTGTTGTTTCATCTGGTGAATAAATCCGGGCCAGATATCGGTTTCAACGAGACATACAATATCGGGTTTAATAAGATGACCAATCCGTAAAACACAAGCCCACACATCAAAGGGGAAATATCCAATCTGTGATGCCCGGGCGTCATTGTCTCCACAAAACAGCTGCCGGGCTGTGTCAAACCCTGTTTTTGTGGAGGTCGTAAAAATAATTTCAGCCTTGGGTTTGCTTTTTTTCAAAGACTGAACAAAAGGAAGGGCCGAACGTACCTCCCCCACGGACAGACCATGGACCCATATCCGGAAGGCCCCGGCTTGTTTCTTTTTAAACCCAGTGCATAGCCCCAACCGCTGGAGAAGGTTGGCCCTCCTTTTTTCCGACAACAGATACACAAGCGGGAGAAAAGGTAACACCAGGAAAAAAATCAAGGTGGTCAGGATGTGATAAATTAATATCATCTAATTATTTATTATCCTCATCAATATCATTCCTATGGAAAATATAAGCTGACAGTCAAAGTGTCAAGACCCAGGTACTTATAACCAGATACTTACAATACGAACAATAATACCTGTTTTCACCAGAGGATTTTCATGTTAATGAAGACGCTATGAATTGTATCACCATGGATTGTATAATTGTTGCAAGTGGAAACCTGCTGTTCACCCCAAGGATAGAACGTCTGTTAAAAGAGGCGGATTTGATCGTTGCGGCAGACGGCGGGGCAACCCATCTCAAACAAATGGATATCGCCCCCCATGTCATTATCGGGGACATGGATTCAATTCACCCGGATACCAGATGTTTTTTTGAAAAAAAAGGCACGCCCATCATCCCCCACCCTTCCCGGAAAAACCAAACAGACACAGACCTGTGCGTTGAGTTTGCCGTCAAAAAAGGCGCCACCACTGTCACAATGATCGGGGTGACAGGCCATCGGCTTGACCACACCCTGGCCAATATTTTTTTATTGCGCAGGCTTTGCACCCTGGGGGTTGAATCAAGAATAATAGATGCAAACAATGAGATCTACCTTGTAACGGATCACCTTAAACTTAAGGGTAAAAAAGGCGACCTTTTATCTGTTCTTCCGGTTTCAGACGAGGTAACGGGCCTGACACTTACAGGGCTTGAATATCCCCTTGAGGATGCCGCTATTTCCATGGGGTCTTCCCTGGGCATCAGCAATTACTTTAAAAAGACCTGGGTGACGATATCCGTTTTAACAGGGGTCTTGCTCGTCACAAAATCAAAAGATTAGCCAGCAACCCCTTTAGGCTTTCTCACCTGGTGATTTTTCTTCAGCCTTTTTTTCACCGCCCTCTTCTTCTCCCTCTTTTTTCGGGCCCATGGTATGCTCGATAATAATCTTTTCCATCTTTTCCATGGTGGTCGAAATAATCACATGTTCAATTTCTATATCCTTAAGAAAAGAACAGCTTATCCGTCTCATTATCCCTGTCATATTTTTACCATTCGGGATATAAAGGCGAAAACTTTAACAAGAAGGAAGAATTATGCTCATTAACACATTCAGCCATATCCCGGGCATTGGACCAACAACAGAAAAAAAACTCTGGGATAACGGTATACGAACCTGGAAAGATGCCCTCCTCCGACCAGCCCATATTGGCAGAAAATCGTCTGCAATTCAACGAGAAATTCAAACCTCCATTGGCCACCTGAAAAATAAAAATGCCCGCTATTTTGAAGATCTTCTTCCCGCAAGCCAGCACTTCCGGCTCTTCCCTGAATTCAGGGACACCTGCGTTTTCCTGGACATAGAAACCACAGGCCTTGAGACAACCTCCACCATTACGACAATTGCCCTGTATGACGGCGTCGCTACCCGCTATTATGTCCAGGGAAAAAACCTTAATGCCTTTCTTAAGGATATCCAGCAATACCAAGTCATTGTCACCTATAATGGCAAAACCTTTGATCTGCCGTTTATTCAAAAACACTTTAACTGTCAGTTGCCCCATGCCCACATTGATTTAAGATATGTTCTGAAAAGCCTGGGATTCAAGGGAGGTTTAAAAAAATGTGAACGAGCCTTGGGAATCGACCGGCAGGAATTGGATGGGGTGGACGGATATTTTGCCATATTATTGTGGGATGAATACCAAAAAACCAAGAACCCAAAGGCCCTTGATACACTTCTTGCCTACAATATAGAGGATGTGATCAACCTTGAAACCCTTATGATTAAAGCCTACAACCTTAAAGTAAAAGACACCTGCTTTTCAAATTCCCATACCATACCAGAGGCGCCCAAAGCCAAAAATCCGGTAAAACCGGATAAGCAGATCATCGAAAAATTAAAGTCCGCCTGTTATCAATGGTAGGGATAGGAAAGGTGTCCTGAATCTTCCCAGGACACCTTTCTTTTAAAACGCTCAAGAGATCAGTCGCCGCAGGAGCCACCGGAGCCACAACTTCCGCATCCGGACTCTCCAAGTTCCATATCGGAATCAAGGCTGAATCCCATCCCGGTAAAGTCGATTTTAATAACCTTGGCTTTTTCCATGAATTCTTTGTCAACAACGAACTTAAGCCCTTTAACATCAAAAGAATTATCTGTATCTTTTGGCTCATCCAGAGCCATGGCAAGTGATGGACCGCCTCAGCCGCCGGAATTAAGAAAAATTCTTACAGGGGTAGGCTCTTTACCCTGGAAATAGTCATCAATCTGCGCTTTCGCAGGATCTGTCAACTCAATCATTTTATACCTCTCCTTAGTTGCTGGTGTTTGATTTTCAGGTTTATCATTCCTGAACACTCTAAATCTAACCATGGCTTTTCTGCCTGTCAATATCGCAGATACCTTTTTTCCCACTAAATTTATAAAAGATTGTGTAAATGATTGCCAAATTTAACCAGATTATTATAAAATGACTGGATTACAACCTGTACAAAAGTATGTAAAAATTGTAGCATATGCTATGATTTTTTTTAAACGAAGCAAAAGAAAATCCATTACCCTCAAACCATTTAAGGACTGCCAATGAAAATACTTGTGACGGGTGGTGCCGGATATATCGGCAGCCACACCTGTGTAGAGCTATTAAAGGAGAATTACGATGTTGTGGTATTGGATAATTTTTCCAATAGTTGTGAAGAATCCTTAAATCGGGTTCAAA
>CAYWNB010000001.1:22056-65823 GCA_964459195.1 uncultured Desulfobacula sp.
AAGAATAATCATGACACCGTATCTCCCTACCCTTCGGCAATTTATAAAAACAGGCAAAATTAAAAAACCCATTGCCATTGGTGCCCGACTGAAAAAATGCCCCCAAATCCATACCATGGGATTCAAACCCAATTTTTCTGATTACAGCCCCGGGGAGCAGAAGCAGCTTTTTCAGGCTCCCAAAGTCTATTATCCCACAGCTTTTTATGCAGACCTGTTTAATACCATGGGAAAAAAAACCTTTCCCAGCTATCATACCTATAAATTTGCCCAGGATAAAATCAAGCAAACAGCCCTGTTTCAGATGCTGGACCTTCCCCATCCCCGCACCAAGGTTTTTTATGGTCCCCGACAAAAAAAATGCATTTTAAAAGAGTTTGATTTCCCCTTTATTGCCAAAATCCCCAGGGGATCTGCCAGGGGAATTGGGGTTTACCTCATCCAAACCTCTGGGGACCTGAGCACCTATTTAAACAGGAGAGGGCCAGCCTATATTCAGGAATATCTGCCCATTGACCGGGACATGCGCGTCATCGTGATCGGCAGACAGATAGTACTGGGATTTTGGCGCATTGCCGGGAAAAACAGCTTTAAAACCAACCTGTCCCAGGGAGGAAAAATCAGTTTTGATCCCCTGCCCAAACGAGCACTGGCCCTGGCGCTTTTAACGGCAGAAAAATGTGGCTGGAATGACGTGGGGATTGATATTATACAATCAGGCAACCGTCTCTATGTGCTGGAAGGAAATATGAAATACGGGACAAAAGGATTCCAAAAGGCAGGTATTGACTATCGGGAACTTCTGTGCAGCCTGATTCTCAACAACCGTGTCTGATACCTGCCTGTCAGAATAGGCCAGCCTCCCGTTCATCCTCCTCCCACTCCAAAAGATAGTCCTTTGTTGATGCATATTTTGAATTTCCCAGAGGGATTAACAATAGATACCCCATCCGTTCAAGATGCGCTTCAAGCAGATTGAAAAAAGCCTTTTCTATATTTTCTTTCCCAGGGGGCTCTTTCACACTGTCCGTTGACCGGCCTGCTCTTTCTATGGCCCTTGCCTCATCCATGACCAGACAGGTTAGATGTCCCTCGGGCACAAAGGCATCACAAACAACGCGATTCCATTGTTCCGGGAAATGGGTGATCTTCCAGGGGCTCAGGCCGTCAGGTCGCAAGATGTTTTTATTCTTTGGGTTAAAAGGAGATTCAACAAAGGTCATTTTTTTCTGATCAAACTGCATCAATTCCTTTAACAGTAAATGGACGTCATTGCCAAATATCCATTCTTCCGGTTCCAGCAGAACGGGTGGAAATTCATTGCTGGTAATGGCATATCTGAAGGGTCCCCTGTCTTTCCAAAATTTTATAAAATCCTTTACATTGGGCAATATCTGTCTAACACATGGTTCAGGCATGGTCCTACTTTCATTTTATGGTTATAAATAAAAAATTACACGGTTTCACGAACTTCTTTTGATAACTTTAATCAATTGTTTTTTATATCACAGTTTTACTGGCCAGAATAAAATTTTTCTTGACCTGGCTCTCAAATCTTGTTAACCAATATTTCTAATTATGGTTAACAAGATAAATAATAATAAACAGATGATCCTGGAACTCCTTTACAGGGCAAACGGCGGCACGATATCTGGGGTAAAAATCAGTGAGGCAACGGATATTTCCAGGGTGGCGGTATGGAAGCATATTGCAGCGTTGAGACAAAGCGGTTTCGTCATTGATTCCGGGCCCAATGGATATGCACTTTCCGAGCCTGAGGACCTGCTGCTTCCCTTCTGTTTTGAGCCGTCTGTCAGGGAACAGATCTACCATTTCCAGGAAGTTGAAACCACCATGGATACAGCCAAGACACTTGCCAGGGAGGGATCACCCCATTTGAGCTGCGTAGTTGCCGAGCACCAGACAAAGGGAAGGGGCCGCCTCAACCGGGAATGGGTCTCCACCCGGGGCGGACTCTGGTTTACCCTTATCCTAAAGCCCCTTGAGCCACCGCCCCTGGTGTATATTTACAATTTTGCAGCATCCCTGAGCCTGTCCCGGGTGTTAAACCAATTATTTGATGTGAATATCAGTGTAAAATGGCCCAATGATCTTTTGCTGGGGAAGGAAAAACTGGCAGGCATGCTCTCGGAGATGGAAACCCGTGGGGACATGGTTCAGTCGTTGATGATCGGCATTGGCATCAATGTCAATAATGATCCTTCCAACAAAGAATTTAAAGCTGTTTCTCTGAAAAATATTTTGAAAAAAAAGGTATCCCGGAAACAAATTCTGACCGCTTTTTTATTGGAATTCAAAAACAGAATCCAGGCCATCAACTGCCCTGAAATAATCGATCAATGGAAAAAACAAACCAGCACCCTCGGTAGCCGCGTCCGGGTTGAAACCTTTGACAGCTTCCATGAGGGAACCGCCGTTGATGTAGATGAAACAGGCGCATTGATCATTGAAGATGACCAGCAAAACCGCAAAAAAATAATTTATGGTGATTGTTTCCACACATAAAAGGAAAAATGATGCCCCCTTCCAACCAGCTTAAAATGACCGTATATACTGCCCTTTTTGTCGCCCTGATCGCCATGGGTGCATTTATCGCCATCCCCATGGGACCGGTTCCCATTGTCTTGCAGAACATGTTTGTCCTGCTGGCCGGGATCATCCTGGGTCCTGTCTGGGGACTTGCCTGTGTGGGCATCTATCTTCTGATCGGCCTTGCAGGACTCCCTGTTTTTGCCGGAGGCACCTCTGGTATCGGAAAATTATTCGGGCCCACCGGCGGATACCTCCTTGCGTATCTGCCGGCAGTTTTTATAACCGGCACCATTTCAAAGGGAGAAAAAAAAAGCATTACAGCAGATGTACTTGCCATGATAACGGGCTCTTTAATTGTTTATGCCATTGGTGTTCCCTGGTTAAAAATGGCTTTTTCCCTGTCCTGGCAAAAAGCGATTGCCGCCGGCATGATTCCTTTTTTAATCGGGGATGGACTGAAAATTGCGGCGGCAGCCTTTATGGCAAAAAAAATCAGGCCCCTGATTAAATAGCCGAGACCAAAAATAACCAATATCCAAACAACAAATCCCAGGATAAAAAGCAGGTAAAGGTATTTCACATGGCAATCCCCCTTCTTGAAATAAAGCACCTCACCCACAGCTACCCCGACGGAAACAGCGGCATTTTCGATATTTCCTTTTCTGTTTCCAAGCAGGATTTTATCATCCTGGCCGGCCAGAACGGTTCCGGAAAGACAACCCTGATAAGACATTTAAACGGTCTTCTCAGGCCCTCAAAAGGAGAGATTCGACTCCATGGGAAAAACATTTTAAAAGATCTGACCCTAACCCGAAAAACCATCGGCATGGTATTCCAGGATGCAGATACCCAGATTGTAGGGGACACTGTATTTGACGAGGTTGCCTTTGGCCCTGAAAATTTAAACCTTGAGCGCAGCCTTATTAATAGAAAGGTCACCCAGATACTTGAACAACTTGATCTGATCGGATTAAAAGACCGGAATCCGGCCACTCTTTCCGGCGGCGAAAAAAGGAAACTGGCCATAGCTGGCATCCTGGCAATGGATCCTGAGATCATTATCTTTGACGAACCCTTTGCCAACCTGGACTACCCGGGCACCCAATCCCTTTTGACCCTTATTTTTGATCTGAACAAAAAGGGCCAGACCATCATCATGGCAACCCATGACGTGGAAACACTTTTGAACTGTGCCTCCCGCCTGCTCATCATGGCAGATGGCCGGCTTGTGGAAGACGGATCAATTGCAGGCCTGCTGGGAAAACTTGAATCCCATGGAATAAAAGAACCCTGTACCTGTAAAATCACAGCAAGCATCCCCCCATGGCGACCTTAAATCCCTTTATGTTCAGACCGGGCAGTTCAAGCCTGCATTGCCTGGATACCCGGTGCAAATTTTTTCTGGTCTGCATGATGAGCCTTGCCATATTGAATGCAAGCTTCCCTGCCTGTTTCATCTGCCTTGTGATACTATTTTTTTTTTTGAAACAAATCAGACTTCCAATGGGGCACACCTTGAAACACCTGAGATATTTTATCTTGTTGCTATCCTTGATCATCCTTGCCCGGGGGATGGCCATACCCGGAGATTCTCTGTTTGCCTTCCATGGGATAACCATAAGCGCCCAGGGTCTTTACCAGGGAGCCCTTGTTGCCCTTCGATTCTTCCTGGTCATGGTCACGGGTCTTCTTTTTTCTGTCACCACTCGATCTGCCAGTCTGAAGAATGCAGCCCAATGGTATTTAAGACCCATCCCCTTTGTGCCGGAAAAACGGGTTGCCGTTATGATCAGCCTTGCCCTGGGCTTTTTACCTCTTATTTTACAACAGGCCCAGGAGACCCGCAATGCAGTCAATTCTCGGTGCGGCAACCTGGAAAAAAACCCGGTGAAACGGTTTAGCCGTCTAACCCTGCCTCTCTTAAAAAAAACCTTTTTGTCCGCCGATCACCTCATCCTTGCCATGGAAGCCAGGTGCTATGGTGAGGACCGAACCGACCCTGAATTTGAGCCCAGCGGCAAGGAGACACTTTTCATCATTGCCGTTCTTGGCTTCTGGCTTTGCAGTCTATTTTTGGAGAGCTGTATCTGCTAACTCTATAAAACCCGTAAAGCCGAAGAAAAAGTCCGTTCCATTGATTAAATTACATTTTGATCATCTATAAATTTTGTATTGATCCCAATCCACTTTTATTGTACCATTCAGATCATAATAAATCTACATTACTTTTTATATTGAGATAGATTTAATAATTAAGCTCTGAAAAGGAGGCATCATGTCCAAAACAGAGGATCCGTTTCTCGGACCCGCCATGTTTGACCTGAGGGGGAAACAGTCGGTCAGAGCAACCTTTAAGCTATCCCAGAAAGCCATCGACTCCATCGGGCTTGTGGCCATCCACATGGGCATCAAACAAAAATCCTTGTTTGATCATATCATTGAAGACATGGCTGCCCTTTCCGACATTGCCAAAACCATCCGGATCCGACAATTTCAAAAAATCCCCAGACGCCAGAAAACCTTTGTCCTGAGCCGTAAAACCATTGATGCCCTGAGCGCCATTTCCGAGACCTATGACATGCCCAGGGATGCCCTGGTTGAATATTCGGTTAAAAAACTGGAATCGGTAATAATGGCGGAAAAACTGCGCCACCAGGAACGTAAAAAACTCCACAAACAAATGGCTGCCCATTTTATAGAAGGAGAAGCTCTCTTTGAACACGCAACCGAAATTTTGGGTATTGATGACCCTTTTTGCCAGCGTTTTGAAAAGGCCGTGGTCATGACAAGGAAAACCACCCAGGAGGTCAATGAGTTCCTGGAAAAAAGCAAGGTTTTAGAAAATTTTTAGAAAATCTTTAAACAAAGTTATCATTTAATTTATTACACCATATTGATTACTGATTGAGGAGGACGCATTGATAGATGTTCAAAATCTGACCAAGTATTATAATGACTTTTGCGCGGTTGATAATATCAGCCTGACAGTCCAGCCCGGAGAAATACTCGGGCTTCTTGGCCCAAACGGTGCAGGAAAAACAACCACCCTGCGAATGCTCACAGGCTTTTTTAAGCAAAGTTCCGGCAGCATCACGGTCAACACCCTTTCAATGGGGAAAGATACCCTGGAGATCAAATCCCTGATCGGCTATCTCCCTGAATCAGCCCCCCTGTATCACAACATGCTGGTATATGATTATCTTACCTATGTTGCCAAAATCAAAGGGATCCATGACCGGGCGAAAAGAGAGGCGCGGTTCAGGGAACTGTCAGCATTATGCGGCCTTTCCGCCATCATGGGACAACCCATCGCCACCCTTTCCAAGGGGTTGAAACAACGGGTGGGCATTGCCCATGCCATGATGACCGACCCCCAGATTTTGATCCTGGATGAGCCCACCTCGGGCCTTGACCCCAACCAGATCGCAGAAATCCGGGATATTATCCGGTCCATTGGAAAAGAAAAAACCATTATCTTTTCCACCCATATTTTAAGTGAGGCAGAGGCAACCTGTGACAGAATTGCCATTATCAACAAGGGGAAGGTGGTGGCAAATGACACCACGGCCCGACTGAAACAAAACGCAACCCAGGCCTCCTTTATTCGCCTCTCCCTGGCAGGTCCCACTGAAAGCCAAGCCCTGGAGCTGCTGAAGAGCATAGATGATGCACTGGAAATAACCCCCATTGTTCCCCTTGAACGAGATATGGTTTCCTTTGAAATCAGAGATCCAAATGATATATCAAATGCGACAGATATCAGATCCAGAATCTACCTTAAAATAAAGCAAACAGACTGGATCATGACGGAACTTGCCAAAGAATCCCAGGCCCTTGAAAAAATATTCCAGGAACTGACAAGGGAGGATGCGTAAATGATGACACAAATTTCAACCATTGCTGCCAAAGAATTTAAAGATTATTTCATATCACCCATCGCCTATATTGTGATTGCCCTGTTTTTGATTGTGAGCGGGTGGTTTTTCTTTTCCACCTTTTTTATTTTCGGCAGAGCAGATTTAAGGGATTTTTTCTCTTTTTTGCCCATCACCTTTTCATTTTTTATCCCGGCCATTACCATGCGGCTTTTTTCCGAGGAAAAAAATGTGGGCTCCTATGAAATCCTTCTCACCATGCCCGTCTCTTTTACAGACATTGCCATTGGCAAATTTTTAGCCGCCACCCTTTTTACGGCAGCCATGCTGCTGCCGACCCTGGCCTATCCTCTTTTTATCTCCTTTATCGGGGACGTGGATCCAGGACCTGTCATAGGAGGATATTTCGGCGCTATTTTGCTGGCCGCTGCCTATTGCAGCATGGGGATTTTTGCCTCGGCCTTGACCCGGAATCAGATCATTGCCTTTATCATTGGATGCGCCCTATGCTTTACCCTGACCATCCTTGACCGGATGCTTTTTTTCGTGCCCGCAAAACTTACGGCCTTCATCGAATATATTGGGGCCAATTCCCATTTCACAAATATTTCCAAGGGCATTATCGACTCCCGGGATATCCTTTATTTTATCAGCCTGGTCTTTGTTTTTATTTTTTCAACCTATATTGTTATGCATGAGAAGAACTAAGGAGACACAATGGGTAATCCATCCATAAAAGAACATTATCTTAAATTTATCCTCTATATCGCCGTGATTGTACTGGTCAATATTGTAGGACTCACCCTGTTTTTCAGGGCAGACCTGACCAAAAACGGTATCTACTCCCTGTCCGATGCCAGTAAAAAGGCCGTGGCAACCCTGTCGGAACCCCTGAGCATCAACGTTTTTTTTACCAAGGACCTGCCGGCTCCCCACAACAATACCGAGCGGTATCTTCGAGATCTGCTGGTTGAGTATGCGGCAAGCGCGGGACGACAGTTTAACTATACCTTTTACAATGTGTCTTCGGAACAAGGAGATCTCACAAAACAGGCAGATGATAACCGGGAGATTGCGAAAAATTATGGACTCCAGCCGGTCCAGATCCGGGTCATGGAAAATGATGAACTCAAATTCAAAAATGCTTACATGGGCCTTGTCATCATCCACGGAGACCTCATAGAAAGAATCGGCGCCATCACCACCACCGACGGGCTGGAATATCAGCTGACAACCGCCATACAAAAACTTAACAACAAGGTCAGTGCCCTGTTGCGCCAAGAGAACAAAATCCGCGTCACCCTGTATCTATCCTCTTCTTTGAACACCATTGCCCCCCTCATCGGCCTTGACCAGCTGCCACAATTGGCCACCGAGGTACAAAAGACTATTGAAGCCCTTAACGCCAAAAATCTTAATATCTTTGAGTTTAAACACCTTGACATGAACACCAAACAAGAGATGGAAACCATTGCCAAACGCTATGATCTCATGGCCATGTCCTGGCCCCAAATTTCCGATAAAAACATTGCACCAGGACAGGGGGCAGCGGGTCTTGTCATGGAATACAAAGGTGAGGTATCCACCCTCCCCCTTATCTCCTCAATGGAGCTGCCCATCATCGGCACCACCTACCAGATGGCCGACCCAAAAGCTCTGGAAGATGAACTAACCGCCATCATGGAAAAAATGATTGGTATTAATACGGCCATCGGATATCTCGCCGACCACGGGACCCCGGTGCTCGGTCAGGACAGAATGGCCATGATGCAGGGCAGGCAAGGAAATGGGCTGCAGGTATTTAACCAGCTTTTGTCGTCACGATATGACATAAAATCCATTGCACTAAAGGAGACCGCCATTCCCGATGGTCTGAACTGTCTGATCATTGCAAAACCGACCCAAAAGTTTTCCGATTATGAATTGTTTCAAATTGACCAGGCCCTGATGAAGGGGACCAATATTGCTTTTTTCAGCGATGCCTTCAACGAAATCATGCCCCAGGGCGGCATGGGCATGCCCCCCCAGTATATTCCCCTGGACACAGGTCTGGAAAAACTGCTCACCCATTACGGAATCAGCATGAAACCGGCCTATGTTCTGGACAAGGAGTCCTATAAGCACCAGCTCCCCCAAAACCAGGGAGGGGGTGAACAAACCATCTATTTTGCCCCCATGTTAAAGGAAAACTCCATTAACAACACCCCAAAATTTATGAACAATATCAAGGGACTGGTTGCCATGCAGATCTCGCCTTTAACCCTGGAACCTGAGAACATCAAAACAGATCAGGTGACTGCCACAAGGCTTTTGGCATCCTCAGACCAGGCCTGGCTCATGGAAGGCATGATCAACCTTAACCCCATGTTCATTACCCCACCAAGTGTCCCCGAAGCATTTGCAACCCATGATCTGGCATATGTTCTGGAAGGCCGGTTTACCAGTTATTTTGCGGGAAAAGATATTCCTGCAAAGGCGTTGGGGGAAAAAGATATCCCCCAGGAGAGCCAGGAGGAACCCGCAACCGAAAAGAGCAATAGCTCAGACAAAAACCTTCCACAAGGATTCGTGGCCCAAAATAAGGTAATAGAATCATCAAAACCGGTTAAAATTTTTGTCCTGGGCTGTTCCCAGGTGCTTGCAGATAATATGCTGGATCCCGGGGGCCGATCCACCAATGCCACCTTTCTTTTGAATGTCATTGATCACCTTAATGGTGAAGATCAGATTGCCAGCATGAGAAGCAAACAACAGACATTAAATCCCCTTGCCCAAATCGCCCCCGTTACCCGGGGAATTATCAAAACGGTTAATATCGTGGTCCTGCCGATCCTGGTGGTCCTTTTCGGCCTGGGAGTCCTCATGGCAAGAAAAGCAAGAAAGAAAAAAATATCAAAGATGTTTAACGCCTAACAAGGAATAACACCATAATGAAAAAAGAATATTTAATTCTGGTCCTGCTCATCTTTGCATTGAGCGCCTATCTTGTATTCAAAAAGGACGACCAACAAAATTACACCCTGCCGGAACCCGTTAAAATTGAAAAAGGGAAAATTGACCGACTGATTATTACCCAGGAAAAGACGCCCATTGAGCTAATAAAAGAAAAGGATACCTGGGGGGTCACGGATAAAAGATATACCGCAGACATGACCGCGATCAAAAAGCTGCTGGCTGTAACCAGAAACCTCAAGGTCTCGGGTCTTATTTCCGAAAGCCGGGACATCAGCCGGTATGAGCTGGATGATGACCATTTCATCGAAGTAAAGGCCTTCAAAGGAGAAGAGTTGCTGCTCTCCTTTAAAATAGGGAAAGTATCCCCCAGCGGGAACCATACCTTTATCATGCTGGCAGGCGACACCCGGATTTATCAGGCAAATCAAAATTTTAAAAATGATTTTAATACCTCCGTTGAAACACTGAGGGATAAACAGGTCCTGACCCTTAAGGAAGACACCATCAAACAAATCACCATCGAAAAGGGTGGGGTGTCCAAAATTTTGACCGCCATCCCTTCAAAGGATGATACAAAAAAAATCCCAGTTTCCTGGAAGTTTGAAGATGGGTCATCCCCGGACAAGGAGGCCCTGACAAATCTTATATCCTCCTTGTCCTTTCTGACATGTGAGCGATTTTCAGACAGCCTGTCCAGGGAGGATCTGGAAAAGGAGTCCCCCCTTCTTAAAATAATCCTTAAAAACAAGCCCCAAATTATTTTAAACCTCTTTGACCGGAACAATGGGGACACACTGGTGGGGACCTCTTCCATGAGCCCCTACCCGTTTGTTCTGGAGTCGTATAAAGGAAAAGATATCCTGTCTTATGCGGATAAACTGGCGGGACTTGACGAGGAAGAGAAAAAAACAGACAACGAGTGAATGCCTTTCTTAAAATAGCATATCAGCCCTATAAATGGCTGGTGGTGATTCCTTTTGTGTTTTTCATTACCATGCTGTTGGGGCTGATTTGTATTGTTGTGGGGTTTGTCTTCAGCCAGGATGCAGCTGATATTCTTGCGGTTACCTGGTCCCGCCTGTGCTGCGCCATTGCCCCCCTGAGGGTCATTATCCAGGGCAAAAAAAATTATACCCGCCACCACGCCTATGTGGTGGTGGCCAACCATCAAAGCATGGCAGACATCCCGATGATCCACGGGTTCATCGGGCTTAAAATAAAATGGGTGATGAAAAAGGAATTGGGAGAAATACCGGTTTTCGGGCCAGCCTGTCGCCAATTGGGATGTATTTTCGTTGACCGTGGCAATCCCGGAACTGCGATCAAATCCATAGAAATGGCCAAGGGGAAATTATCGAAAAAATCCTCTGTCCTCTTTTTTGTTGAAGGAACAAGGAGCCGGGATGGAAAGGTCATGCCCTTTAAAAAAGGGGCCTTTATCTTTGCCATGGAAACCGGGCTTCCCATTCTGCCGATCACGGTTAAAAATTCTTTTAAGGTCCTGCCCCCGGATTCCCTTGACCTGACCCCTGGAAACGTTGACATAATCGTCCATCGGCCCATATATTTATCAGCACATGGGATGGACCGGCTGGATGAGATAATGGAGAATACCCGCCAGACAATTTCCAGCGCACTCTAACTTACGTCTTTCTGACCTGGACCAGGGAATTTAGAGTCTGCAACTTCCGAGTCCAGGGAAACATAAAAAAAATAGTCCCAGCCCCCCCCCCACTCCACTTCGCCCCCCCCCTTGTGTTGTTGTTATTTCACACCACAAAAAAAACAATTACAATAACCCATTGACTTTACATGTATTTTTATCCTTCTCCCCCTTGGATTCATGGTGTTAAAAATTTACACCCACTTTACTCCCCTTTACGACACCAGGTCTAATTCCCTTTAAATTGGAGCTTATAACAATAATATTAAATAAAATTGAATTTTCTCCTTGACATAAAGTTCATTTTTCGTAAAAGTGTGGCCTATGGTGGTGGAAAGTGGATGTAATTTTTATTGCGGCTTAAATTAAGTGTTTCGATCAAGCTCCTTTCATACAATTGACCCAAAAGGCAGGATTATCATTCCGGCAAGATTCCGGAAGGTCTTGAAGGCCGATGATGAATACGGGGTTGTGATTTCTATCAAGGACGGCTGTATCTATGCCTACACCTTTGACGAATGGAAGAATCTTGAACAAAGAATCCGTGCGGCAAAAAGTGCCAGCATGGAAAAATTCAAACGGTTTTTCCTTGGCAATGCATGCCCGTTGAAATGTGATAAACAGGATCGGATTCTCATCCCCCAGAGTTTGAGAACCTATGCTGATATTGACAAAGAGATTGTCCTTGTGGGTGTCCTGGATCGGTTTGAAATCTGGTCACGGGAAAAATGGGATCACGAAAACCTTAAAATGGAGCAGGAACTTGAAAAAGAGGAAGTACGAGAAGAAATTGCTTCCCTAGGGTTGTAAAAATGGGATTTGAACATACCTCTGTCATGCCAAAAGAAGTGCATGAGTATCAAAACCTGAAACCCGGGAATATTTGTGTGGATTGTACCCTGGGCGGTTCAGGCCATGCGCTTTCAACGATAAAGGCCATCCTTCCCCATGGAATGCTCATCGGCATTGACCAGGACATGGATGCCATTGTCAACGCGAAAAAAGTTTTATCTCCCTTTGAAAAAAACATCCGGCTGTTCCACAGCAACTTTGCAAGTCTGCCCCAAATCCTTCAATCCAACGGCATCGACGGTGTTAATTCCATTCTTCTTGATTTGGGCTTTTCCTTTAACCAGCTTGCAAACGGAATGCGCGGCTTTAGTTTTAATAAAAACGAGCCCCTGGATATGCGAATGGATATCCGGACACCCCTGACAGCAAGACAGATTGTAAACACATACGCGGAAAAGGACCTGGTTAATATTTTTTTCAAGTTCGGAGAAGAAAAGCTCGCCAGAAGAATTACCAGGGCCATTGTAAAAAGACGAATGGAAGCCCCCATTGAAACCAGTAAAGAGCTGGCCCAGATTATTGTGGATACAACCCCCGCAAAACTGGCATTCAAACAAAAAATCCATCCAGCCACCCGGGTATTTCAGGCCTTACGAATTGAAGTCAACCAGGAACTGGACCAACTTGAAACCTTCATGAAATCACTTCCCTCCCTGCTGGTAAAAGGCGGTCGGGTCTGCATTATTTCTTTTCACTCCCTTGAGGACCGCATTGTCAAGCACAGCTTAAGACGCTTTGAAAACGGATGTACCTGCCCCAGGGAATTTCCCCGGTGCATGTGCGGATTTGTTCCCCAGATACGTTCAATTTTTAAACGACCCTTAATCCCGACACAGGCAGAAATAGATGCAAACCCCATGGCCAGGAGTTCTAAACTTCGGGTGGCCGAAAAATTATAAATGAGGGCCCCATGACAATAAAACACAAAACACAACCGAGTCAACGCGTCGGATACAGGTGGCTGGCGCTTATTTTGGTCCTGTTTTGTGAACTCATGGTCCATGCATGGGTCAGGACTGAGTCTACCCAGGCCATTGTAAGAATATCCAATGCCCAGGCAGGTATCACAAAGAGCCTGTCCTATGGACGAGCATTGTCTGTTGAAAGGGACCGGCTCAAATCAGACGCCAGAATCACCCGAATTGCCAGGACCCACCTGGGCCTTTCACCCGACACATTTAGCCAGACCATTTATCTTTCAGGTGAGGATCGTTAATGGGAAAAATCCCCGAAAATAAACAAATCAAACGCCGGATTCTTTTGGTCCAGATCCTGCTGGTGGGATCTGTTTTCCTATTGGGAGCCAGGTCCTTTGAGGTTCAAATTTTCAAGGCCCATGATCTGACCCGAAAAGCCGAACAGGGCTATTCCAAATATCTCACCATCAAAGGAGAACGGGGCCAAATCCTGGATCGTCACCTCAACAAATTAGGGACCAGTATTGATGCCCCCACCATAACGGCAGATCCATCCCAGATAAAGGATCCGGTCCGAACGGCTGCCCAGATTTCAAAAATTTTAAACATTAAACAAACCGATTTAAAGGCAAACTTGTCCAGGAAGGGACGATTTGTCATGATTGCCAGAAAGGTATCCCCGGCCCAGGCCAAGCAAATCCGGAACCTGGATATCCAGGGGATATATCTTAAAAACGATTCCAAACGATTTTATCCCAATCGCAACCTGGCAGCCCAGGTCATCGGCTTTACAGGGAAAGATGATTCTGGCCTGGAAGGTCTTGAGTTCAAATACAACGCCGTTCTTGAAGGAGAAGAGGTAAAGATAAGGGTAAAAAGGGATGGCACCGGCAGGGTTCTGGATATCCATAAAAACCGCCGGAACCAATTAAAGGGAAATTCCCTTGTACTCACCATCGATAAAAAAATCCAATTCCTTTCGGAAAGAACCCTTGAACAAACCGTTAAGGCCCACCAGGCAAAATCGGGCATGGCCCTTGTCATGAAACCTGCCACCGGGGAATTGCTGGCCATTGCCCATTACCCGGGATTCAACCCCAACAACTTCAGGGTCTCAAGCAAGGACACCTATAGAAACCGGGCCATTACCGATGCCTTTGAACCAGGATCTATCATAAAAGTATTCACAGTGGCAGCAGCCCTTGAAAAAGGATTTTCCCCAAAGTCCATTTTCTTTTGCGAACACGGTGAATACCGTATCGGCAAATTTACCATCCACGATACCCACCCATATGACTGGCTCACCCTAAATCAAATTATTAAATTTTCCAGTAATATAGGCGTCACTAAAATTTCAGAAACCATTGGTAAAAAAACCCTCCATGAGTGTTTGAGCAATTTTGGATTCGGCCTGAAAACAGGTATGGGTTGCCCGGGAGAAACCAATGGCAGCCTGCTTCCCCACAAACGCTGGTCAAAGATTGATACCAGCGCTATCTCCTTTGGCCAGGGCCTCTCGGTTTCAGCCATCCAATTGATTTCAGGGATCTCAGCCATTGCCAATGATGGAGTGCTGATGAAACCCATGCTGATCAAAAAGATCATCTCCAATGAAGGCCATGACCTCCAGGTGTTCCAGCCCACACCCCTGCGCCAGGTAGTGTCTCCCAAAACAGCAGCTCAAGTCAAAACGATGATGAACCTGGTGGTCCAGGAAGAGGGAACCGGAACAAAGGCTGCCATGGAAGGATATCGGGTTTGCGGAAAAACAAGCACCGCCCAAAAGGCCCGCAAGGGGAAAGCAGGCTACGAAACGAATAAATATATTGCCGGATTTGCCGGATTTGCCCCCCAGGAAAATCCAGAGCTTGCCATTCTTGTGGTGATTGATGAGCCCCAAAAACAATATTATGGTGGTCAAGTGGCGGCGCCGGCATTTAAGACCATTATGGCCCAGTCGTTTAACTATTTGAATATTGCGCCGGAACCGACAAAAACCATGATTGCAGCGGTTACAAAGGGAGAAAAAAATTGAAACTGTCTGCAATCCTCAAGGGCTGTGACCTGAAAGATAAAACCGGCTCTGTTTTGGAACCCTTGAACGAAATGGAGATAACCTCCATCAGTTGCCGGGCCCAGGATATTGAACCTGGCGGACTTTTTCTGGCGGTCAGGGGATATGCAGCAGATGGCCATGATTATATTGACCAGGCAATTACAAATGGGGCAGTGGCCGTCATTGCTCAAACCCGGCCTGATAACAACAACGCCGGCAATATTATTCTTGTGGAGGACTCCAGAAAAGCAAGTGCCATTGTTGCGGCAAATTTTTATGGCCGGCCGTCAAGGGATCTCACTCTGGTGGGGATTACCGGAACCAACGGAAAAACAACGACCTCCTGGATACTGGAAAGTATTTTCACTGCTTGCGGATACGCCACCGGGGTCATAGGAACCGTCAACATCCGGTACAAGGGAAAAACATTCGACAACCCCATTACCACCCCGGATGCCATTGAATTACAAAAAGCATTGTTCAACATGAAACTGGCCGGGATCACCCACGTCATCATGGAAGTTTCCTCCCACGGCCTGGATCAGCACCGGGTGGACGGTTGTGAATTTGATGCCGGGATCTATACCAATTTGACCCAAGACCACCTGGATTACCATGAAACCATGGACGAGTATTTTAATTGCAAACAACGCTTTTTTACAGACTTTTTGGGCCCAAACAGCCGAACAAAAAAAGCACCGGCTGTCATTAATATAGACAATGACAGGGGAAAAAGCCTGGCGAGTTCCCTCGCCTACACCAAATTTCTGGTCAGCCACACCCAGGCTGCAGACACCCAGATAGCAGACATAAGGGCCTCGAACATTACAGATGATATTAACGGACTGTCCGGAACCATTTCCCTGGCCGGGGAACCATTTCTTCTAAAAACCGCCCTCACCGGAACCTTCAATCTTGAAAACATTTTGTGTGCTGCAGGGGCAGCCCTTGCCATCGGCATTGATAAAAAAATAATCCAACAGGGCATTGAATCTCTTACCCGTGTACCAGGCCGGTTGGAAAAAATTGAGAATCGACTCAACCGCTATTTGTTTGTGGACTATGCCCATACCCCGGATGCCCTTGAATCCATCCTTTCCACCCTGGCACAGCGGGCTCCGGCACGCCTTATCACGGTATTTGGCTGCGGCGGCGACAGGGACAAGACAAAACGCCCTCTCATGGGAAAAATTGCCTGCCAATACTCTGACGTGGCAATCGTCACCTCGGACAACCCCCGGCATGAATCCCCCGGGGCAATTGTAGACGATATTATAGCCGGTATTCAGGCTGATGGCTTCTGTGAACTGGACCGAGAGACCCTTGACACCCGTCCTGCAAAAAAGGGCTATGTCAAAGAAGTCGACCGGAAACGAGCCCTTGAGTTGGCCATCATGATATCAAACCCTTCGGATATTATTGTGGCAGCCGGTAAGGGCCACGAAACTTACCAAATTACCAATTCAGGCACCATCCACTTTGATGACACCGAAGAATTGGTAAGGGCCTGTGAAAAATTTGAAACCGGATTTACCCCCATTGAATGGAACAAAAAAGATTTGGTCCAGGCCCTGGCACAACAACCTGTGATAGACACCCCAGGAGAACCAGAGGAATCGGGAAAATCAAGAGAATTGAATGAATCCTTTATATTCAGCCGTATCAATACAGATTCCAGGACCATTACCCCCTCCCAGGTTTTCCTTGCACTCAAGGGAGAATCCTTTGACGGACACAATTTTATCCCGGACCTTTTGGAAAAAGGAATACAAGGATTTGTGGCACAAAAAGGATATTTGGCAACCCTTGCGCCTTCTCTGGTGGCCCAGATTAAAAAAAAGAAAATCCTCTTTTTTGAAGCAAGAGATACCCTGATTGCCCTGGGGCTTCTTGCCCGGTATCAAAGGCTTCGCTCAAATGTAAAGCTCATTGCCATCACCGGTTCCAATGGCAAAACCACCACCCGGAAGATCATCGAAAAAATATTTAAAACCCGGTTTCACACCCTTGCAACTAAGGGAAATTTCAACAATGAAATCGGCATGCCCCTCACGCTTTTAAACCTGTCCTATGCCCATGAATGGGCTGTCATTGAAATGGGCATGAACCATCCCGGAGAAATTTCGCGGCTCTCCCAAATTGCCTGCCCCGATATCGCCATTGTCACCAACACCGCAGGTGCCCACCTTGAAGGGCTTAAAACGGTTGACAATGTTGCCAGGGCCAAGGGCGAAATTTTTGAACATGTTCGAAAAGACGGACATGCCATCCTCTTTGCAGATGATAAAAGATGGAAAATTATTGAAACCTGTGCCCAAAAAAACAAAAACGTCAGTGAAATTCTGTTTTTTGGGACCGATCCAAAATCTGAAATCATACCTGACACAAGGGCAGAGAATATTGAAATAGCCGGTAACACAAGTCATTTTACCATTTCCGACAAGAAAGGGAGGGTCCGGTATTCCGTTGGCTCCCCTGCCCCTTTTATGGTGAACAATGCTCTGGCCGCCATCACCGCCGCACGGATTGCCGGGATTTCAAGCCAGGGAATTAAGACGGGACTTAACGCGTTTACGCCGGTTTCCGGCAGAATGAAGATGGACCAACTTCCCAATGGTGTCAATTTAATCGATGACACCTATAATGCAAATCCCGCATCCATGGTCCAGGCCCTGAAAACCCTGGGGCTTATGGCAAAGGGGAAAAAAGCCTTTGCCATACTCGGTGACATGCTGGAACTGGGAGCAGATTCGGATCAACTCCACCGGGAAATCGGCCATTTTGCCGCCGGAACGAATCTTGCCCACTTATATCTGTTTGGTAAACAAGCGGCCCATTTGCTTGAAGGTGCCCTTGAAAGAGGCCTTTCAAAGGACAAAATCTTTTGGGGGACAAAGCAAGAGATCGGCCGCCTGGCATTGCAGCACGCCCAACGAGAAGACTGGATTCTTTTAAAGGGCTCCCGGGGAATGACAATGGAAACCATTATTTCAGACATGAAAAATCAGGTACAAAAAGGAGGCCTATGAAACATTTTATTGCCCGGAAAGAAAGACGACTCAGTATTGACAGAAGAAACTTTTCCTATGCCGCCTATGTTCCTGAAAGAAGATCCGGCACGGACAGGCAGGATATAAAACTAACCCAGACAAACCCAAAAGTGGCCTACGCTTAATGCTTTACCAATTTTTATATCCTTTGAATGAATATTTTTCGGTTCTAAATATATTTCGGTATATTACCTTTAGAACCATATACGGCAGTCTGACCGCATTTTTGATCTGTCTTTTGCTGGGCCCCCTTGTCATAAAGCAGCTTAGCAAACTGCAAATCGGCCAGATTATCCAGACAGACGGCCCCCAGTCCCACATGGAAAAACAGGGAACCCCCACCATGGGCGGGGTTCTCATTCTTTTCTCCATTTTTCTGTCAACGATTCTATGGGGCAACCTGTCCAACCATTATGTTTCCATTCTTCTGTTAACCCTGCTTCTTTTCGGGTTTATCGGTTTTATTGACGACTATTTAATGCAGGTCAAAAAAAGAAACATGGGGTTTACCGCCAGGGGGAAATTTACCATCCAGTTTATTTTCGGCCTGGTCATCGGCTTTTTGATCTATAAATGCCCGGATTTCACCACCACCCTGACCCTCCCCTTTTTGAAAGATTTTTCCCCGGACCTAGGAATTTATTATATCCCCTTTGCCTGCCTGGTGATTGTAGGAACCTCCAATGCCGTCAACCTGACCGACGGGTTGGATGGCCTTGCGATCGGCCCCTATATTGTGGCCAGCGTCACCTACATGTTTTTTGCCTATGTGGCAGGCCATACCCAGTTTGCCGATTATCTACATGTCCGGCATATTGCATCGGCCGGAGAAATCACCGTCATCTGCGGGATTTTAGCAGGTGCAGGCCTGGGATTTCTCTGGTTCAATGCCCACCCGGCCCAGGTGTTCATGGGAGATGCAGGCTCCATTCCCCTGGGGGCCCTACTCGGCACTGTTGCCGTGGTGACAAAACAAGAAATTTTGCTGCTCATTGTGGGGGGACTTTTTGTCATGGAAGCCCTATCCGTGATCATCCAGGTTTCTTATTTTAAACTGACAAAGGGAAAACGCATTTTCAGGATGGCACCTTTGCACCACCATTTTGAACTCAAGGGCTGGCATGAATCTAAAGTTATTGTGAGATTCTGGATCATCGCCATTGTCCTGGCCCTGATTTCATTGAGTACACTTAAGATAAGGTAAACACATGGTCGACACCAAACAACCCTATTATCTGGTCGTTGGACTTGGCAGCTCCGGGCTGTCCATGGCCCGGTTTCTCCATGCAAAGGGCCAAAAGGTTGTGGCAACGGATATTGACTCATCAAGGACCCAGGCTGAAACGAGTCTAAAAGATTTAGGAATACGTACCCAAATCGGTTTCCATGACCAAGCAACCTTTAACCTTGCCCGGACAATAGTGGTCAGCCCTGGGGTTCCCCTGGACATGATCTACCTTAAGATAGCCGCCCGAAATGGGATTCCCATCACAGGAGAACTGGATATTTTTTCCCGATATAATAAGACCCCTGTCATTGCCATCACCGGGACCAATGGAAAAACAACCACCACCACCCTGATCCGGGATATGCTCAAGGCCTCAGGGCTTACAACTTTTATGGGGGGCAATATCGGCACCCCTTTGGTGGAATACCTTATGGATGACAAGCCAGCAGACTGGGTCGTGGCGGAAATTTCCAGTTTTCAGCTGGACCTGGCCCACAATTTCAAACCGGAAATGGCTCTTTTGCTGAATGTGGCCCAAGATCATTTGGACCGATACGACAACTTTGACGGCTACATGGACTCCAAATGGGGGATTTTTAGAAACCAGACATCCCATGACACGGCTATCATCAACCAGGCCATTGACGGATTTGATACACGGATTTCACAAATTTCTTCCCAGGTCCTTTCCTTTTCATCCCAATCTGATTCAAATGTGTCCGATTCAAATGTGTCCGATTCAAAAAAGGCCGATTCAAAAGAATCTGATTCAAAAACCGCCCACATAAAAAGTAGCTTAAATGCCCGAATTTCCGGTGACCATATTTTCCTCCAGACCCAGAACGGGTTTGAGGATATCGATACCCGAGCTCTCACGGAACTTCCTGGTATCCACAACCGGGAAAATATTGCAGCAGCTTGCCTGGCAAGCTTATTGGCCGGTGGCAATATGCAGGGTCTCATAGCGGCCCTGGCAACCTTTAAAAATCTTCCCCACCGCATGGCATTTGTCCAAAAAATCAATGGAATATCTTTTTTTGATGATTCAAAAGCCACCAATACCAATGCAGTGGTCCGGGCCCTTGAATCCTTTCAAACGAACATCATCCTGATCCTGGGCGGTCGGGAAAAAGGAACTGATTTCTCCCTGCTCATTCCCCAAATTCAGGACCAGGCAAAAAAAGCAGTAAAGCAAATAATTGCCATGGGTGAAGCCCGTAATCATATCCAGCAGATCCTGGGAGAAATTTGCCCGGTGTTAGCGGTAAATTCCATGGAAGCCGCAGTGGAGAAAGCCTATGAAATCGCCTGCCCAGGAGACGTGGTATTGCTTTCTCCCGCCTGTGCCAGTTTTGACATGTATGAAAACTATGGTGCCCGGGGGGATGACTTTATCGCACAGGTAAATGGAATGACAAATGGGTTGGCCAAGGAAGTGAAAAATGGACAATAAAAGCCCAATACACCCCTTTTGGGGTGAAAAGGGACTGCTCTTCCCGGTGCTGCTGCTATCTTGTATCGGTATTGTCATGGTCTATTCCGCCTCATCCTCCATCAGCATGGAAGAGCATAACAACCTGTTTTATTACATGAAAAGACAAGCCCTGTTTTTGGGCATCAGCCTTTGCGTAATGTTTGTAACCGCCTCCTTTCCCTATAGACTCTATAGAAGTTTTGCCTATATCATTCTTCTGGCCTCCCTGGGGCTGCTTGTTGCCGTGCTCTTCCCGGCATTAAATATTAAGGCAGGAGGTGCCTGCCGCTGGTTAAACCTGGGGGGATTTACCTTCCAGCCAGCTGAATTTGCAAAATTGGCCATGATCCTTTTTATCGGATATTCCCTGGCAAAAAAACAGGAAATGATCGATAAGTTTACCATCGGGTTCTTCCCCCATGCAGTTGTCTTTGCCCTCTTTGCCGGACTTATCATTATTCAACCGGATTTTGGTACCATTGTGGTCATGGGCCTAATCTGCTGGGGCATGATGTTTGTTGCCGGGGTAAAAATTCTCCATTTGCTCAGCCCCCTTCCCCTGGTCATCCCCATTGTTTATTTTCTGGTCTTCAAGGTTGAATACCGAATGTTGCGAATCCTGACTTTTATGAATCCCTGGGATGATCCCTATAATACAGGATACCAGATCACCCATTCCTTAAAAGCCATTGGATCCGGCGGATTGTTTGGTAAGGGCATAGGACTTGGGATGCAGAAAATGCACTATCTGCCCGAACCCCACACAGACTTTATCTTTTCCATTATTGGCGAAGAACTGGGGCTTTTGGGCGTCATTGCCATTTTTTCCCTCTATACCGTGATCCTTGTAACCGGGTCCCAGATTGCCAAAAATGCCGACAATATGTTTGGCACCATCACAGCAACCGGCCTGACCCTGTATATCGGGGTCCAGGTGATCATCAACACAGGGGTTGCATTGGGAGTGCTTCCCACAAAAGGCCTTACCCTTCCCTTTATCAGTTATGGCGGGACATCTCTGGTGGTGAACATGGCTGCCATGGGAATTTTAATGAACATTGGGGCATCAATTAAAAATGAACGCTAAATTCAGTCTCAATAAATTTAACCTGACCAAATTCAAGCTGGCCAAATTTAATCTGGCCAAATTCAATCTAATTATTGCTGGCGGGAAAACAGGCGGCCATCTCTTCCCCGGAATTGCGGTTGCCCAGGCCCTTAAAACAGCAAATCCCGAGGCCAAAATTCTCTTTATCGGCACCGATGCTCCCTTTGAAATTGCTACCCTGAAAACCTATGGATTCCGTCACAAAGCCATTATGGCCAAACCCATTAAGGGCGGCAGCCTGTTTGGCAAACTCATTTCAATTGGTTGTACCCTTGGCAGCCTGATCCAATCACTTGTACTTTTGGTCCGATTCAAACCAGACTTTGTTCTGGGAGTGGGCGGATTTTCCTCCTTTGCCGTGGTACTGGCCGCCTGGATCTTAAGAATCCCCAGGGCCATCCAGGAACAAAATTCCATCCCCGGTATTACCAACCGTCTTTTGTCCCGATTTTCCGACACCATTTTTACAGGCTTTGAAACCACCAAGGGTATGGATCAAAACCCGAAAACCCGTTATGTGGGCAATCCCATCCGCCGGGCAAATCCAGTGCAGACCCCAGAAGCAAACAATGAATCAAACCGGGCGACTGATATAAGGCCAGAAGATTTCACCCTTCTGGTAACTGGCGGCAGCCAGGGCGCTGCCAGCATTAACCATGCTGTTATGGAGGCATTAAATCTCATGGACCTCGCCCACCTTCATATCATCCACCAGACCGGCCTTGCCGAAGAAAGCCAAATACAAAAAGCCCATGTCAAACTAAAGGCAAGTTCAACAGTCCAGGCATTTTTCCAGGATATGCCAGCCCTCCAGGACAGAGCGGATCTTGTGGTCACCCGGTCCGGCGCCGGCACCATTTCAGAATTGACCCTCAAAGGATTGCCCGCAATTTTAGTGCCCTTTCCCCATGCGGCAGATGACCACCAGACCTTCAATGCAAAGATCCTGGCAGATCAAGGCGCCGCCATTCTCATTGCTGACCGGGACCTGACAGGCCCTCTCTTAAAAGAAACCCTCCAGGACTTGATGAAGGACAAAAAAAAGTTGAAACAAATGGGGATTGCCGCAAGAAAGCTTGCCATGCCCGATGCAGACAAAATCATTGCATCAGCAATTTTAAAGACAAAGGACCTATAACCATGTATCAAAGTAATTATCATATCCATTTTGTGGGCATCGGCGGAATCGGCATGAGCGGGATTGCAGAGCTGTTGATCAACCTTGGATACACCGTATCCGGCTCAGACTTAAAGCTCTCCCCCATTACCCAGCGACTTGAACAAAAGGGCGCCAAAATTTTCCAGGGACATGCCAAGAGCCAGATTAAAGGGGCCAATGTCATTGTCACCTCGTCTGCCATTTCCCAGGAAAACCCGGAAGTGATCCAGGCAAAGCAGATGGTGATCCCCATCATCCCCAGGGCAGAGATGCTGGCCGAACTCATGCGGATAAAATATTCCATTGCCGTTTCCGGTGCCCATGGAAAGACGTCGACCACGGCCATGATCTCCCAGATCCTGAATACAGCCGGGCTGGACCCCACCGTGATCATCGGCGGCCTGTTACAGGGACTGGATACAAATGCCCTCCACGGTAACGGAGACTTTATCGTGGCCGAAGCCGATGAAAGTGACGGCTCTTTTCTTAAATATTCACCTGCCATTGCCGCCGTCACCAATATTGACCTGGAACACCTGGACTTTTACAAGGATATTGAAGATATCAAGGACACCTTTGTCCAGTTCATTAATTCCGTCCCCTTCTACGGCCTGGCCATTCTCTGCCTGGACAATACGCATATCCAGGACATCCTGCCCAGAATCCATGTCCGGTACACCACCTTTGGCATGAGTGCCCAGTCTGATCTCCAGGCCCGGGAGATCAGTTTTCTGGACGGGAAAAGCCGTTTTTCCGTATTTCACCAGAACATTAACCTGGGAGAAATCAACCTGAACATAGCCGGCCAGCACAATATTTCCAATGCCCTGGCCGGAATTGCAACGGCCCTGGAACTTAAAATACCCTTTGCCACCATAAAAAAGGCCCTGGAAGAAATACAAGGGGTCAAACGCCGCCTTGAAATAAAAGGAAATAAAAAAGGCATCCTTGTCATGGATGATTATGGCCACCACCCCACAGAAATCAGGGCCACCCTGACAGCGGTCCGGGAAAGTTATCCGAAAAAACGCCTCATTGTTATGTTCCAGCCCCATCGCTATACCCGGACCCAGGGGTTGTTTGATGAATTCACCCGATCCTTTTACCAGTCTGCAGCCTTGATTGTGCTGCCCATTTATGCGGCCAGTGAAGCCCCTATCCCGGGTGTGGACTCAAAAACCCTGTGTGACGCAATAAAGGCACATGGCCATAAGGATGTGACCTTTGCACCGGATTTTACCCAGGCCCTGTCCATGGTCACCCACAAGGCAGGCAAAGGCGATCTGGTACTTACCCTGGGGGCTGGCGACATTTACACCCTTGGAGAACGCCTGGTGGAGATATTATAAAACCCGATGACAACAGACAAAAAATATAAAAACTTCCAGGCAACCTTGGGACTATTGTCTCAAGCAACCTTAGGACTCTTGTCCCAGGAACCCCTAAGCAAATATACCAGCTTCAGGGTGGGAGGACCCGCCGATCTTTTGGCCGCACCCCGAGACAAGCAAACACTTGTTGCCATTCTTAATGCTGCCAGGCAAGAGGGCCTTCCTGTCACCATCCTGGGCGGCGGAACCAATACCCTGGTCTCTGACAAGGGGATTAAAGGCCTTGTCATTATTCTCAAAGAACTAAAATCCGTCCCCTGTATTTTTGATACAGGATCCAACACTGAGGATAGAAAAACCATCCGCGCCGATGCAGGAGAACGCCTGTCAACGGTCTGTCAATTTGCCATGGACCAGGGCCTCGCCGGACTTGAATTTGCCGCCGGTATCCCCGGCACCCTGGGGGGCGCACTCATGATGAATGCCGGCACAGCCGCCTGGGAAATTTCCCAGGTCGTTACTGCCCTGGAGGTCATTGACACCAAAACCCTTACATTTAAGACCATTAAAAGAAAAAACCTGGCCTTTTCCTATCGGCAACTGGCGGCAGTGGATATTCTTATTGTGGGGGCGCATCTCTCCTTGACCCCGACAGACCCGGCAGGGATCAAAAAGAGATTTGATCAAACCCTGAAAACCAAAAAAACCACCCAGCCAATATCTCTGGCCAGTGCCGGATGCTTTTTTAAAAATCCCTCTTCCCATGCCCCGGCCGGCAAGCTCATTGAAGATGCCGGTTTAAAAGGAAAAAAGATAAACGGCGCCCAGATATCTAAACGCCATGCCAATTTTATTATCAACACCGGTAACGCCAAGTGTGAAGACATAATAGCGCTTAAAAACCTGGTTCAAAAAACCGTGTTTAAGAAATATAATATTAAACTTGAAACAGAGGTAAAGGTAACCGGTGAATAAAACAATGAAACAAAACAAGTTTAAACCCGAAGCCTCTTCCCCAAAGGGAAAATCAGTCTCTGCAATTGCCTCAAAAAAACACAGCATTAACGTGTTTTTTGCCTTTGGCTTACTTGTTCTGATGAGCCTTACCTCCATCTGGGTCTATGATGCCGTTACCCAATCCCCGTTTTTTGCCATAAAACAGGTGGACATTTCAGGAACCCAACGGGTGAAAAGAAATGAAATAATCCAACTGACAGGCGTGACAGACCAAACCAACCTGTTCCAGATAAACCTAAATTCCATTGAACAACAAATTTGCTGTCATCCCTGGATTGCCAGGGTCTGTGTCAAACGGTCCCTGTTTTCAACCCTCGTGGTGACCGTTGTTGAAGAAGAACCCCTGGCCATTGTGAATATTGAAAATCTGGCGGACATCATCATCAACACCCAGGGGCACCCCTTTAAGGAATATGACCCCCAAAAGGATCAGCTAAATTTTCTACCCACCATATCCGGTATAGACCTTACCCGGACCGGCAACTCCTTTGGGTTTGAAGGTCCCTTGTTCAACGCCATCATGGATCTTCTGGAAATCCAAAGTTTTGGCAGGATCAACACCATAATGGGAAATGAAAACACAGGTATCACCATTATAGCCAAGGACATTTACAATAAAAACCCAGACCCCCAGGTAACCCTACCCATAAAACTGGGGTTTACCCGGTTTGAGGAGAAACGAATTAAAGCAATTAAAATCAGTGCCTATATGAATAAAAATTTTCCAGAAAAAGCCATTCGTACCATGGATCTTTATAATATAGAAAAAATTTTCATCACAACAAAAGAGATTGATGCTCTGCACCACACTATAGAAAAGGGGGTTTAATTTGCAGGGAAATGAAAAAATAATAGTAGGTCTGGACATCGGAACAACCAAGATTACTGCGGTTGTCGGGGAGATGCTCGATGATGAGATAAACATCATCGGTGTAGGCTCCCACCCGTCCACAGGGCTTCGCAAGGGATCTGTGGTGAATATAGAATCCACAGTGGACTCTATACGAAAAGCGGTTGAAGAAGCAGAACTCATGGCTGGCTGTGACATTTCATCTGTTTATGTGGGAATTGCAGGAAACCATATCAAAGGATTCAACAGCCACGGCATCATCGCCATTAAAGGAAGGGAAATCATGGAAAGCGATGTGGAGCGGGTAATAGATGCTGCCAAAGCAGTTGCCATTCCTACTGACCGGGAAATCCTCCATGTCATTCCCCAGGAATTCATCGTGGATGATATGGAGTCCATTCAAAATCCCGTGGGCATGACCGCCATTCGCCTTGAAGCCAAAATCCACATTGTCACAGGGGCTGTCTCTTCTGCCAGGAACATCGTCAAATGCTGCAACAAAGCAGGACTTGAAGTCTGCGATATTGTCCTGGAATCCTTGGCATCGGGACAGGCCGTTCTCACCGATGAAGAAAAAGAGCTGGGGTGTTTATTGGCGGATATGGGCGGCGGGACCACAGACCTTGCCCTGTTTAAGGACAACAATGTTAAGTTCATATATGAACTGACCGTGGGGGGCCATAACCTGACCAATGATATTTCCATTGGGCTGCGGACCCCATTGCCGGAGGCGGAAAAAATCAAAATAGAACATGGCACCTGTGTACCCCAGAATGTCAGATCAGGCGCCACCATTGAGGTACCGGCTGTGGGTGGCAGGGCGCCGAAAAAACTGTCCAAGGGTATTCTGGCGGAAATTCTTGAGCCCAGGGTAGATGAAATATTTTCTTTGTTAAAAAAAGAAATATTTTCCAACGGGCTTGAAAATTCCTTTCCGGCAGGATTTGTCCTGACAGGGGGAAGCGTTGTAATGAACGGTATTTCGGAAATTGCTGAATCGGTTTTTAATGTGCCGGTGAGAGTGGGTGAACCCAATAATATCGGCGGATTAAAAGACATTGTAAAAAATCCTGCCTATGCCACAGGGGTAGGCCTGGTAATTTTCGGCAGTGATGCCGCCTGTAAAATTGATTTTAAAGAAACGGATACAGGATTCAATTCCATATTAACAAGAATGAAACAGTGGTTTAAAGATATCATATAACTTTAGGGAGGTGGATATGACGTTTTCTTATGTAGAGAGTGACAGTTCGGCAAAAATTAAGGTAATTGGCGTAGGCGGAGCTGGCGGAAATGCCGTCAACAACATGATCGATGCAAAACTTAAGGGAGTTAAATTCATTGTTGCCAATACAGATGCCCAAGCCCTTGAATCATCCAGGGCAGAAACAAAAATCCAGTTGGGAACACAACTGACCGAAGGCCTGGGCGCTGGTGCCAATCCCAACACAGGCCGGGAAGCTGCTTTGGAAAGTATGGATGAACTCAGGGAGGCATTGCAGGACAGCCACATGGTGTTTATCACCGCTGGATTTGGCGGTGGGACCGGTACAGGAGCTGCCCCCATTATTGCTGAAATCTGCAAGGAGCTAGGCATTCTCACCGTGGCCGTTGCATCCAAACCCTTTTCCTTTGAAGGCAAGAAACGAGAAAGACAGGCCCTGGAAGGGCTGGAAAAACTCCAATGCATTACAGACACTGTGATTGTCATCCCCAATGACCGCCTCCGGGGCATTGCCCCAAAGGGTGCCAGGATGGTGGACATGTTCATTAAAGCCGATGAAATCCTTCACCATTCCGTCAAGGGTATTACTGACCTGATCATGATGCCTGGGCACGTCAACCTGGATTTTGCCGATGTAAAAGCCACCATGCAAAAAGCGGGAAAAGCCCTCATGGGAATCGGTATTGCCTCGGGGGAAAACAGGGCCATTGAAGCCGCTGAAAAAGCCATTTCCCATCCCCTGCTGGAAGATATTTCCATCTCAGGCGCCAAGGGGGTTCTCATGAACATCACCTCCAGCTCCGATTTGACCCTGGAAGAAATGACCGCGGCCTCGGACCGCATCCACCAGGAGGTAGGAGATGACGCAGATATCATCTGGGGCCAGACCTTTGATGAGGAGCTTGGAGATGAAATGCGGATCACTGTTATTGCCACTGGTATTGGCATGGAAGAACCCCAACTGGCTGAAAACATGCATCGCTTTGATCCCAAAGCCCAGGTGGCTGCCCAGGCAGCAGCCCCCCAGCCAGTGTATGCCCAGCAGACCTATGCAGGTGCAATGGAAGCTGCCATGCCAATGGGAGCCGCCCATTCCAGGGAACCCATTGTCAGGGGACAAGTCAGGACCCCCACCCATGATGAGCTTGCCAATTGGAACGAGTTTGACAGCCCGGTCCGGGTCACCCAAAAGCGGGTGGTTGGAGATGAAAACATGGTCAATGATTACCCGGCCATGGCATTTGATCATGATGATCTGGAAGTGCCCACATTTTTAAGAAGAAAAGCTGACTGATCCATGAAAAAACGGCTCAAACCGGCAAAAAGAAGAAATGCCGCCAGTCACAAGCACAGTGGACATGGCTCCACCCAACAAGGATCCGACGAACAAGGGGCCATCATAAAGCGGGGCAAGGGGTTGATAAAGGCGGCCCTTGTTTACCCCAACACCTACAAGACAGGCATGTCAAGCCTGGGATTCCAGACCGTATACCGGCTGGCGAACCAGATAGAAAACATTGCCTGTGAGCGGGTGTTTTTACCGGATCCACGGCAAAAGATCCGGCAGATCAAAAGCCTTGAAACCGGTTTAAGCCTTGATCGCTTTGATATTATTTTATTCTCTATTTCTTTTGAGAACGATTTTTTGCACCTTGTCCAACTCCTGAAAAAAACAGGCATCCCCCTGCGATCATCCGATCGAAACCACACCCACCCCCTGGTGGTCGCGGGGGGAGTCGCCTGTTTTTTAAACCCGGAACCCATTGCCCCCTTCATGGACCTTTTCCTTCTCGGGGAAGCAGAATGCCTGCTGAATGTTTTCTTTGAACAATTCCAAAAAGCCGATAACAGGGCAGCCCTTCTATCCACCATAGAAACGCTTCTGCCCGGTGCCTATATTCCATCCCAGCACCTGGCGATTCTCTATTCCCACCCCCCTATTTCCTCCCCATCTCCCCCGGCCAAAATTGATGTGCAATACCTTGATACCCTTGACCGGGTAAAAACCACCACCACCATCACGACCTCCCAAACAGCCTTTAAAGAGACGTTTCTCATCGAAACCCTCAAGGGCTGCCCCCATGGGTGCCGATTCTGCACGGCAGGATTCATCTACCGGCCTCCCAGAATTTATCCCACTGAAACCATTTACCAGGCCATTGATAAAGCAAAGGATCGGGCAAAAAAAGTGGGTCTGGTCAGCTCCGCCGTCCTGGACCACCCGGATATCCATCTCATCTGTCAATATGCCCGGGATCGAGACCTGAAACTCTCATTTTCTTCCCTTCGGGCAGATAAACTCACCGATCAAATCATCGAAATTTTGTCGGAGTCAGGTGTTAAAACCGCAACAATCGCCCCGGAAGCAGGATCCCAGCGGATGCGAAATATTATCAATAAAAAAATCTCATCAGAACAAATTCTCCATGCCGCAGGACGGCTTGTGGATGAAGGTATTCTCAATCTAAAGCTCTATTTCATGATTGGCCTTCCCTTTGAAACCGACCTGGATGTAAAAGAGATTGTTTCCCTGACACTGGCCATAAAAGCAGTCTTTTTAGAAGCCGCCAGAAAAAAGAAAAAAATAGGCACCATCACCCTTAGCATCAACCCGTTTATTCCCAAACCCTGCACCCCCTTCCAATGGTGTGCCATGACACCGGAAAAAGTATTAAAACACCGGATAGATATCATCCGCCAGGGCCTGAAAAAAATAGCCAATATCACCACAAATTTTGAATCCCTGCGACAGGCCAAGTGCAATGCACTGCTCTCTTTAGGGGATCGGGACACAGCTGATATCATTGAAACGGCAGCAGAATATGGCTGGACCCGGGCCATGAAAATCAACAAAAACTATTGTGATCGCGTGATTTACCAAGAGAAACCCAGGCCCGGGAAAACCTGTCCTGCAGTCCCCCTGCCCTGGGACATTTTGCACCACCGGGTTAGGGATGAATTTCTTGCCCGGGAATATGAAAAGGCAGAACAGGAAAAAAAATCGGTATCCTGCCCCATGAAGGATTGCAGTCTTTGCCGGATCTGCATCTCCCCTTCATAAATCATACATTTTGTACCAAACCAGAGACAGCGGATCTTTTGGATACTTTTTTATATGAAACTCCGGTCATGCCAGTTATTTAAAACATCCACTGCATTGCCGAATCCACAAATGTAATCAAAGATGCCGCAATAAACGTGGTCAACAAATCAGAGATCTTAAAATCCTCCATGAGTTTATCGGTCAGCCAGAGCATAAAGGCATTGATCACCAGCTTGAACAAACCAAAGGTAATGATCATAAAGGGTAGGGATAACAGAACCAAAAGCCAGCCTGTAAAAAAATTTATCAATGAATACACGATTGCCACCAGAATGGCGGTATAAAAATTTTTAACCCGGATACCCGGTAGTAATTGGGCCACCAAGAACACAGCCACACTCAAAATCAGCACATTAATAATCATCATGAAATCTCCCGTCAAAGTAATATAATCTATAGCCGTATTTACTATGGGACACAAAAAAAAGAAAGAGATACCGGTTTAAGCCAAAAATTTAAATCTATTAAGAAATTGGGCAAAAGGACATATCCAATACATCCCGGCAGCATGCAGATGAAAAAGGTGATAAAATAAGTGGCGAATCTAATTGTTTTTTTTAGATAATATGAAATAGTGACGGTTGTTCTTGTTCAAGATATAATTTTAGACTCTGATCACCTACAAATCTGCAAAATCCTCATCTTCCTATTAGCAAATGGCGGTTCAAATCGCTGAAGCCATTAAAAAAGGTTCCCAGGGTATATGTAACCCAGGGACCTGAAAAATTCCCCGGTATATTCTAAATCAATTGTTTTACAATTTCCTTTGGGGTCAACTCCAGATCAATCCTGCCAGCCTGGGTAAGATCATGAATTATAGTGGGCAAGCCAAGGATGGCCAGGGTTTCAATAAAAGGGTCCGGATCAAGTTCTTCTACATTGACCATGGTTTTGGGATCCCACACCCCTTTTGCAATCAACATTGCTGCGGCAACAGGTGGTACACCAGCGGTATAGCTTATCGCCTGTGACCCCACTTCGTTGTAGCAGGCCTTGTGATCACAACTATTGTAAATAAATATTTGTTTTGGTGCTCCGTCTTTGATGCCCTGCACCAGATTGCCGATACAGGTTTTACCGGTATAATAGGGCGCCAGGGTTTGGGGATCGGGCAAAACAGCTTTTAATACCTTAAGGGGAATCACTTCTTGTCCCTGTGCTGTTGTTACGGGCAGATGAGACAGCATGCCGATCTTGTCCAAAACGGTAAAAACATTAATATAGTGCTCACTGAACCCCATCCAAAAACGAATACTTTTGGCCTTGATATTCTTACTCAGGGAATGCAGTTCATCATGGCCGTTCATGTAAATTGGCTGTTTCCCCACCAGGGGGAAATCATAGACACGCTTAACCCCATGCATGGGATAACATTGCCACTTCTGGTCTATCCAGGTCCACACCTTTACAAACTCTCGAAAATTAATCTCAGGATCAAAATTGGTTGCAAAATATTTTCCGTGGTCACCGGTATTCACGTCCATAATATCAATGGTATCAATGGTATCAAAGTGATGCTTAACCGCCAGGGCACAATACGCATTGACAACCCCGGGGTCAAAACCGGATCCCAAAATAGCCGTCAACCCCTTTTCCCGAAACCTCTCTTTATGCTTCCATTCGTAATTGGCATACCAGGGAGGATCCTCACAAACCTTATCGGGATCTTCATATATGGCCGTATCTAAATAAACGGCACCCGTCTCAAGACAGGCCTCCAGCACCGCCATATTAACAAAGGCCACGCCTAAATTTAAAACAATTTGAGAATCAGTCTGCTGGATCAGACGGACCGTAGCCGATACATCCAGGGCATCCAGCTTATGTGCAACAATGGCTTTTCTTGTATCCTTCATATGGTTTTTTTGCTGTATACTATCAATAATGGCATCACATTTTTCTTTGGTCCGGGAAGCAATATGAATATTTCCCAGGACATCATTATTCTGGGCACACTTATGGGCCGTAACATGTGCAACCCCACCGGCACCAATAATCAAAACATTTTTTCGTGTCATTCTAATCACCCAATTTTTTCATGAAAGAGTATTCAAAAAATCGTTATAGTCAAACTTTCTAACCAACTCCATTGTCCCATCCAAACGCTTCACAACGATGGATGGCATGGGCAGCCCGTTAAACCAGTTTTTCTTCACCATTGTATACCCTGCTGCATCGGCAATTTTTATGGTGTCTCCGATTTTTAAGGGGGTTGAAAACCAATATTCACCAAATACATCTCCGGCCAAACAGGATCTGCCGGCAATGATATATTCATGTTTTCCGGTGTCACTGGTTTCAATTTGGGCATTTAACCTGTAAATCAACAGATCCAGCATATGCGCTTCTATGGAAGCATCCACAATTGCAATATCTTTTTCATTGTGGACGATGTCTAAAACACTGGTAACCAATTCTCCTGTCTTCGTGATAACAGACTCCCCGGGTTCCAGATAAATCTGAATATCAAATTGTTCACCAAACCCCTTGAGGACGTTGCTGAATTTTTTGATGGGATAATTGTCCCGGGTAAAAAACAGGCCGCCGCCCAAACTCATCCATCGAAGCTTGTGTAAAATATCTCCATATTTTTGCGCCAGCAGATCCAGGGTATGGGAGAAGGCATCAAAATTGTCATTGTCACAATTAAAATGAACCATGATACCGCTGAGTTTATCCAATACCGGCAGAATTTGCCGAGTATCAACTACCCCCAACCGTGAATAGCGTCGCGCCGGGTCCGCCAGATCATAATTGGAATAACTCATGCCGGGATTTACCCTCAACCCAAGGGGATGCCCTTTCACCATTCCATAATACGTCTCTAACTGAGCAACAGAGTTAAAAATAATTTTATCGGCAAAACCCGTGAGAGCGCAAATCTCATCGGGGGCATAGGCCACACTGTATGCATGCACCTCTTTGCTAAATTTTTCATACCCCAGACGCGCCTCATAGAGAGAACTGCTGGTGGTACCATCCAGATAGGGCTTCATCAGATCAAAGACAGACCAGGTGGAAAAACATTTAAGGGCCAAAACAACCTTTGCACCCGAAGCCGCCTTTATCTGACCAATGATTTTCAGATTTTTTAATATTTTTTTTTCGTCTATTAAATAATAGGGAGTTTTCATTCCGGGAATATCAAGATTAACCCCCCAGATTTTGCAGGGAGCAATCTTCTGTCCTTTTTTGTCTTTAATCATTTGTTGCTGGTTGTAGACTCCTAAAAAACAGATTATAAAATGATCAGCAGGCTGGTCAATAATAATAACCGGCATGGCCAAAGTTTCATATGAAAAACATGGAGAAGCTGCCCAAAGGAACCCGGATTGAAACCATCAGATAGCCACAATACCATCCGAACATTTATTGCCATTCTCCCACCGAAAAACATTAGTCTTTTTCTTCGCAAAATTCAAGGTGCAATCAGAAAGAACCAGGTCAAAGCGTCATGGAGCAGGACATCCTTGTTTAAAGTAAAATTTTCCGGCAGTCCACCCGGATAAATAAATCGGGCCGAAAATAAAAAAAGCGGAGAAAGGCGACAGCACTTGGGGATTGAAACCCTGGTAAATTTTAAAATTTTCCTTGAGTATATTCACAATTAATTCTATAAGATATTTTGAATTTTGTTTAGGAATTTTTGATGATTTCCCTGTGTGGCGTCATCTCATTGTACCCGCTGTATTAATATAACAACAAACGACAACAACATTTAGGAGGTTTTATGTCAACTTTGGTATTTGGTCACAAAAACCCAGATACAGACTCAGTTTGTGCTGCAATTGCACTGGCTGATCTTAAGAAAAAACTTGGTGAAGATATTGCACCTGCAATGCAGGGCGCACTCAATCCTGAATCTACATTTGTACTTGAAAAATTTGGTGTGGCTGCCCCTGAGGTCGTTACTGCCTATGCTGGCAAAGATGTATATCTTGTGGATCATTCAGACCTTAGCCAGAGCGCGGACGATCTGGGTGAAGCAAATATTCTTGGCATTGTAGACCATCACAAACTGGGTGATGTAACCACAGGACAGCCCCTTGAGTGCTGGATATGGCCTGTAGGCTGTACCTGTACTGTTATCGCGTCCATGTATAAATACTTTGGTATTGAAATTCCAAAAGATATTGCCGGCATCATGCTCTGCGCCATTCTTTCCGATACCGTTATCTTCAAATCCGCCACCTGTACTGATTCCGACAAAAAAGTTTGTGCCCAGTTGTCTGAAATATGTGGTGAGAGCGATCTGGATGCCCTTGGTATTGAAATGTTCAAAGTTAAATCAGCGGTTGAGGGTACCCCCATTCGTGAACTGGTTTTCCGTGATTACAAAGATTTTAACATGAGTGGAAAAGGCGTTGGTTGCGGTCAGCTTGAGCTGGTTGATCTTTCCATTGTTGACGGTATCAAAGCTGATCTTGAAAAAGATATTGTTGCCCTGAAAGCGGAAAAAGGCCATCACACTGTACTGCTCATGCTGACCGACATCATGAAGGAAGGCACCGAGCTTCTCGTTGCAACCGATGACGAAGCGGTTATTGAAAAAGCATTCGGCGTTAAACCAATTGATGGGAAAGCTTGGCTTCCCGGCATCATGAGCCGCAAAAAACAGATCATTCCTTTTCTTGAAAAAGAATTGGGTTAATGGTTGTTTAAACCACTATATTTAATATAGAAAAAACCGCAAAGGGGCTGGAAAAATTCTTTCCAGCCCCTTTTTTAATTTTTACAGGCCTTTACTGCAGATTCAACAGATGCAAAACCCGGTCATGATGATAATCAGTACATCACCATCCATGCCAAAATTTATTCCATGACCTCATACCCGTTCATTCCCGGTTTTTCATAGCAGACAAGCCCGCATTGCAGGCATCTGCCTGCCTCTTCATGGGCAACATCCGATGAAAAACCCGTGGAAAATTTATCTTTTTTCTCCTCTCTGGCCTCTCTGGAAGCCGAAATTTCAAGGATATTTCGGGGGGTAAGCGGCACAAGGTTCAGTGAATTCACATCTTGGAGAACCGACAGCTTAGTTATCATTTTGACGGGATTTTGTAATTCAATACCGTATACGAGATGATGAATTGCAGCGGCGGCCTGCCTGCCGCCGTTAATGGCGGCAACGGCAGAAGAATATTCAGAGATCACATCCTGTTTTGATAACAACCCATATTCCCTGTTTGCATCTGGTTTTTTCTGCAGCTCGACACCTTCCCACATTAAAGGTTCATTGCGATCATGGTCTTGGTTTCCTGTCTTTCCATCATTTTCCTGGACTTCATTTCCAGAAGGGATAAACACCAACTCAGGAAACCGTCCCGAACCAATGATCAGCGTGTCTGTATCAATAGCATGTTTTTCGCCCGTATCAAGCTCAACATACTCAATCCCAGTCAGAGACTGATCTTTTCCCATCACCTTTGTGATACCGGTATTATAAATTATCGTTGCACCTTCCCGACCCAGCTGCTCAATTCCCTGGGCGTCAAAAGAAGAATCCTTTGCAGCTTTCCGCGAAACAACAACAATATTTTCCGCACCCCTTGATTTAAGTATCTTCACAGCATCTGGAAGCCGAATCCCCCCCCCTGCAATCACCACTTTTTTCTTGGAATCCACCACAATTTTTTCCTCGGAGACGCTTCGGAGAAGATCAATGAGAAGATAAGCCCCGGGAAATACAGAATCCGCCTTATTCACGCCCCCCCTTGCAAGCCGGGAGTCCCAGCCGCCAGTGGCGGTAAACACGGCATCAAAGCCACTGCCCAGCAATTGGGGTATGGTAAAATCCTTCCCCGCTTCCTGACCGGTTTTCATTTGAACCCCCATGTCAACAATGCCCTGGATATCCCAGTCCAGGACATCCATGGCCAGGCGCTCCCGAGCAATGGCAACCCGCAGGATCCCCCCCAGGCGATCGGTTGTTTCAAAAACCGTGGCCTCATGGCCCAATCTGGCAACAAAGAAAGCCGCTGACAAGCCTTCAACCCCGCCGCCGATCACGGCAATTTTTTTACCCGAAGCCGGTGCCTTGTAAGGTTGAATCCGCTTATCCTGGTTCATTTCATAGTCACACACAAAGCGTTTCAAGTTATTGATAGCCACAGACTCATCCTGAAGAAGCCTGCGGCAATTAAACTCACACAGAGCCGGACAAATCCGGGAGATCACCGTTGGAAATGGCATCCTTTCCTTGATCACCTGGAGGGAGCCGTGATAATCCCCTTCCCCTATCAATCGCACATATTCCTTAATGTTGATACCCGAAGGGCAGGCTCTCTGGCAAGGGGTTACGCATTCTTCCTTTGTATACTCCCGGATGATTCTCCGGGTCACGGATGTAAGCCGGATAATATTTTTGGGACAGATTTTTTCACAGGCACCACAGCCGGTACACTTTTCCTGGTCCACCTTGGGCAGCCCGTCTTCTCCCATGGAAAGAGCGCCAAACTGGCAGGCCGTCACACAGGTGCCAAGTCCCAGGCATCCAATTCTACAGACCTTCATCCCCCCCAGTAGCATGGTGGCCGCCCGGCAATCCCGAACCCCCTGGTAGGTATAGTTTAAGTCTGCCTTTGCATTGCCATAGGTGCATCCCGAAAGTGCAAACTCAGGTTCTTTATCAGACACGGAAACGCCCATGATGGCTGCAATGGCCATGGCCACATCCTCACCGGCTGCCACACAGGAATTTACATCGGACAAGCCGTCAACAATGGCCTGGGCATTGGCATTACAACCAGGAAATCCGCACCCGCCGCAATTGGCACCGGGAAGTACATCGTCAATTGCCACCACCGTCGGGTCCTCATATACATAAAACGCCTTTGATGCAATCACTAGAACGGTTCCGATTGCAATCCCCAATCCACCCATCATTAAAATCGATTGAAACATTTACATATCCTTATTATGGTGTGCAATTTTGTTTACTTATTTTTTTATCTATAGATCGTCCATTACTGTATACCCTTCGGGAAAATGAAAAGTCAACCATATCAATAAAAATATTTTTTATCTGTCACATTGACAATAGTTAGCTGATACGGTAGTTAATTACCGTTGTCCGGGGCAATCGAGCGAAACTGTTATAAAATAATTCTAGGAAAAACCATGGAAAAGAATATTATAACAATAAATGAAAATAGTCTGACCTTTAAGCCTGGTGAAACAATTCTTAGCATTGCGCAACGGAATAAGATTGATATTCCAACCCTTTGCCATTTGAAAAACACCATCCCAACCAATACCTGTAAAGTCTGTCTTGTGGAAATAAAGGGGAAACCTGATCTTGTGGAATCCTGTGCAACCAAGGCCGCCAGCGGCATGGTTGTCCTTTCCGAATCCCCAAGGGTTATAGAAGCCCGCAAGAAAAATATCAGCCGCATGCTGGCATCGGGAAACCATAATTGTGCCATTCGCGATTTTGATACCGTTGACTGGACCTCTTTTCAACTGGGCGTATTAAAAGACGACGGCAAGGAGGATCTGTGCCCTGTCTGGGGAGATTGTGAACTCCAGAATCTAGCATACCGCTACCAGGTCAAAACAAAGGGGTTGCCCCTAAATGGGTGCCAGTATGAAACAGAACGGGTCAATCCCTTTATTATCCGGGATTTTTCAAGGTGTATCCTTTGCGGTCGCTGTGTAAAGGCCTGCCGCGAAATCCAGGTCAACAATGCCATCGAATTTGGATATGCCGGCAAAGATCTAAAAATAATTGCCCATAATGATGCTGTTCTCAAAGATTCTGATTGTGTTTTCTGCGGTGAGTGTCTTCAGGTCTGTCCAGTAGGCGCATTGATCCCGGACAAGGCATTTCGGGATGACCGGTTTAAGGATACCCATACCATCCGGACCACCTGTTCCTTTTGCGGGGTGGGGTGCCAGATGGATATCTTTGTCCAGGACAACCAGATTGTCAAAATCGACGGGGCAGATGTAAACTTACCCCCCAACAATGCAAGTCTCTGCGTTAAGGGACGATTTGGATTTGATTTTGTTGGTTCCAAGGACCGCCTGACCCTGCCCCTTATCAAAAAAGAAGGAAAACAGGTAAAAGCTTCCTGGGACGAAGCCCTGCAACTTGTGGCAGACAAATTTACCGCCATTAAAGAAAATTTTGGATCAGACGCCCTGGGCGTTCTCACCTCAGCACGGATAACCAATGAAGACAATTATGTGGCACAAAAATTCACCCGGGCCGTATTAAAAACAAACAATATAGACCATTGTGCAAGGCTCTGACATAGCTCCACCGTAGCCGGTCTGGCTGCAGCATTTGGAAGTGGTGCCATGACAAACACCATCGCAGATATTGAAACAAGCGATCTGATCCTTGTCACCGGATCCAATACCACGGAAAACCATCCGGTATTGTCCAGTTTTGTCAAAAGAGCTGTTCTGAAAGGAAAAAAACTCTATCTCATCGATCCCAGGCGGGTAAAATTGGCAGATCATGCCAACCAATGGCTCAGGCCATTTCCCGGTACCGACATCGCCTGGATCAACGGGTTGATGCACGTCATCATCCGAGAAGATCTCCAGGATAAAAGTTTCGTTGAACAAAGGACTGAAAACTTTGACGCTCTGAAACTCACCGTCGAACGATATACGCCCGAGTATGTTGAAGCCATCACCGGTATTAAAGAAGAAGATCTCATTGAAGTGGCCAGACAATTTGCCACGGCCCCTGTTGCCAGCATTCTCTATTGCATGGGCATTACCCAGCACACCTGCGGTACAGACAATGTAAAATCCCTGGCAAACCTGTCCATGCTCTGCGGCCATTTGGGCAAGCCCGGTGGCGGCGTCAATCCTTTGCGCGGCCAGAACAATGTTCAGGGTGCCTGTGACATGGGGGGGCTGCCCAATGTATTCACGGCCTACCAGCCAGTAAACAATGATGATGTCAGAAAAAATTTAGAACGAGCCTGGAATGTTTTAGACATGAGCCCCACGCCAGGGCTTGTGGCAACGGAAATGTTCAATAAAGCCTATAGCGGTGATTTAAAATCTCTGTTTATCATTGGAGAGAACCCCATGATATCAGACCCAGACCTGAACCATGCCAGGAAAGCCATTTCCAACCTGGATTTTCTTGTGGTCCAGGATATTTTTGAAACAGAGACCACAAGAATGGCGGATGTGGTATTGCCCTCTTTTTGCTTTGCTGAAAAAAACGGCACCTTTACCAATACAGAACGTAGGGTCCAGCGGGTCAGAAAAGCTGTGGACGCACCGGGAGAAGCTCGCCGAGACTGGGAAATAATTTGCGGCATTGCCAGTCGCATGGGCTATGCGATGACCTATGAAAACAGCCATGAAATTTATAAAGAAATTGCAGCTGTTACCCCGTCCTATAGAGGAATCACCTGGGAGAGAATCGATAAAATCGGTATTCACTGGCCATGCCCCGATGAAACGCATCCGGGAACCCCCATCCTCCATACAACGCAGTTTACAAGGGGGAAAGGATTTTTCCATGCCATTGAACATGTACCACCGGCCGAGCTGACTGATGAGAAATACCCCTATATCCTCACAACAGGCCGGGTCCTATACCATTATCACACCGGCACCATGACCATGCGAAGCGATGGCCTCAATCAGCTTTCACCTGAGTGTTTTGTGGAAATATCAGACAAGGACGTAAAAAAATTAGGCCTTAACACTGGGACCATGGTGAACGTTTCCTCCCGTAGGGGCAAAATAACAGCCAAACTCAAGGTATCCTCCAAAGCGGTAGAGGGAACCGTTTTTATTCCCTTCCACTTTGCCAATGCAGCGGCCAACGAGCTGACCAACGGAGAGCTTGATCCCACCGCAAAAATACCGGAATTCAAGGTATGTGCCATCAATATTGAGCCTGCATCTGCCTGAACACCGGCTGCGCCAGTCAAAAAAAATATCTTTGGCATAATGATATGCGTATCTCTTTTCCTATCAGGTTTTTTTATCCATGGCAATACAGACCTTTATGTAAATTTATCCGGTTTTTTGATCATCATCGGCGGCACATTGGGGGCGACCTTTCTCAGTTACAACATGAAACGGATCAAAATCCTTTTCAAGGTATTAAAAACATCCTATGGACAAATCCCGACCGGGAGTATTATTCTCCAATTAAAGTTTCATGGAATCTTAATTTATTTGATTATGTCTTTTCCCAGATGAATCTCACATCAAAGACTGAAAATCTTGTTTATACCAGATTTAGTATTCTGGAAATATTTAAACAGCCCTGACTGGTGGATGAAGCGCTCGGTAATTTGTCAAAGTTGATTCCTGACAGATAATACCATTTGCTCACGAGAAAAATTGCTAAAGTCATATATTAATTTTGTAATTTTCAACTTTTTACGGTAACGTTCTTTCTATAAACTTTTGCAGATACAATTTGAATTGTTGAATATTGGGATACTCAGTTTTAAAAAAACCAAGGTGATGAAATGTTGAATGAGAAACAATATCGAAATATTATCAGCGAAATAGAAGACGGGTATTATGAGGTAGATATCACGGGAAATCTATCTTTCTTTAACGATTCATTGTGCAAAATTTATGGTTATGACCGTCATGAACTGATGGGAATGAACAACCGAAACTATATGACCCCTGAGACTGCCAAAAAAGCATATTTGATATTTAATAGCGTGTACAAAACAGGGGAAGCTGCGAAAATATTTGATTGGGAGTTTTTAAAAAAAGATGGAACTAAAATAGATGTAGAAATTTCTGTATCCTTGATAAAAAATTCAAAGGGTGAGGGCGTTGGGTATAGAGGTATTGTCCGCGATATAGGCGAGCGGAAACTAATCGAAGCTGCTCTTAAAAAATCTAAAAAAGAACTTGAACGACGGGTAGTGGAACGGACAAGGGATATAATCAAAATAAACAAACAACTGGAACAAGAAATCACTGAACATAAATCTACAGAGAAGTCATTGCGGGAAAGCGAGGCACAAATCCGGTTTCTTGCCGACAATATTTCCGATGTTCTCTGGATGATGGATATGGAACTACGGTTCACCTATGCCAGCTTCTCTATTCAAAAATTGCTCGGATACACTCAAGAGGAGGCTTTACAGTTATCTTTAAAAGAGATATTGATGTCTGAATCATATGAGAAGGGTGTTCAGTTCATAACAAAAGCAATCCTCGAAAAAGGTGAAGCCAATGTTTCCGCGGACATCTCACTAACCTTACAGCTTGAGCACGTTCGAAAAGATGGAGGCACGATTTGGGCTGAAATGACAACGTCTTTTACTCGGGATGAAAAAGGTTTGATATCAGGTTTAATCGGTGTATCCCGCGACATCACCAAACGCAAGCAGGCGGAGGAAGAATTACTCAAGTCTGAAACGCAACTTCGAACATTGGTGGATACCATTCCGGATTTAGTTTGGTTAAAGGATCTAAACGGTGTCTATCTAAGCTGCAATCCGATATTTGAACAGTTTTTCGGTGCAAAAGAATCCGTAATAGTAGGAAAAACAGATTATGATTTTGTAGACAAGGATCTTGCAGATTTTTTTCGAGAGCATGACCGCAGAGCAATGGCGGCAGGTAAGCCGAGTATAAACGAAGAGTGGCTCACTTTTGCCGACAACGGTTATAAAGGGTTATTTGAAACCATCAAATCACCGTTGAGCGGCACAGATGGTGACCTAATTGGTGTACTTGGCATTGCCCGAGATATTTCTGAACGAAAAAATGCCGAAAATGGATTGAGAGAAAGTCAGAAAAGATACAAAAGTGCTCAGCGCATGGGACACGTTGGAAATTGGGAATATGAACTTGTGACAGAAAATTTTTGGGGGTCTGATGAAACAAAACGCATTTATGGATTTAATCCTGAAAGTAAAAATTTCACAACAGATGAAGTCGAAAAATGTATTCCGGATCGTGAAAGGGTTCATCAGGCACTGATTGATCTGATAGAAAACAACACACCATATGACCTTGAATTTAAAATCTATCCGGTTAGCGGGCCAAAACAAAAATTTATCAGATCAATAGCAGAACTTCAAAAAGATGATTCAGGCAAGCCTTGCAAGGTTACAGGCGTGATTCAGGATATTACACGACAAAAAGAAGAAGAATCAGAGAAACAACAGCTTGAATTAAATCTTCTGCAAGCCCAAAAAATGGAATCCATCGGCACTCTGACAGGGGGCATTGCCCATGATTTTAATAATATCCTGGGTATTATTCTTGGAAACACGGAACTGGCCCTGGATGATGTTCCGGAACTGAACCCGGCCCATTCCAACCTTGAAGAAATCAAAACAGCCAGTCTCAGAGCAAAAAATATCGTAAAGCAGCTTCTCAGCTTCAGTCGCAAGGTCGAACAGAGAATGCAGCCCATAGAAATTGCCCTTGTTATTAAGGATGCCCTCAAATTTTTGAGATCAACGATTCCTACCACTATTGATGTTAAGCAGGATATAAAAATCACGGATGAAAAAATTCTTGCAGACCCAGCCCAGATCAACCAAATCATGATGAACCTTTGCATCAATGCTTCCCATGCCATGGAAGAGACCGGTGGAATGATAGAGGTAATTGTGGAAAAGGTCATGTTAGACGATAATTCAGCAAAAATCTATCCTAAATTGAACCCTGGTGAGCATCTCAAGATAAGGCTCAGCGATACTGGCCCAGGGATAAATCCTGACATCATAGATCGGGTTTTTGATCCTTATTTTACCACCAAGGGGGTAGGCAAAGGTTCAGGCATGGGCCTTTCCGTGGTTCATGGTATTATTAAAAACCATAATGGAGCCATTACCGTTGACAGTAAGCCCGGTAAAGGTACTACCTTCAATATTTTATTCCCAAAGGCAACTGAAAAATCTAAGATGGAAAATGAGTCAACCAAGGAACCTCTTTGTGGCAATGAAACTATTCTTTTTGTTGATGATGAAATATCCATTGTAAAGATGATTAAAAGGATGCTTGAACGTTTAGGGTATAAGGTTAAAACCAAAACAAACCCTGTTGAAGCATTGGATCTGTTTAAGTCCAAACCTGATCATTTTGATCTGGTTATCACGGACATGACCATGCCCCAGATGACGGGTGTTAAATTATCTGAAAAACTAATGGAAATCCGCTCTGATATTCCTGTCATTATCTGCACGGGTCACAGCAGCATGATTGATGAAGAAAAGGCAAAACTTCTGAAAATAGCAGCCTATGTCATGAAACCGATTACTATGACAGAAATATCACAGACCATTCGAAAGGTATTGGATAGAAAATAATACGATTTTAATATCTTGGGATAAAAACAGGGGGCTAAACTTGAAAATAGTATTTGACCGAGAATTGCTTATGTCTG
>CAYWNB010000002.1:0-5076 GCA_964459195.1 uncultured Desulfobacula sp.
AATCACCTGGACATTACCGGAATCCTCTGGCTGGAAAAAATACTCCAAACCGCTTCATTTTCCTTTATTGTAATCAGTCATGACAGGACCTTCCTTGAAAATGTCTGTGCCAATATCATGGAAATTGGTCCCTATTACGCCCAGGGATATTTTAAAATCCAGGGCCAATATATTAAATTTGAACGGGAACGGGAAAAATTTCTGGCAGCCCAGCAAAAAAAACAAGCCTCCATGGCCAGCAAAATGAGACGGGAAGAAGAATGGCTTCACCAGGGCGCCAAAGCCAGAAGTACCAAGGCAAAATACCGAATCGACCAGGCGGAGAAACTTCGCATGGAGCTCTCCTCACTCAAAAACAGGAATCGACAGACCGCCAAGGTGGGTATTGATTTTTCTACAACCGGCAGACAAACCCGAAAATTGCTCCAGGTCCACAACCTGAAAAAAAGTTTCCCCGGCCAGGATACCCCCTTATTTTCAAACCTCACCTTTGAGCTGGGCCCGGGTTTTTGCCTTGGCGTGGTCGGTGAAAATGGCAGCGGCAAATCAACCCTGCTGTCCATCCTCAAAAAAAACATGGAGCCGGATGAGGGAACCGTTAAGTGGGCTGAAAACCTGAGGATTTCCATTTTTGACCAGAGCAGGACCCAATTGAACCCTGAAATCCCTTTGCGCGAAGCATTGAATCCTGCCGGCGGAGATTCGGTAAACTATAAAGGAAGATCCATCCATGTGGTCTCCTGGGCAAAACGATTTTTGTTTATGCCGGACCAATTGGACATGCCCATAAAAAGACTCTCCGGCGGGGAAAAAGCTAGGATTATCCTTGCCAATCTTATGCTGGAACCCTGTGATATTCTCCTGCTCGATGAACCCACCAATGATTTGGATATCCTTTCCCTTGAAGTGTTGGAACAAAGCATCCAGGAGTTTCCCGGTGCCGTCATCATTGTCTCCCATGACCGGTATCTCATGGACAGGGTCTGCCATAAAATCCTTTACCTGGACCCCGCTGCCGGAGCCCAATTTTACAAGGATTTTAATCAGATCATGACCAGCCGCACGGCGCTCGAGGAAACGGTTAAAAAAGCCCTGCAAAAAAATGTTCCCCAAAAAAGCGTTCCCAAAAAAAATATCCCAAGGAAAAAGCCAGGTTTTTCATATAAAGACAAATACGAACTTGAGCATATTGAAGAAAAAATCCTTGAAGGGGAAGCCCGGGTCGAAACGCTCACCAAAGAAATTCAGACACCCGAGGTAATCAGAGACACAGCTCTCATGACAGATATATGTTCCCAGCTGGAACGAGCGGAATCAAAGGTTCAGGAACTCTATGCAAGGTGGGAAAGGTTAGAGGACAAAAAAGCCACAGAAAAATAACACTCCTCTCAACAAATAGTTGCATAAAACAACCTCAGGTGCTAAATTAAAACCATAATTCATAAAAGGAGGGCTTATGGCAACAGCAGTTAAAGTATCTGACGATCTTTTCAAAAAAGCAAAAATCCAATCAAAGGTCTTTAAAAGATCCATTGCCGGCCAAATTGAATACTGGGCAAAAATAGGTCAAATGATTGAGGAAAATCCAGAGCTTCCACTGCCGCTTATACAGGATATTTTGGTGGGAAGAGAGCAAATAAAGGTTGGCCAGGGAACGCCATATGTTTTTGGAGAGGGTGAATGACCGATATTAAGGAAATAATCCAATCTCCTGTTTTTGCAAAGCAAAAAAAGAAACTCAACAGCCAACAAATAAAAGATTTGGACAAGGTGGTTAAAACTATTTTTAGTGTCCCCACCGTTGGGGATATGAAAACAGGAGATTTACAGGGTATCCAAATCTATAAATTCAAATCAAATAACCAGCAGATACTATTGGCTTATGAAGTCGTTGGTTCAACTTTATTCTTATACACATTGGGTTCACATGAAAACTTTTACAGAAATTTAAAGAGATACCTGCAACCCTGATTTATGTAAACAACCGTGAAATCAAATAGGTGGTTACGGTTTCTACTTTTAGAATTCGGTCGCCAATGCTTGAGGTTTCAAATCCGGCCTCTTCCAGAGTCTTCACTTCAAGATCAATAAACCCGCCCTCGGGTCCGATCACAAGGGTTGTCCGTTTATTGACACTGGCCGGACACATATTAGATGTCTTTGGATGGGCAGTGAGACAAAGACTGTCTTGCCCTATGACGGGCAATTCTTCTTTTACAAATTTAGCGAAAAATCGTCGTTTATAAAGAACCGGCATCATGGTGTCTTTTGCCTGTTCCAACCCCAGGCGAAAGTATCGTTCAACACTCGTCTTTTCCAAAACCGGACTTTTCCAAAAACTTTTTTCAACCCGCCAGGAATTGATCAGATAGATTTCTTTTACGCCCAGACTGGTAACACTTTCCATGATTCGTTTGAACATCTTGGGCCGGGGCAGTGCCAACACAAGGGCCAAGGGAAGCGGCTTTGGAGGCGCCGCATCCAGGGTTACTTCCATCTCAATGCAATCCGCCTTAAAAGAAGTAAGACAGGCTGTTCCCATCTTGCCGTTGACCACCCCGCAGGACAGGTGAGATCCAATTTGCGCCTTGATTACTCGTTTAATATGATCGAACCTGCGCCCGGATACAACGGCCTTGTCAGGCCCGATAAAATCTTTTTCATCTAAAAGTAAGAGGTTCATGTTTAAAAGGGTATCACTTCGCAGGATTTTACCAGCTCTTTAAATTCTTTGGGCCAGTTTTTCCCCCCCGTTAAAAGAGCAAGCTCTTCTGCCAGGTGAACCGGGGCCAGTTTGGGCTGCCTGCCAAGCCCCTGGATGCACGACGGACAATTGGTCAGGATTTTTCTCGTTCCTTCCGGTACTGTGCCGTTGATGTTCATTTGTTTTCTCAAGAACATGGAATGACTGATGTCCGGCCGTGAGATGGAAAGGGTTCCGGCCTCGGAACAGCACCCCGGAATGCTTTGAACCCTCAGTCCCTGACGGGCAAGCAGGGAGGCTGCCGATTCTTTTAAAGAATCATGGCAGGGAGCATGGTAAAGATAGGAATCGTCGGATGAAATGGCGAGGCCTTTTTCCAGAAGAAACCCTGAAATATCTCGTATATCACAGTCAAATACCGATGGTGCTCCCAGCTCTTCCAATGATTCCATGCAGGTACCGCAGGAAACAATGCAGGCATCAAAGTCAAGGTCATGGAACATATCCCGGATCTGGGTGAAAATGATGATATTTTCAAGAAATATTCTGTCAAATCCCTTTTTATGGGCATTGACCTTCATGGGATACCCGCAGCATAAATAGGGGGGCGGCAAAACAACCCGATGGTTGTTTGACAGCAGCAAAAAAACAGAGGCCATGGATATCTTTGAAAACATACGTTCACTTCCGCATCCGGGGAAATAAAAGACCGTTGATGCTGCCCTGCCCCGGGGTTCCAGGAGAATCGCCTGATTTTTAAGGGCCTTGGGTAAAAAAGACCTCAGGGTATGGGACCCGGATTTGGACACAGGGGTTTTCAACAATTGGAAAGGCCTTGTTTCCCCCAGAGGCTTGATAAATGAAAAAGGCGCTGCCAGTTTCACCCCGCTCCTTTGAAGAAACCCACCGGCCCCTAAAAGGGTTGTTCTTAAAACCTTGTTCACGGGCTCATTTTTACTGGCCAGGTATTTGAGGGTTACGCGTGTGGCCAGGGGGGTATGTTTGAATTTCATATTTTTCAGGATTGCCCGCGCTTCAATGGCAATATTTCCTGAATCAATGTTTACAGGACATTTTATCATACAACGATGACAGATGGTGCAATGGTCGGCTATTTCCTCCAGATTTTTAAGGATCTGAAACCCGGTGGACTGGGTGCGCTGGGTAATATAGAGCAATGCTTCGATAAGCGCCCCTATGGCCAGATTTTTATTTCTCGGGTGGAAAAACATATTTTGACTAGGATAAAACACAGGACAAGTTGATTTACACTTGCCGCACCGGACACAATTGGCAATGTTCAAGGCAAGGTGGGACAAGGATCCATGTTTTAAAATCCGGGCTTCAAGTTCCAGCAGGTTAAAAGAAGGGGTAAACACCTTGTTGATAATATCCGGTTCAAAAAGTTTCCCCGGATTCATGAGGCCCGTGGGGTCGATGGACGTTCGATAGTCATTAAACTCATCAATAATCCGCTGGTCCAGGTACTTGAACTTGGTAACGCCGATGCCATGTTCCCCTGAAACAACGCCCTCCAGGGCAACCGCCCTTTCCATCACCTTATCCGCTGCCTGGTTGGCCCGTTTCATCATTTCCCGGTCATTGGATAAAACAGGGATATTCACATGGACATTGCCATCCCCGGCATGCATGTGGGTGGCAATCACAATCAGCTGGGAACCGGTTGTCTTGTGTATTGTTTCGATATTTTCCAATAATAGGGAGTAACCCCGGAGATCTTCAACCACCTGGCTGTAAAAATTTTTAGAATGGATGGCCGCTTCCAAAGCATCCCGGGAAGCGATTTCCAGTTTTTTCCGGGTTCGATAGGCCAAATCCTTTAGCCGGCCCACTTTTTGACCGAGCCATTCCGGGTCTGATAAGGGAATGGCCTTGTCCAGATAGGCGACAATATCCTGGATGATACAGGCCTGGTTATATTTTTTTTCTTCCAGGTTGGCCTCGTCAATGAACCGCACAAACGCGGCCAAGGAATCAATGGGCAGGACAATGTCTTCGTTGAGTTTAAAGGCATTGGTATGGGCGGCAATGGCCCCAAGCCGCTTCCGATCCTCCCAGAACCGGTTTGCTTCTGTTTTATCCTTGGCAATGGTGAGCCCTGTTTTGTCATAAGGGGCTAAAATTTTTTTCAGGGTTGCCATTCCCCTGTCAAGGGCGCTTATGTCATTTGCAACCATATCGATGAGCAATACCGCCTTGAGCCGATCCCCCACAGATTGTTTGGTTTTGTAGCCAATGGCCTTGATATATTCCTCATCAAAATGTTCCAGTGCAATAAGAGAAGGGGCCATAAGAGAGGGGGCCGTGAGGGATGACGATTCGTGGGATGACGATTCATGAATTGATGATTC
>CAYWNB010000002.1:5176-11006 GCA_964459195.1 uncultured Desulfobacula sp.
GATTCATGAATTGATGATTCGTGGGTTGAGGTTCCCTTGGTAAAGGTATTGGAGATAGCGGTAATGACCTGGCCGGCCTCGGTCATGTCATTGCCGAAAAACTCAATACATCCGGTTTTCTTAAACTTAAATTCCGGATAGAGGATAAAAGTGGCCGATGTGATGATCCCGTCACACCCTTCTTTTTGGATCCCCGGCAGCCCGTTCAGGGTCTTGTTGGTAACATCCTTGCCCAGCCCTTTTTTTCGAATTTCATCCCCGGTAAGGTGAATGGAGTCTATTTGCCGGCCCGTCTCATCTAAAATATTAAAAACAAGGGTATCATCCGGAAGAATTTTTCTTAAGGGGTGATCCTGACGTTCAACGGTATGACAAATCCCGCTGGGCATCGTAATTTTATAGGCGAGCACATTGTCAATGGCCGTGCCAAACAGCACAGCGGTTTTACCTCCGGCATTTTCAGCCAGGTTCCCCCCAATGGTACTGGCCCAGGAAGAGGTGGGATCCGTGGCAAAGATAAGACCGCAGCTTTTTGCGGCATCCATGGCATCCTGGGTGATCACCCCGGCTTGAACTTCCATGCTGGCATAGGGCTGTCCCAGGGAGTTTGTTGTATGTACAACTTTAGATATCCGGTTAAGCTTTTCCGTGTTGATTATCACACAGGTGGGTGCCAGAGGGGTGGCCCCTCCGGTCAGCCCCGTGCCAGCTCCCCTGGGGATTATGTGAACCCCCAGATCTTTGACTTTTTTCAGCAATCCGGGCATCTGGTCTTCTCCATCGGGTCTCAGGATGGCAAGGGGCGAAAAACGCCGCCAATCAGTTGCATCTGTGGTATGGGCCGTGATGGTAAAGGGGTCAAAATAAATATTTTTTTTACCGATCACAGGCCCTAAGGTGTACAGAATCCGCTGCTGGTCTGAAACAACCGATTTGATTTGTTTGCAAAGATCTTTAAGGGCAGTTTTACAGGTTTTAAGAACCCGAAAAACAGCCCCATGGTCGGCATTCTCTTCAATGGTGTCAAAATCGTTTTCAAATTCTGCGAACAACCGTTTCCGCTGGAAAGGATGTTCCACCAGTTCCTGGAATAAAAACGGGTTTCTCTGGATAATGAACAGATCTCCCATAAACCGGTGAAGCAACCGGGAAGATCTACCTGTTCCTTTTTGGGTTTCCAGGGAGCGTATCTCTTCCAGAAAGGTAGATCCAAAAAGATGATCTATGATCTGGTCGTCGTCTGCTGAGGTGTAGTTGTAAGGGATCTTTCTTTTTGGATCTATCATACCAATAATTTAAACTCTATAATTCAAAGGTTGTCATATGAATGACAAGGCCAAGATCTATAATTTCCTGTACCACCGCAGGGGGTACAGGGGTGTCTGTCATCAGAAAAATGATGTTTCTCTGACCGTCTTCTTCCCGGCCCACCATCATCCGGGAGATGTTGATATTGTGTTTGCCAAGGCAGACGCCGATGGAACCGATGGAACCGGGTTTATCCACATTGTGGATCAGTCCCAGATGTCCTTCCGGAATGACTTCCAGCCGGAATTTATTGATCCGGACAATTCTGGCGTCATCTTTTCCAAAGATGGTCCCTTCCACAATATTGGTATCTTCATCGGTCACCACCGTCATCCGGATCAGGTGCAAAAAATTACCGGCTTCCAGGGAAGTGGATTCCGTGATTTTTATTCCCATTTCATTGGCAAAGGAAATGGCATTGACCGAATTGACTTCATATTTGGCAAATTCAGACAAAATGCCCCGGATGGCATTGATGGTGACGGGTTTTAAATCCAGGTCTGGAAATTTTCCGATATATTCAATGTCCACCTGCTTGATACCCCCCTTGGTGATCTGGGCCTGGAGCTTGCCCATTTTTTCAGCCAGATAAAGAAAGGGACGCAATTGTTTAAGAATTTCGCCGGTAACAGAGGGCACGTTCACGGCATTAATCACGGTATCTTCCAGAAGATAGGCAATGATCTGGTTGGCAGCGGCAACGGCAACATTGCTCTGGGCCTCCTGGGTGGAGGCACCCAGATGGGGAGTGGCAATCACCTCATCAAGTGTCAACAGCGGGTTCTCTCCCGGGGGTTCCGTGGAAAAAACGTCCAGGGCAGCGCCGGCAACCTTTCCTGCCTTAATGGCATCATAAAGGGCGGCTTCATTGATAATGCCGCCCCGGGCACAATTGATCACCATCACCCCGTCCTTCATTTTTTCAAAGGCTTCGGCATCCAGCAAATCAATGGTAGCATCCATTTTCGGCACATGGATGGTGATATAGTCAGCCCGGGCGTATAACGCATCCAAGGTGACATATTCAAAGCCTGCTTTTTCAATATGATCAGAAGAGATATTGGGATCATAGATAATCACCTTCATTTTCAGCCCCTTGCCAAGGGTTGCGACAATGGAACCGATATTGCCGAACCCGATCACCCCAAGGGTCTTATTGGAAATTTCACGTCCCTGGAGCATCTTTTTATCCCAGCGGCCCGCCTTTAGGGAGGCTGTTCCCCGGGGGATATTCCGGGTGAGGGCCATCATCATGGCAATGGCATGCTCTGCTGTGGTGACGGTATTACCGCCGGGGGTATTCATGATTGCCACCCCTCGTTTGGTGGCTTCGTCAATGTCCACATTGTCCAGGCCGATACCGGCTCTTGCAATCACCTTTAGATTAACACCCGCTTCAAGGAGTTCCTTTGTCACTCGTGTAGAACTTCGAACAGCCAGGGCATCATAATTGCCGATGATGGTTAACAGCTCCTCGGGTGACAGACCGGTGTTGACATCCACCTCGATCCGGTCATTAGCCCTGAAAATATCAATGCCTGCCTCATCCATTTTGTCGCTGACAAGCACCTTCATCATTTATTCTCCTTTTCAAAGGATTCCATGAATTCAACCAGGGCGTACATGCTTTCCATGGTAGCGGCATTGTAAATGGAAGCCCGGCATCCCCCAACCGACCGGTGACCCTTAAGTCCCCCAAGTCCGTGCTGGGTAGCCCTTTCAACAAAGTTTCGTTCAAAGTCTTCGCTGGGCAGACGAAAGGTGACGTTCATCAGGGATCTGGAATATTTTTCAGCCGTGGTTTGATAAAAAGAGCTGGTATCAATAAAATCATAGAGGATATCGGCCTTTTTAATATTGTGTTCTTCCATCTTTTCAATCCCCCCCATTTCCTCTTCAATCCATTTGAGGACAAGGTCTATGGTGTAGATACCAAAACAGGGCGGGGTATTGTACATGGAATTTTTACTGGCATAGGTGGCGTATTTAAGCATGGTCGGCAGATTCTCATTGGCAGAATCCACAAGATCCTTGCGGATGATCACCATACAGGTGCCCGACGGCCCGAGATTTTTCTGGGCACCGGCATAGATCAGCCCAAATTTTTCCATGGGAAGGGGTCTTGAAAAAATATCCGATGACATATCCGCAATAATGGGAATTCCCTTTGTATCGGGAAATTCATAGAACTGGGTGCCCTTGATGGTATTGTTGGAGGTCAGGTGAACAAATTTGGATCCCGTATTAAAGGTGATGTCCTTGGGAATATAGGAAAAACTCTTGTCCTCGGAAGAGGCCACCACATGGACAGTTTTGCCCAGGTTTTGGGCTTCTTTAATGGCTTTTGTGGACCAGGTGCCGGTATTGATATAATCAGCAGATTCATCCTGGGAAAGCAGATTCATGGGGATCATGGCAAACTGCAGGGAAGCACCTCCCTGGACAAACAAAACATCAAAGCGATCGTCCAGGTTTAAGAGTCGTTTTGCCCGCTCCACTGCATCATTTATAACCTCATCAAAATAGGAAGATCTGTGACTGATTTCGGTAATTGACATGCCTGAATTTTTAAAATTTAAAAAAGATGCCTGGATCTCCTCCAGAACAGGTAGAGGCAAGGCAGCAGGACCGGCATTGAAATTGTAAATTCTTTGATCTGTCATCGTTATTTCCCCTTTTTAATAATTAAGCAGGTTATAAATTGTGCTCTCTTGTTTTATGAAACTCAATTTTGGGCCATTCTTCCATGGCAAACCCAAGCTGGTACTCACTTGTGGTTAAAAAGGTGAGCCGGCCCTCTGCATCCCTTGCAAGGCTTGACTCATTTCTTCGTGTAAACTCTTTTAAAATTTGTTCATCGCAGCTTGTCACCCACCGGGCAACAGATAGATCAATGCTTTCACAGCCGGCATTGACACTGTACTCAGCCTTGAGCCTGGCCATGGTGACGTCAAACTGAAGTACCCCCACAGCACCTATGACATGCATGTTCCCCATCAAGGGCCGGAAGACCTGGATGGTGCCCTCTTCGGCCAATTGGGTCAGGCCCTTGGTCAGGGCCTTGGCCTTCAAGGGATCTTTTAACAGGACCCGCCTGAAATGTTCCGGTGCAAAATTGGGAATTCCCAAAAACTTCAAGGGTTCTTTGGTGGTAAAGGTATCCCCTATTTTAATAGTGCCGTGGTTGTGAATACCGATAATGTCGCCTGGATAGGCTTCTTCAACATTGCTTCTCTCCTGGGCCAGAAAAATGGTGGCATTGGATATTTTGATATCTTTACCGATTCTATGGTGCCTCACCTTCATGCCCTTGGTAAATTTACCGGAACAGATCCTGAAAAAAGCGATCCTGTCCCTGTGATCAGGATCCATGTTGGCCTGAATTTTAAAGGTAAAACCGGAAAAGTCTCGTTCTTCCGGATGCACATCCCTTATGGCAGAGGGTCTCACCCCTGGCGGCGGTGCTATTTTCACAAAGGCATCCAGCATTTCTCTGACCCCGAAGTTGTTGATGGCAGATCCGAAAAAAACCGGGGTCTGGGTGCCGTTCAGGTACAGATCCAGGTCAAAGGGTTCCGAGGCTCCTGCGATCAGATCCACGTCTTCCCTGAGTGCGTCTGCCTGGGACGGGGTAATCAATTCATCCAACCTATCATCCCCAAGGTCATTTATGCGAATACCGTCATCATCCCTGGGGCTGTATCCCGGGGAAAATATTCCTAGTTCTTTTCTTTCCAGGTTGTAGACTCCCTTAAACCGTTTGCCCATGCCGATGGGCCAGGTCAAAGGGACACATTCAATCTGGAGTTTATTTTCAATATCTTCAAAAATATCCAGGGGTTCCATCCCTTCCCGGTCCAGTTTGTTGATAAAGGTGATAATGGGAGTATTGCGCATGCGGCAGACTTCCATGAGTTTTTGGGTCTGGGGCTCCACCCCCTTTGCATTGTCAATGATCATGATGGCACAATCCACTGCCGTAAGCACCCGATAGGTATCTTCGGAAAAGTCTTTATGCCCGGGAGTATCCAGCAGATTGATTTCATAATTTTTGTAATTGAACTTCATCACGGATGAACTGACAGAGATGCCCCTTTCCTGTTCAATGGACAAAAAATCAGAGGTGGCTGCCCGGGCAATTTTTCTAGATTTCACGGCGCCGGCCTGTTGAATGGCACCGCCAAAAAGCAGCAATTTTTCTGTCAATGTGGTCTTGCCTGCATCCGGGTGGCTTATGATGGCAAAGGTTCTGCGTTTATTGATTTCTTTTAGCAGGCTTTTATCAAGGGTCTTGTCTATTGTTTCTGATCCCATTTAAATGAAATCCTTGTATTTTAAAATTAAGGGTGAAAATTTAGCAGTATTTGCAAATAGAATCAAATAAAAAATATTAAATAATAACAATATTAAATAAATTCGAATTGATATATGGAGTTTTATTACTTAGGTTTTCCACAATATTTATACCAGAAGAAAATGGATCCCAGAGAATTTTTCTATGTTTCCTTTTTTCTTCCATGGC
>CAYWNB010000002.1:11106-22883 GCA_964459195.1 uncultured Desulfobacula sp.
CAGAAGAAAATGGATCCCAGAGAATTTTTCTATGTTTCCTTTTTTCTTCCATGGCAAATCCTCATTTGCATATATCATTAATCCTAAGTTTTATTACTTACCATATTCGATTTGATTTTAGAAGAGGTGTGAAATTTGCAAAACTTGTGAACGCGGGACTGAAAATTATTCTAATTTACTGGGTCCAGTTTAATGAAAAGATATATTGGCTATTGGAAGAAAAGGCCAACTATATGTTAAAGAAAGCCCAGGATATTTCCAGGGATGCTATATTGTATTGGAAAAGGGTGTACCAGGTGATTCATTAATATACAAAGGCTCTTAACGAATATCGCTAAGAGCCTTTGTTTTAATGGTACCTGGGACGAGAATTGAACTCGTACAGCCAATTTGGCCGAGGGATTTTAAGTCCCTTGCGTCTACCAGTTCCGCCACCCAGGCATAATCCCAGATTACCTATAACATTTTATTTGATTTTACAAGTTAAAAAATGGTCACTTTCTGAAGCTGTCCACAAATATGGATGATTATTTTGGTGGACTCCTGTCCATTGTCATACCAATTTTTTTCTGATAAAAAGAGGCCATGAATTCGATAAAGCATATATCCCATGATCCCATCATCCTGGCATCCAAATCTCCCAGACGAAAAGAGCTGTTGGAACAGGCAGGTCTTGTGCTTGAAATTTTGGCATCAAATATTGATGAGAACGCTGTCCCCCTGTCTTGTCCCAAAGACTATGTCAAAGAATTGTCCCGGATAAAGGCGGATCATATTGCAAAAACCCGCCCGGATCATTGGGTAATTGGTGCGGACACCATTGTGGTGGTGGATGATCTCATCCTTGGAAAACCTAAAAACCGTGAAGAATCCATTCAAATGCTCAATGGCCTGAGCAATAGATGCCATTGTGTTTTTACAGGATTTACAATCTGCTGTCATACCAAGAAAAAATCCATCACCCGCTCCATTGAAACAAAAGTCTCGTTTAAAGACCTTTCCCAGGGGGAAATACACTGGTATTGTGCCACAAATGAACCCTATGACAAGGCGGGGGGTTATGGGATCCAGGGAATCGGTGCCTTTTTGGTACGAAAGATTGAAGGTTCCTATTCAAATGTTGTGGGACTGCCCATATGTGAAGTTATGGAAGACTTGGTAACCCTGGATATTATTAAATTTTAAGGAACACAAGAATGACAACCATACAAGACAATATTGATGCCGTAAAAAAACAGATAAACAAGACAGCCCTTGCCTGTGGCCGGGATCCTGAATCCATCACCCTCATCGGGGTGAGCAAACGGAAAAATGCCGACAAGGTTTTTGAGGCCATTAAGGCCGGCAGCACCCATTTAGGTGAAAATTACATCCAGGAAGCTGTGGATAAAATTGAGACCCTGGGCAAAACCTCAGCCTGTTGGCATTTTATTGGGCATCTTCAATCAAACAAGGCTAAATTTGCTGTTCGATATTTTGATTATATCCACACCGTTGATACGGTTAAACTGGCCCGGGAGATTGATCGGCAGGCTGCAAAAATAGGGAAAGTGCAAAAGATCCTCCTCCAGATCAATATAGCCAAAGAGGAAACAAAATCCGGGGCCGGAGCAAAAGAAGCGATTTCTCTTGCCCGTGAATTCAGTGGATTTGAAAATTTGTCCCTGGACGGGCTCATGTGCATGCCGCCTTTTTTCTCTGATCCCGAAGAGGCCAGGATTTATTTTAAACGATTGGGAATGATTCAAGGAGAAATCCGGGAGGCGGGGTTGGAAAACCTTGTCCATCTATCCATGGGCATGAGCAACGATTTTCGGGTGGCCATTGAAGAAGGGTCCACCATGGTACGAGTGGGAACTGCTATTTTTGGAGGTCGGGATTGAAATTACTGCTCCACACCTGCTGCGGCCCCTGCTCGATTTATCCCCTTCAGGTGCTCAAAGAAAAAAATATTGATGTCATGGGCTTTTTTTACCGCCATAATATCCATCCCTTTACCGAATGTATGCGACGCGAAGAGACCCTGGGGCAATATGCCGATGAAATCGGATTGAAAATGATCTGGCAGCAGGGGTATGAGCTGGAAAAATTTATCCAGTCCGTGGTGTTTCGGGAAAAAGATCGGTGCCGATACTGCTACCATGCCCGGCTCAAGGCCACGGCCATGGTTGCCAGAAAGGGAAAATTTGATGCCTTTTCCACCACATTGCTTTATAGCAAATTTCAAAATCATCAGCAGATTATTGAAACAGGACAGGCCCTTGCAAGGGAGTATGATCTGAAATTTTTCTACCATGATTTCAGGGAAGGCTGGCAACAGGGTATCGAAATTTCAAAAGAGCGCAGCATGTACCGGCAACAATATTGCGGGTGCATATACAGTGAACGAGACCGGTATTACAAGGACCGTCAAAAGAAAGGAAACGCTTGACGGATCAAAGCTTAACGGGTCAACAGTTGACAAGTCAAAGCTTGACGAGCCAATAATTATAGCGGGGGAGGATTAATTGGAAGGCCTGCTCTTCTGGATCTGATTGTGGATGTTTACCAATTTTTTATCTGTCTGGTTAAGCCGGTTTGCAAGCACAAAAAAAAGGTGTTTGGCCACGTCTGGATATTTTTCAATAATTTCCTCCAGTTTATCCCCGGGAAACCGCTTGACCTTGGATCTTCCCTTTGAAATGATGGAGGCGGATCTGGTAGATTTGGTTATGGCGGCCATCTCACCGAAATAATCGCCGGGTTCTGTGATTTCAGCGATCTTCTTGCCGCCTTTGACCACATGGAGCGCACCCTGTTCCAATCGAAAAAAATCAATGTCTTTATTGCCTTCCCGAATGATGACATCCTTGTCCTCATAATGCTCGAAATCCGGGTTGATAAGATAGGCAGGCAAGGCTTCCTTGGTAATGGTGGTTTTTTTCAAGACCTCTTCAAGGGAGGTTTCTCCAGACCGGATCTTTACAAGTCCGGCATCCCTCAGGGTGAGCATCCCTTCATTAACCGACACTTTTCTGAGCTGGTCTTCTGCCACCTCTGCTGTGATGGCTTTGCCCACTTCATCGGTTACTTCCATCAGCTCGTATAGTCCTACCCTGCCTTTGTATCCGGTTCCATTGCAATGGCTGCATCCATTGGGACCATAAATTTTCAAATCTGGAATTTCTTCTTTTGAGAATCCTTCTAACTCCAGTTCCTTGGGATTATGGCCGGTGACAATCTGTTTGCACTGGGGGCACAATCTTCTGGCCAGGCGCTGGGACAGGACCATGGTGATGGAAGAAGCCAGCATATAGGGAGGAATACCGATATCTATAAGTCGGCCAATGGTGGAGGGGCAGTCATTGGTATGGAGGGTTGCAAAGACCAGATGGCCTGTCATGGCGGCTTTGATGGCAATTTCAGCCGTGTCCATATCCCGGATCTCACCCACCATGATAATATCGGGGTCCTGGCGGAGAAATGCTTTTAATGCCGCAGCATAGGACATGCCCACAGAATCCTTGACCGGAACCTGGTTGATGCCTTTAAAATTGAACTCCACGGGATCTTCTGCCGTGAGAATTTTAATATCATCTTTATTGAGCCGGTTGAGAACTGAGTAAAGCGTGGTGGTTTTTCCGCTGCCCGTTGGTCCCGTGACCAGTAAAAGACCATAGGGTCGTGAAATACATTTTTTAAGGATTTCATAGGTGGAGGCTTCAAACCCCAGCTTGGTCAGGTTAATGCTCAGGGCACTCTGGTCGAGAATACGCATGACAATACTTTCCCCGAACAGGGTGGGCAGACTGGATACCCGAAAATCAACGGATTTTTTTTTCCCAAGCCTCAACTTTATCCTGCCGTCTTGGGGAATCCTTCTTTCTGCAATATCCAGTTCCGCAAGAATTTTAATCCGGGAAATAACGGCATTTTTAATACTGATGGGCAGGTTCATGGCCTTGTACATACCACCATCAAGCCGGTATCTGACCTGAAAAGATTTCTCAAAGGGTTCGATGTGAATATCGGAAACCCCGTCATTAATGGCCTTGGTCAAGATTCCGTTCACCAGCTTGATAATGGGAGCATCAGAAGCCATGAACTGGTCTGTGTCATCCTCAATATCTGCGAAACCGATTTCCACTTCTCCGGCTGCCTCGGAGACAAGTGAGCCGAAATCTTCCACGGAGGTAACTGGCTCATCATCCTCGGCATCCTCTTCAAAATGGAGAAACTCTTTATAATCATCATCACTGATCTTGTAAAAATCACGATAGGCCTGAATAATATCATTCTCCGTGGAGACAAAGACCTTAATATTTTTCTGGGTTTGTTTTTGAAGCTCCTCAACAATAGCGGTATCCGTTGGTTCAGCCATGGTAACGGACAGGTCATCGCCCTTAAGTTCCAGGGGAAACACCAAATGCGCCTTGGCCATTTCAAAGGGAAGAATTTTTAAAACCGCCGGATCCGGTTTTATTTCAACCAACCGGGTCACATTGTAATTGTAAATCCTGCCCAGAACATTGATAATCGTATCTGGATCAATATACCCCTTGTTTAAAAGAATGCTGCTGAGGCGCTCATTTGTTTTTTTGTGAACATTAAGGGCCTCGGTGAGTTGCATGCTGGTGATCTGTCCTTCCTTTGAAAGAATTTCACCAATTTTGGTTTTGCCAGCACCTGACTGGTCTTTAATGGTTGATTTAAGGCTGGAAACTGATTTTGCCATTCACTCGTCCCAATTATCTGTTTTTTGTATCTATCTTTTATAATTTTTAAACACTCTGATACCGCCTGCCAGAATGAGTAATGCACCCAGGGTATAAAAGCAAAATTTAACCAGGATCAATTTTTCGCTAAAGAATTCTATGGCCGAAACCCGGGGCATTACCTGTGGTATGCGATAAAAGACCCCCACCCCTACGGCAATCAAAACGAGTCCATAATAAAATGTAAAAGTTTTTTTGTCCATCTTAATTAACACCTTTCCAATTCATTGAGCTCTTGGTCAAAGCTCTTTTTTTTAATTTCCATTTCATCCATTTGACGTTCAAGTTCTTCAAATAAAGCGTCAACCTCTTTTTCAAAGCCGGCAAGCTCCTTTGCAAGGGCTTGAATTCTAGGACCGTCCTGTTCCTGGGATGCGATTAAAAGCCTATCATTTATGTTTTTGGTATGGGCTTCTTTTTCTTCTATGGCATTTTCAATTTTGTTAATTTCCCGTTGAATAGGCGTAATGATCTTTGAGCGTCCGGCAATTATTTCAGATTTTTTTTGACGCAACTCTTTTTTTGACAGGGTTGCGGGTCTTGGCTTTTTGGCCGCTATAAAATCTTGCTCTTCCTCCCAGCCTTCTTTTTCCAGAAATTGTGCATAGGTGCCTTCAAAAATGGAGATCCCTTGTTTTTTAAATACCACCAATCGGTTGGCCAGGCCATGGAGAAATAGTTCATTATGGGTGACCAGAATAACGGCCCCTTCAAAACAGCTTAAGGCCCCTTCAAAAGCGTCACAAGCTTCAATGTCAAGATGGTTGGTGGGTTCGTCCAACAATAGCAGGTTCAAAGGGCTGATGAGCAGTTTTCCCAGCATGACCCGTGATTTTTCTCCGCCAGAGAGGACCGATATCTTTTTCAGGGCAGCATCTTGTTCAAACATCATGGCACCGCAGATATTTCTGGCAGCCTGGCGATCAAAATCCGGCTGGGAATGCATGAGTTCCTCTTCAATGGTAAAATTATCATTTAATGACTGCACATTGGTCTGTTCAAAATAGCCTTGACAAACACCGGGATTCACCATCACCGAGCCGGTCTCAGACAAAAGATTTTCATTGAGCAATTTGAGCAGGGTGGTTTTTCCCTTCCCATTTTTGCCGATAATGGCAATTCGATCTTCAGGATAAATGGTAAGGGAAAAATTTTGTATCAGCGGGATTTTCTTATCCCAGGAAAAAGAGAGGTTTTGCGCGGTCAGCAATTGTTTCCCGGCAAAGGGAAGATAGTTAAAGGAAAAAGCCAGGTTTTTCAGCTGGGACAGCTTTTCCTTTGACTGATTTTTTGCAAGGGTTTTAATTCGGGATTGAACCATGTTTGCAAGCCTGGCCTTTGCTCGGAAACGGGTAACAAAGAGTTCAATTTCTTTGTTTTTTTTCTCTTCGTTCTGACGGGTTTTTTCATAGATTTCTTCATCCTGGGCCACCTGGAAATAATATTTCTCCGTATTGCCCTTGATTTTTCTGATTTTTTGTCGGTGGATACCGGCTATATGGGTGACCACATTGTCCATGAATCCCCTGTCATGGGTAACCAAGAGTACTTCCCTGGGCCAGGCGACCAGAAACTGAGAAATCCACCGGATGGAGGTGATGTCCAGATAATTGGTGGGTTCATCTAAAATCAGAAGATCCGGCCCTGATATCAATACCTTTGCCAGGTTGAGACGAACCTGAAACCCGCCTGAAAAAAGGCCCGGGGCCTTTGCCATGTCAGATTGGGAAAACCCTAAGCCTGCCAAAATTTTTTCCGCTTTCCAGGAATGGTCCTTTTCATGAGCCAAAAGACCCAGCATGGCTTCTTCTAAAACACTATCCTTCTCAAAAGAGATCTTCTGGGACAAAACCCCAATTCTATATCCGGAAGGACAGGTGATCCTGCCGTCATCCGGGTGATCGGTTTGGGCAATCATGTTCAGCAGGGTGGTTTTACCATGGCCGTTTCGGCCCACAAGCCCCACCCGTTCTCCAGAGTTAATCTGCAGGCCGGTATCGTCTAAAAGGATTTGGTCTCCAAACCCTTTTGAAATGGACTCAATATTCAGCATTCACTCATCCAATAAAAAATTGAAAATTATACCTTATATTTCTTTAAAAAAAATATCATACCACTGCCCGATTAATTTTAAAACATAAGATTTTCCTTGACTTGATTTTTTAAGGCCTTAATAGTTATTCCATTAATTATATTCTTGATACTAAAAACAGAGGGAAATATGACCCAATATATTTACGAATTCGGCCCGAAAAAAACCCATGGGAATGCAACCCTAAAAAATCTTCTGGGGGGAAAAGGGGCCAACCTTGCTGAAATGGCAACTCTTGGACTTCCGGTCCCCCCCGGCTTCACCATATCCACCGAATGCTGCAACCATTATTTTGATCTTGACGGGCGGTTTCCAGACTCCCTTGAAGCCAAATTAGCCCTGGCCATGGAAAATATTGAACAACAGATGAAAATGAAATTCGGGGATAAAAACAACCCCTTATTGGTTTCCTGCCGTTCCGGTGCCAGAAGTTCCATGCCCGGAATGATGGAAACCATTTTAAATGTCGGCCTTTGCTCAAGTACCATCCCGGGACTCGTTGCCAAAACCGGAAATGAATGGTTTGTTTATGATGCCTATAGACGTTTGATCATGATGTATTCCGACGTGGTCATGGAAAAAGCGGAACAAATTAAACCCCATAACGGCATGGGTATTCGTTTAAATCTTGAAATGATGATGAACAACCTGAAAAATGACAAGGGGTATGCAAACGATACCGATATTTCCTGCGAAGATATGAAGGCATTGTGCAGCCGGTTTAAAAAGAAGATCCATGAAACCTTGAATATTGAATTCCCCGATGACCCGAAAGAACAGCTCATGGGGGCTATTGGAGCTGTTTTTAAGAGCTGGAATGGACGGCGGGCCGTCTCCTACAGACGAATTGAACATATCCCGGACAACTGGGGAACCGCCGTTAATGTTCAGAGCATGGTGTTTGGCAATATGGGGGAGACTTCCGCCACAGGGGTTGCCTTTTCACGGGACCCTGCCACAGGAGACAATAAGTTTTACGGCGAATGGCTGGTCAATGCCCAGGGTGAGGATGTGGTGGCGGGTACCAGAACCCCCAATCCTTTAAACAATGATACCAAAAACACGCAAAACAGGCATCTCTCTTCCCTGGAGGAAGCCATGCCCGAACTCTATGCCCAACTTTTTGATATCAGAAACACTCTGGAATCCCATTATCGAGATATGCAGGACATCGAGTTTACCATTCAAGAAGGCCATTTATACATGCTCCAGTGCCGCGTGGGAAAAAGAACGGCCACAGCCGCCCTTAATATGGCCATGGACATGTTTGAGCAGGGCATGATTGATGAAAAAACCATGGTCTGCCGCCTGGACCCGAAGGTGTTGGATGATATGCTCCACCCCATAGTAGATCCTGCCGCAGAAAAGACGGCCGAAAAGATAGTGGAAGGATTGCCAGCCGGACCTGGCGGGGCCTGGGGCCAGATTGTCTTTACCTCGGAAGATGCGGTTGCATGGGCCAAATCAGACAAACACGTTATTCTGATCCGGGAGGAAACCAACCCTGAAGACATTGAAGGCATGCGGACCGCTTGTGCCATTTTAACTGCCAGAGGCGGTATGACAAGCCATGCCGCCCTTGTGGCCAGGGGCTGGGGGAAATGCTGTATCGTCGGTGCCGGCGCCATGAAAATCAATGCCAAAGCCAAAGAGCTCAGAGTGGGGGCCAAGATTTTCCATGAAGGAGATTTTATCACCTTAAACGGCACCCGGGGAATTGTTTACCAGGGCCAGCTAAAAATGACAGATTCTTTAGAAAATCCCAGGTTTCAAAAATTTATGACCATTGCCGATTCCTACAGGACCATGAAGGTCAGAGCCAATGTGGACACACCGGAGGATGCCAAAATCGCATTGGCCTTTGGGGCAGAAGGTATCGGGCTTTTCAGAACCGAGCACATGTTCTATGGGACTGATTCTGGCAAACCGCTCTTTTTACTTCGGAAAATGATTTTGAGCAAATCAAAGGAAGAACGCCAGGTGGCTCTGGATGAATTATTTCCCTTTGTAAAACAGGAAATCTCCAATACCTTGTCTGTCATGGACACCCTGCCGGTTACCCTGAGACTTTTGGATCCACCCCTGCATGAGTTTGTACCCCAGTCCCCAAAAAACCAACAGGAGATTGCCGATGCTCTCAGGATAGATCTGGAAGAAGTGTTGAAGAGAAGCGCCCTGCTCAAAGAATCCAACCCCATGATCGGTCATAGGGGGGTACGGCTTGGCATTACCTTTCCGGAAATCACCCGGATGCAGGTAACTGCTGTGTTTGAAGCCTGCGCTGAATTGATCCAGGCGGGCAAAAATCCCTTGCCTGAAATCATGGTTCCGGTTACCTGCAATGAAAAAGAGTTGGAATTCACCCACAAGATTGTCACGGATTGCTATGACAGGACCCTTGCAAAATATGGAATCAAAACCATCCCCTATCTGTTTGGTACCATGATCGAAATCCCAAGGGCGGCATTGATTGCCGACAAAATGGCAAAACATGCCCAATTTTTCTCGTTCGGCACCAATGACCTGACCCAGATGACCTTTGGTTTTTCACGGGATGATATTGGATCTTTTATGAATGAATATATTGACAATGCCATATTAACATCTGATCCCTTTGAAACCCTTGACCAGGAAGCCGTGGGCAGCCTGATTGAAATTTCTGTGGAGCGGGGCCAAAAAACGCGGCCGGACATAAAACTTGGGATCTGCGGAGAGCACGGCGGAGATCCGGCGTCTGTTGTGTTCTGCCACAAGGCCGGTCTGACCTATGTTTCCTGTTCTCCCTACAGGATTCCCATTGCCCGGCTGGCAGCAGCCCAGGCCGCGATTTTAAACTGATATTAAACTTCAGGTGTCCAGATGCGCATTTGCCATAAATCGCCGGGTAATCATTTCAATGATTTCCTCAGCACTGGTTTCAATGGGTTTATTGCTCACGTTAATCATTGAGAATCCCCGTGTAATATAATATTTTTGGGCATTTTGTATTTCATCTTCAATATCTTGCTTTGAAACATATGAATAGATATCAGCGGTTCCCAGGCTTTCCTGTCTCATCTTCCGGTGGGAGGAAAGCTGCTCCACGTTAATATTCAAAGCAATCACCCGTCTTCTGTCCACTGCATCGAGGATTCTTGGCATGGGAACCCCCGGAACATACGGAATATTGGCCACCTTCCATCCCATGACAGCCATGTACATGGACAAGGGTGTTTTCCCGGCACGGGACAATCCCAAGAGGACAATTTCTGAACCCATCAATGTGTCTGGACTTAATCCGTCATCATGGGCAAGAGCAAAATCGATGGCAGATACCTGTTTTAGATCTATATGGTGAATTTCCCTGTAAAGGCCCGGTTTTTCAAGGGGATCCTTGTTTAAAAATGCCTGAATCTTAGACAGGATGGGTCCCATTAAATCAATGGTGACAATATGATGTTGAATCCCTTTCCGGGTCAGGTATTGTCGAAGCTCAAAATTTACAATGGTATGAACGATAAGGCTTTCAATATCTTTTACCTTGTCAATGAGTTCATCCACCTGACTTTCGGAACGGATATGCCCCACTTTTACAACAGAAATTTCACTGTCGGGAAACTGGACCAGGGTCGATTCAACGAGGTTAAAGGCATTAATGCCCTCCCCGCAGGAGGCAATGTAAATCATTTGAAAATCATTAGAGGCAATTTCATCTATCATAAAAATTATATCCTTTCCCCTTCATTTAGGTTATAAAAGGAGTCTATCGTAACCCTTAAGCAGAGTCAAACAGGAAGGCACCATGGCACATACGGACAGAGGACATTACGCAAATAAACACCGGGAGGAAATGATCGATGAAACCATCTCCAAAAAGATCCATTCCCTGGCAGAAAATGGCAATGTAACCTGTGCGGCTGCACACAGAATCGCCAAAGATTTTGGGATTTTACCCTTGGAAATCGGGGTCCAGATAGATCTTTTGGAATATCGGATTTCCCAGTGTCAGAATGGACTTTTTGGACATTTTCCTAAAACAAAAAAAATCAATCCGGAGATTGAGGTGTCAAAGAAACTCAGGGATGCATTGGATGAAGCAAATACGGATAACCGGCTTTCCTGCGCTGGGTGCTGGAAAATTGCAGCCACCTTGAAAATCAAAAAAATGGCGGTAGCGTCTGCCTGTGAAAAAATGGACATCAAGATTAAACCTTGTCAACTTGGTGCCTTTTAAGGTTCATCTGGTTCCTTTTTTTCCGTTTTTGTTTCTGTTTTCGAATTTTCTCAACTTGTTGTGTTTCCAGATCATTTTTACCCATCATTTTGGCTTCAATTTTTTCAACAAGACTTCTTAACGCAAGGAATCGGTTTAAATGTTGGGACCTGTGTTTACCAGCCTTTACACTAAACCCTGTTTTTTCATGTCTGACAAAAACGGCAGATGAGGTTTTATTTACTTTTTGCCCCCCTCTGCCCGAGGCTTTGATAAATTTTTCTTTGATGTCTTCCCGGTGAATCCCTAATTCTTTCATCTTTGCTTCCAGGGCCTCAATCTTTTTTTTATCCGGTCCCATTATCTCCTCTGGCATAGACTGCTTCACATAAAATAAAGGAATGTTTCTTTGATACGAGAGCAGGGTCCATACGATTTTTCTCCTATTACGGGTCGGGGATTATGACGGCCATGGGAATGATGTGAGAATAAAATTTTTCCAATAATAAGCGGTGTTCATGCCAAATCAGGATATACCGGAGAACTGCTCCATCTGCTGATTCTTTCCCAGCCGTACCGGTCTTCCCACCCCCTTCGTCTGTCCTTGATGGTTATCCTATCTTCGGTCCCGGGATATCCAGGGCCCATATCAAGAATACGGCGATCCACCGGGGATCTGCGGTCAACCAGGGTTCGTTTTACATAAACATTTTCCACCGGGGTCATTGGTTCTTTTTTG
>CAYWNB010000002.1:22983-30800 GCA_964459195.1 uncultured Desulfobacula sp.
AACCAGGGTTCGTTTTACATAAACATTTTCCACCGGGGTCATTGGTTCTTTTTTGTTTTGCATTTGTTCTTTCATAATACATTGTCCTTGCCTGATACAGGTTATGGGTTAATCTTTTCAGGGCAGTCAAATTGGGTACAAGTATCTTATGAATTTCAAATCAAATGAGATGTAAATACCTTAATTATATAAAAAATACAGAAATTGTCAAAATATTTCTCCTTATTTTTACCTTATTACTGCTGGGGAAACTTCAATTTATCCAAAATGAGCCCCCAAAAGCGGTTCTGGCCTAAACAAAAGACCCACCCCAAATGGGTGGTGCAATCACGGCAGATACCGATACGCCAGTCATACCCCGCAAACCAGGAAAATTCAGAAAATGAAGGGGGGACAGCAGCGCATCCTATGGCAGCGGAGAAACAGCCAATCTCAAATACCTGGCCCGAAGGGTTTGCAAAGGTATGGCAAAAGGCGCCGTCCATTTGTATCTGACAAGCGGGCTCGGTAATATGCCCATGGCAATTTTGGCAGATAATAACAGGATCTTCACGGCAGGCTGTCTGGCTGACCGCCCTGGATTGGACCTGAGATGCCTGTTTGGCGACAATATACACGGGAAAGTCCCCCTATCGTTCCTGATCAAGAAAATACAAGGTTGCTCCCACCGGGGCAAAGGACAAAAACAGGATGTTCAGCCAGGGAATGAGAAACAAAAGTCCAAACCCCAGATGAAATAATAAATTTTTCTTTAAAAAACCGATCCGATCCCCAAGGGATATCATCCGCCGGGCCGGGACCAAATCGGTATTGTCCCAGGCCAGAAACAAACCGGCTGCAAGGGAAGACAACACAAGGATAAAAGGCCCCACGGGAGTAAAAAGACCGGCCAACATTATAACAAGGGTAATCAGGACGGGCAGGATGGCCCTGGGTATTTCCTGGCGAATTAGATAGAAAAAAACCGCCCCCCAGGACCCCTGATCAGAAGAGACCTCTTTTCCCAAAACAATCCTTTCCGTGATGCGGGACATATAATCCATGATAAACACCCCAAAAAACAATTGGGCAACCAAATAGGATATCACCATGGCAATGCTGGCAAGGAAGACAGACAAAAGCCAGGCAGCCAGGTTCCACACATAAATCAGCCAGCCGCCCTCGGGGGCTTTCCATATCATGGCCAGAATTTCATCATGCCAGTAAAGGATCAACCCGGATAAAAACAGGGTTAGAAGAAAGACCACAAAAAATCGAAGTAACCCGAGCATTAATAATGAAGGGGTTTTGATTGCCAGGGAAACGCCTTTAATATTGTAGCTGATACCAGAAAAAAAACCCATTTATTTTATCCTTCTCCATTGAAGTTTCCTGTGAAATACTTACTTGTTGTTCTAAAAAGATTACTATAAAAAATGCTGTTTTTCAACCAATTCAAATAATTCAGATAGGGGAGTGGCACCATGACAATATATTACGTGGATGGAAAATTTATTCCGTCGAACAAAGCCGTTATACCGGTGGATGATCTTTCCATTCTGCGCGGATACGGGGTCTGTGATATCATCCGAACTTATAACGGCAGCCCCTATTTTCTGGATGAACATATCCTGCGCCTTGAAAATTCGGCCCAAAAAGTTGGATTGTCCCTGCCCTGGAACCGGGCAGAGATCAAAGAAATTATTCTTCAAACCCTGATTCGCAACCCCGATATGGATGAAGCCAATATCAGGGTTGTGGTAACCGGTGGTTCCAGTTCTGATTTTTTTACCCCCCAGGAAAATCCCAGGCTCATTGTCATGGTCACCTCCATACCCCCATTACCCGACGCCTGGTATTCAAAGGGAATAAAAACCATTACCCTTCACCAGGAAAGGGATGTGCCGGAAGCCAAGGTGACATCTTATATCCAGGCGGCCCTGGCCTTGAAAACAGCCAAAGAACAAAATGCAGTGGAGGTGATCTATGTCAACCGGAAAAATGAGGCCCTGGAAGGCACCACGAGCAATTTGTTTGCTTTTTTCAAAGACAGGATGGTTACTGCGGACCAGGGTGTTTTAAAAGGGATTACCCGAAAACTTATTTTATCCCTGGGACATCAATTGTTTGCAGTAGAGGAAAGGCCCCTTAAACTGGAAGAATTATTCCGGGCTGATGAGGTGTTTATCACGGGCACCAACAAGGGAGTGGTTCCGGTCATTCAAATCGATGACCAGATGATCGGCCAGGGGAAGCCCGGGAAAAACACAAGACGCATGATCCAGTCCCTGGCGCAGCATTCCCATGATTTTAGGAAAACCATCCTGAAAAAATAGGTCTTGTTAAATCCCAGGACAAACACTGGGCATGGAAACATCGGGGATGCATTGAATCACATAGGTGGTCTTGTTGGAAAACTCTTTATAGACGACAGGACCCCGCTGCTGGATCACATCATCGCCTAGGGCAAACAAATTTTTATAAAAATCAAAAAACGGCATATATGGCTTTGCCCTTACCCACTCTGCATTTTTTTCTCCCAATGCAATCTTGCGTAAGACAGCGGTGTCCTGGGTCACCATGAGATTCTCAAGCAGCGTTAAAAGTGGCTCGGTGATATGGATTTGATCTTTGATGCCGCAGCTCTCAAGCCTGGATGCCGTATCAACTGCCTTACCAATGGCGGTGACAATTTTTCGCTTACGACTTCCCAGGGGTCCGATCAATGCAGCCCCCTGATCCATACCCGCCCTGAACTGAAGGTCAATTCCTTTATTTTTTATCAGGGCGGCGACCCTTCGCTCCCTGTCCAGTGAATGACGCCCCTGTTTTAACAGCCAAATCCCATTGAAAAAAGAGGCCAGCATACAGGTCATCAGCATGACTCGTTCCCCGGACCCCGGGCGACACCTTAGTTTTGGATCATCAAAAATAGAAACATTCTGAAAAAAGACGGCATCCCCCATAAAATTATCCACACGGCAGGCAAAGCGGCCAGCCGTCTCCGCTGCAATTTCATGGCATAGATTTAAAACCCGGAAGAAATCCCTGGGCTGTAATCTTTTTCTGATGGTGGCAGACCCCGCCATATCAATGAAGGCATATACTCCGTCCGGAATGCTCAGGGGGACCATGTTTAATTGTTCTGATGTTACCCCGCCTGCCGCCCTGAGATATTTTTTCTGTTCATTGAGCTGCCCTTCCTTTTTTTTCAGGTGATCAAAGGTTTTTCTAAGCTCTCTTTCCTTTCGCCAGATAACCTGGACAGCCGGTTTTCCCTTTGCAAACCCCAGATAGGCCAGAGAAGCCGACTCAATTGCCGCAATCAGAATGTTCAGTCTTTGTCTGAGCTCTGCCTCCCTGGAAAAACAATTGTTTTTTTTGGATATGAACTCCGGTTCAACCGTATTAAAAACAATGGCACCGTAATCGGGAATATAGGCCGCCATAAAATTTTGGGATTTAAACTGTTTTACAATATCGGTGTTGATGTTAATATTTAAAAGAAAATTAAAAAAAAGACCGTCATAGGAAACGACCGGGAAAATAGAGGAACCTGGCTCATGATCAGGATCAAGACCAAAATCCTGCCCGGCACAAATTTTATTGTCCATCCTATTGCCAATCTTGTTTTCAATCAGGTTTTCAATCATCAGAATTTTGATTCCTTTTTTATAGAAATCCTGATGATGTCGAAGGACATAGGAAATAACACCTTTGGTTTCAATTTTCTCCCCAAAGGGATTGGTTTGATATAAAAGAACAGGAGAGATTTTTTTCAGGGTGACAAAGGTCTTGCCAAATATTTTCAAGAGAATTCCATCCACGCCTTTGCCCTGGAACTTGTGCATTACGCCCCTGTCCCATTTTTCAGGGGGTAAAAATGGCAAACAAGTGCTGTCTGTGCCAAAGATTAAACCGACTTGTCTTGCTTCCATCAATTTCAATGAAAACGCAAGTAAATGCCCCAGGACATTCCGTTTTTGAAAAATTTTGTCTTTAAACTTCTGGATATCCGGTAAATTTTGATTCATCTTTTGACCCCTTAATTGACCCTGTTTCAGGCCCTGTTTCTGGCTCGATTTTAGACCCGATCTCAGAAAAAGGTGTTAAAAAATAATTCCATGTTGTGCCACTGGGGTTTGAGGGGGAGTTTGATTTATAAAAAAGATTTTGAAATAATGAAATTTCCTTTTGTCGAAAAGAAACCAGTGATCCGATAAAGAACACATGATAGACCCGGTATATATTTTCCGAAACAATTTTGAGCAGTTGCGCCTTGTTTTTCTCCATCCGGCCAATCCAGTCCCCCAGGGTTTTGATGTAGTGAACCCTGAAATTCTCTGCTGTTAATAGTTCAAACCCGGATCCTGCTGCCAGGTCGATCAATTCCTGTTGGAGCATCAATTCACCCCCCGGAAACATAAAGGTGTCCAGGAATGAATTCTTATATCCTCGTTTGTGCCTGGTATTGGTGGTGATGGTATGCTGGAGGAAAAGCCCCTCCTCTTGAAGACAATTAAAAACCGCTTTATAAAAGCGCTTCATATTGACACGGCCCACATGCTCGGACATTCCCACACAGGAAATTTTATCAAATTTTTCTTTTCCCAGGTCCCGGTAATTTATAATGTCTGTACGAATTTGATCCCCAAGCCCTTCTTGCTGGATCCATTGATCTGCATATTTTTTTTGTTCAGCGCTCAAGGTGATCCCCACCACCTGGACATGGTAATTTTTGGCTGCATAAATAGCAAAATTTCCCCAGCCGCATCCAATATCCAATAGGCTTTCTCCTTTTTTCAACCGCAGTTTTTTACAAATAATTTCCATTTTTTCATTCTGGGCATCGGACATGGTGGCATCCTTGCTGCCATAGTAGCCACAGGTATAACCCATGGTCTGCCCTAAAAAGGATCGATAGAATTCGCTGGGAACATCATAGTGGTGCTCAATATTTTGTTTTTCTCGTTCCCTGGCCTTCACAAACCGATGTGATAGACTGGTTAGAAGATTTTTGGCCAGAAAATTTTGGGGCTGGTCTGTATTGAGCAGTTTGCTGCAGACCATTTCATACAATTCCCCAATACTGCCGGACACATCAAAATAGCCTCGCACATATGCTTCTCCCAGGGAAAATGCATCCGGCGATATCAATGCATTGAAAAATTTTGGGTCTTTAATCATCAGTTTGTGCCGGATATTGCCCGGGGCGGTTGCATAGATTTTCCCGTTAGAATCAACGATTTCAAGGGGAATCATTTCTTGTTTGAGGGTTTGGATAAATTTTTTTAGAAAGACCGTTTCTGTCCCGGGGATAAATTTTGTGAACCGGGCAAGGCTTGATTTCATGAGACCTCCTTTGCAGTGTTGGAAGAATGTGCAAATGATAGCTATGAAAATATTAATTTTCTCTATTATATAAAATCCGTTAAAAAGATAAAGGATTAAATTTAAAAATCCTTAACAGTTGCCGATGGCCTTTAGAATTTGCTTAGCCTCTAAAAGGGCCTTGGAAATATTGTTTCTTTTGTCTCCCAATTGAATCTGGATGGTTTCCTTTTTGACATATTTATAGAACACCAGTTTCTTTAATATGGTATCTACTGATTCGAGGGGTATCTTCAGGTGGGCAGGAGAAAAGGTCAGGGTCAAGGAAGTGGGGGTGATGTCCAAGCGTTTTACCCCGGCCTTGATGGCAAATATCCTCAGCATTATCTTCAAAAGCATGTTTTCTGCTTCCTTGGGCAGTTTACCATATCGGTCCAGCAATTCATTTTTCATATCTGAAATATCTGAAATCTGCGTGAGTCGGGACAATCGCCGGTACAAGGTCAGACGCTGCTCAACCGATTCGATATACTGGTCTGGAAACCCCGAGGACATACTGGCATTGATTTCCGGATCAAGGGGGTCTATGCTGTCTTCTCCTTTGAGATCATGGACGGCCTGGTCCAGCAGCTTTAAAAACATATCATACCCCACGGCAGCAATATGTCCGGACTGGGATGCTCCAAGAGCGGTTCCTGCCCCCCGGATCTGCAGGTCCTTCATGGCAATCTGGAATCCTGATCCCAGATCCTTATATTCCATTAAGGCGGACAGCCGTTTCTGGGCATCCTTTGAAAGCTTTGATTCATCTGAAATAAACAAATAGGCATAGGCTTGATTGTCTCCCCGGCCGATCCTCCCCCTAAGCTGATAAATCTGGGCAAGACCGAACCGTTCCGCCTTATTGATGATCATGGTATTGGCAGAGGGAATATCAAGGCCGGATTCCACGATGGTGGTGCAGACCAGCACATTGATCTCTAAATTGACAAACTGGAACATGACCTTTTCCAGCTCGCTTTCAGACAACCGGCCATGGGCAACCCCCACCTTTGCATGGGGAACAAGCGTTTGAATATGATCGGCAATTTTAAAAATACTTTTGATATTGTTATGGATGAAAAAAGTCTGACCCTTCCTTGCCAACTCTCGTTCCACGGCGTCCTTAATAATCGTATCTTCATATTTTGAAATATAGGAAACAATGGGCTGCCGGTTGGCGGGCGGAGTGGTAATAACAGAGATGTCCCGCATGCCGGTCAAAGACAGGTGCAGAGTTCTGGGGATGGGGGTGGCCGTCAAGGCCAGCACATCCACTGTACTTCTCTTTTTTTTCAAAATTTCCTTGTGTTTAACACCAAACCGCTGCTCTTCATCTAAAACCAGCAACCCCAGGGACTTAAAGGCCACATCCTTTTGCAGCAGCCGATGAGTACCAATGACAATATCCACAAGGCCTGCCTCCATCCGTTTTAGAATCTGCAGCTGCTCTTTGCGGCTGCGAAACCTTGACAGACATTCAATGTGGACAGGATAATTTGCAAACCTTTCTTTAAATGTCAGCAGATGCTGCTCTGCTAAGATGGTGGTGGGGACCACAATTGCCACCTGCTTTCCGTCATTTACCGCTTTAAAAGCCGCACGGATGGCAACTTCCGTCTTCCCGTATCCCACATCCCCGCAGACAAGCCGGTCCATGGGGGTCTTGGATTCCATATCCAGGTGAACATCATCGATGGCCTTGAGCTGATCCCGGGTCTCTTCATAGGGAAAGGAGGCTTCAAAATCATTGTAATAATTGTCCGGCAGGCTAAAGGCAAACCCATTGTTTACCTTGCGTCTTGCATATAAATCCAGAAGATCCCCTGCCATTTTTTCCACTTCCGCCTTAGCCTTGGCCTTTGAATTTAGCCAGGCCTTGGAGCCGATCTTATCCAGGACCGGGTTGTAGCCGTCCACCCCGATGTATTTGCCGATCATTTCGATTCGATCCACGGGCAGATACAATTTATCATCATCCAGGTATTCAATGAGAATAAAATCCTGGGAAATCCCGGCAATATTCAGATTGCACAGTCCTTCATACCGGCCCACCCCGTGTTCCATGTGGACAACGATATCACCGTTTTTCAATTCTTCGGGGGTAATAAATTCTGTCTTTAAATCACGGTGCCGGTTTTTTTGCCGGCGGATTCTTTTTTTACCAAAAATCTCGTTTTCCGTTACAAGTGCTAAATTCTCCCCCGGCAACACAAACCCTGTGGACAGACCGTCAATGATATAATAGACCCCAAAAGCAAGCCCTTTTAACCTGGTAAAGGACTCGCAAAGGGTTGGCGCAATCCCATAGGGGGCCAAAAGAGAACTTAAGCGTTTGGCTTGGGCCTCCTGGCTGACAATGCAAAGAACAACCCTTCGCTGGCTCAACTGCTCCTCAAACCAATCTATTAAAGGTTTCAAGGGGTTTTCTTCAGCAACACCATGGCGGGTCAGCTTGGCAGACAATT
>CAYWNB010000002.1:30900-56366 GCA_964459195.1 uncultured Desulfobacula sp.
GGTTTCAAGGGGTTTTCTTCAGCAACACCATGGCGGGTCAGCTTGGCAGACAATTCCTGATTGTCCTGGTAGTCAAAGGGAAGAATGTAAGCAGTCTCTCGATCGGCTTCAAGGAGAACCTGCTTAAAGGCAATCTGCCTGTGTGAATCTATGGCATTGCTAACCTGATCCCAGTTCAGATAGATGGAGTCGGGTTTAACACAGAGTCTGTTTTCTTCTGTCACGGTTTTAAAATTGTGAAGGGCTTTATTTTCAAATTCCATGGCTTTGGCGGCCAAAGTTTCCGGAGAGTCCATCAGGAAAACAGCAGCGTCTGGAAAATAATCGAACAGGGAATCAAGACGGTCATACACAATGGACAGCATGCTTTCAATCCCGGGAAAGCGGCCGAACTCCCGGGTTTCATTCACATATTCCCTGGTATGATTGGCAGAGATACCGGCCAAGGTGCCAGCATGTCGCAGCCGCGCCAGGATATGGGGCAATTGCTCTTTGGAAATAATGGCTTCGGTGGCAGGGAGTATAATGGTTTCGCTTAATTCTTTGATCCCCCTCTGGGTAAAGGGGGAGAACGTTCGGATGGATTCAACCAGGTCCCCAAAAAATTCGATGCGAATGGGTTTTTTTTCACCCGGTGAAAACAGGTCCAGGATTCCCCCTCTTACAGAATATTCCCCGGGATCCTCCACAAGGGAAACCCGTGAATATCCGCCGGCCTCTAATTTTAAAACCAATTGATCCCTGTCAATCTCCTCATCGGCAAGGACCAGTTCTAAAAATCCATTGATGCTCTCTTTTGGGATGAGCTGCTGCAGCAGGGTATCAATGTAGGTGACCAATAGATATTTTTTTGACCCGAATTCAAGAATTTTCGATAGGGCTGCCAGCCGCTGACTGGAGGTTTCCCTGTGATAGGCCAGAGATTTAAAGGGAAGGATATTGTACCCGGGAAAATAAAGAATTTTCTCTCGTTCTCCGGGCATGAAAAAATGCAAATCCTCGATAAAACTTAAGGCGTGTTTTTGATCCGGAAGGATCACCACAAGGGGAGTGGTTTGTGAATGGAACAACCTGGCCGTTAGATACGCTTTATGGGAGCCTCCCCCCAAAGGGATAATGCTGCGGTTGCTTGTATTTATCTCTTGAAGCAGTGGATCTATCATTTTTACCGGGTTGCTATTAATCATGGCCCTGGTTTAATGGAAGTTTCCAAAAGAATCAAGTAATAAATCAGGCTTCCCCAGGGAAGCGCTACTTGAATTTATTGGCCAGGTCATTGTCAATCACATAAATACAGGTTTCATTTGCACCCTGTTGTGTGTATCCAAATTTTGAAGACAAATTGTCCATCAAAAATGTGACATCCCGTTTGATTCTCTTGTCATGGGTTTTAAATTTATCCGTATCAAAATCTTTGATGGCATTTCTAAAATTTTCATTGTCGATAAAGGGTTCCAGCACCCGTTTTTTAAGGTTATGGACATATCGTTCGTACAAGGATTGAAAAAGCCGGGTATCCAGAATATCTTTGTCTTCAATCATAATTTCATGGGAAAGGGTTCTGGTGGTATATTCTTTTAATACATCCAGTCTGATCTCTTCTCTGCGCTTTATATCCATATTCTCAGCGATCAGCCTGTTTTCGATACTTTCAAGAAAGGCTTCCGTCACATGGATCTCTTCCTTTGTAAAAATACAGTTCACCACTGAATCCAATTCGTTTGTGACAGCAGAAATGTAATTTTTAATATCCTTGGCAATCTGATCCTCGTTGTAATAGTAGAGGGCTTCTTTCACCTGCTGGAGAATCGAGTAATCATACATGCGCAGGAGAGAGGATAAAAAACCCGGGGGAATTATTTTTTTGGACTGATCATCCAGTTTTTTAAAAAAAGTACACAGCTCCGGCATACTGATCAACCGGTCTTCCTTGACATATTTTGAATAAAACTGATCAAATATTTTAATGGAATCTCTTCCGGACAAGCCTTCTTTTCCGTAGATTTCCGATTCTGAGATGATTTTTTTCAACATGGTCTTGTCAAGGGCTTTGACATCTTCATCATCCAGCCAGCGGGGAATATTTCCCGAAAAAATTTCCATTTTCAGCAGCATGAGCTGTTCATCACAATAATTTTTATATTTGGCCGGGGTTTTGATCCATTCTTCCAGGGCCAAAGATTTTTTACCGATCCTGGTACAGATAATGATTCTGGCAAAATTTTCCAATACCATGGGCAAAAAGCTTGCTTCAATATGCCGGCCGAATATGTTCAAATATATTTTGACCTCTGTCTTCACATCAAGCACATAGGGAATATCAATATATTGAATCCGATCGTCAAAGGAGGGGAAATCCCTGATATTTCGTTTGTCTTCCGGATTCATCAAGGCAAAAAACAATGAATTTACCTGTTCTTCATGGTTCTCAACCTTGTGAACCCCTTCTGAAATAATATTATGAAGTTCAACCATTCGGTCTACATTATGGGCCTTTATATCCATGAGGGCATAAATGCCATTGTTGATCCTGGCAAAATTTGACCCGATATAATTAATAACATTGCTGTCCTGGAACAAGGCATTAATCCTGTTTTGCAACATCGGATTTGAAATAATATTCTGTTTTAAGGGCTGATCCCCCGGGTTGAATACTGAGATACCATTTCCGATGCGCCGATTAAAATGATAGGGGCGTGCATACAGCATTTTAAACACGTCGGTAGGGTTCCCCAGACGCTCCATCAACGAATGATAAATGGAGGCACAAACGGTACAAACCTCTTCTTTAAACACCCATTCATATTCTTTCTCCGTAAACAGCCGCCACTTGAATTCATCATTTTTTATGAGCTCATCCAGCACACTCCTTCTCTGTTCCTTGGGAATCACAAGAAAAGGGTTATCATGGGAAAGACAGGGAATCTCTATGTAATCCCTTTGACCGTCCACAAAGGCGAGCGTTTCTGGCTTTATTCCTGCTGCAGCATTTTTTTCCGTTTCAACATATTGAATCAAGCGTTCAAAGGTAGATTGGGTCATCACGGATTTGTCTTTGTCCTGTAATTTTTTAATATCCAACCGCCATACAATCTCGTACCTGAGCCCCTCTTCGGTATTCGCGTATTTTTCAAATTTTTTTAACAAATTGTTTAAAAACGTGCTTTTCCCACACCCATGGGGACCATAAAAAATATAGATACGATTTTGCTGGGCACCGTGGCGCAAATATTCCATCTGTTTCATGAGCCGGTTGGCAAAAAGCATATCCGGAAAATAAGCATTGATTGAATCTTCAACAAAGAGTCTTGTGCAGTCATAGTTTGTAAACTTAAGTTTTTCCAGATCACCGGTAATGGATTCTTCGGGTTCGTCCACATAACTTTTGATCATATCATGAAAGGACTGAAATATATTCCTCAAAATTTGAGAGGGATTCGCCTTTAGAACACTTAAAAAATCATGAAATGCAATGGGTTTGAACCGATGATAATCTGTTATATTCTTATTGAGCAGCTCAAGGGCCTGGTCCACGGATTCTGTTGGGGATGGGTTTTTTTCCATAATAACCTATAACTCCCGCTTATTGAGTTTACGATTTTCCATCACATAGCGCACTCTCTTCCATTGAATTTCACGGGGTTCCGGGGTCTTGGGTACCGGTGATGACGGATCCCAGAAAGCGGTGTAATTGGCAGAAGGCTTACCTTCGGCAACGGGTTCACTGGTTTCTAAATGAACCGGGCCGCCCCAAAGGTATTCCATACCCATCATGGCATTTTCAATAAAATCAAGTTTCAGGGGCTTTTCTTCGAACAAATGGTTTAAATACAGAACACCGTTGACAGACTTGTCTGCATCCACCCGAACCTCCGGCGGGTGATAAAGGGTTTCTATAATCATTTTTTTGTAGTCTTGGGCTCGTTTGGATTTAATATAATATTCCCAGGTCATCCGGGTTTGATTCAATCGTTTACCCGATACAAACAAGTGATGTTTTGTTAAAAACTCCTGGTCAATATATCGGTTGATAAAGGTAAAATCATTTAGATTTTCCCTGACGGTAAAAATATAGGGGTTGCCCGTTTTTTTTGACGAATCATATTTTTGCTTTTGGATTTCATCTTTCTGGCAATAGTAATCAAAGGAATAGCATCCCTTGTCCTCCATTTGTTCAATGTGCTGGAAAAGTCTCATACCAAGGGCGTAGGGGTTTAAACCCACCTTGGGCATGGCTGTGACGCTGGCATTGACCTTTGCAAAGTCTGATTCATGTCCGCATATTCTGTCATCTTGCATGAATAAATATTCGTGCCAATAACTTGCCCACCCTTCGTTCATTATTTTGGTTCTTATCTGGGGCTGAAAATACAAAGAGGTATTCCTAACAATCTGGATAATGGTTTTCATCCACTCGTTTTCATCCTGCTTTAAAAACGGGGAATGCTGGATAATATATTCCATGACATCCGGTTCAGGGCGTTTGTTTAACACCTTTTCTCGTTTGTAGAGTTCCTCAAATTCAGGGTACTTACCCATGACGGGATCAAAAAAATCTGTCCCTGTTCTTTGACAAGAATTGAAGCGAGTCACCTCTTTTAAATAGGTGTTATGGGAAACCCCCTTGCGCTGCTGTAAAAAAACATCAAAATAATAATCAATTTTATTCACCTGATGTTGATTCGGATTATCTGGATTCTCCCTTGCGATAATATGATTGAGTTCCCTATAATACCCCACCAGATTGTCCATCCCCCTGGAAAATTCTATCACATAATCCACCAGCCGACCCTTTTCAGATCTTAGTTTTGCAATCAACCGTTTGTCTGCAAGGGCCTGCCCTGTCAGATCAACATCCCAGGTGTTTTTATAAAAAAGATTGTTCTGAAAAAAATCAATATGCCCCAGAACATGGTAAAAAATCATGACATTAAGCCAGTCCGGATTGTTATCATTATAATAGGAAATGGCAGGCCGGGTATTGATAACGGTTTCGTAAGGATTCGAAGGATAGGCCTCATACATGCCTTTGCCGGACAACACTCTTACATCATGAACCCAGTAGTCATAGAGGGTGGGGATCATAACCTTGGGGCTCAGTTCGATCATATCCCGGTTGGTGACAATATACTCAAGGGTCTCGTCATCAAAGCACAAGCCTGCATCCCGGGCCCGAACCTTGCATTCTTCCATTATGCCTTTGACATGTTGACTTACAAGTTCCATGGATCTTCGCCTCAGTGGTTAATTAAATCTGGTGAATCAACCCAACCCTTAAAAAATAAACCCCCTTGGGACAAGGGTCAGGAGATAAGCCGTTTTATGCCCTGGATAATTCTTGCATCATCCGCGTTTTCATCCATCACATCCAGTTTGATCAACTCTTTGTGCTTACTCAATATAGAGGACGCTTTTAAATATTTTTCAACTTCCGTCTGCTTGCCGCCCACATAGGTATGTTCCACAATGGAAATACCAATCCTGGCCACATAGGCCATCATTCGCTCAATTTCGGCAATGGTCTGGGTGCCTTCTTTATCCCAATCGTCCCCGTCTGTTCCGTGGAAGACATAAATATTATAGTCCCTGGCCAGACTCTCTCTTTCCACGATATCATTTACCAGTTTAAATGCGGTAAACACCTTGGTGCCCCCTGCCACCTTGTAGGAATAATATTTGTAAAAATCAGCCACTTCCTTGGCATCTGTATCATGGAGAATAAACCGTGTTTCCACCTGTTTATCGTATTGATACATGAGCCAGGAATAGAGCATTACATGCTGGGAAACAACGGTCTGGGTGACCTTGCCTCCCATGGAACCGGAATAATCCCTCAAAAAAAATACCAATGCCTGGGATTCAAACTCCTTTTCCCGGGATAAAATCCTATAGATCATATCCTGGGGAGATATAAGAAACTGGGTGGTATCGATATCGGAGATGTCCGGGATGCGGCCCAGCATAATATTGGTCTGGACAATTTTTTTCAGGGTGGCTTTTTTATCCAGAAACTGACCCACCCCTTTATTTTTATCCGTCAGATCGTAAACATATTTGGCCAGGGTTCTTTTTTTACCCTTGTCCTTTAAATTGGGCAGTTGAAAATCCTGGGACAACACCTTACCCAGTTCATAGGCATTGGCCTCAAATTCATGTTCCCCCCCCTCTCCTTCTCCCGGGCCTTCACCGGAACCTTCACCCTCTCCCTCTCCCTCTTCGGGTCGGACCGGCTGTTCTCCGATGATATCGCCTTCCTCTCCTTCTCCTGTTCCCCCAGAGGGTTCCCCTTCTCCTTGTTCCTGATCCATATTGATTTCGTCATGGATTAGTTTTTCTTCCACGGTTGTCGGCACCACGATAATCTTTTCCTTGCCTCCGGAACCGGGTTTTACAATTTGTCCGATGCGAATCTTTCGCTTGAATCCATCCGCTTCTCTTTGTCTGTCTCTTTCAAGGAGTTCATCAAGGGTTGTCATGACAGGGTCTCCCTTCTTGTGAGTTGTGAGATATGGGTTGTGAGAAAATAACGATCTTTCTCAATACTCATAACTCACACCTTTTACATTTATTTATCATCTTCCTGACTGCAAAAATACTCGATGGTCTTCTGGGCACAGGTCTGACAATAGCCAAGTTTTTCGTTCATGGTATAAATCATTCGATCGTAGAGCTTTTGATTTTCTTCATTTGTCCGATTTGCCAGGGCACCGATCAAGGAACCTGCCCCTGCAATATCAGATTTTAAGCGCACATCGGTTATGGCCTTGACCAAATCAAGATTGTCCATGAAATCGTAATTGGCATCCACACTCAATTTTTGCCCGTATATCTTTCGAATGGAATTTCTAAAGGAAGCCCGCTGCTCTTCTGTTTTCAAGCCCAATCGCTCCTCAACATTCTTGATGTAGCGTTCATCAATTTTTAGCGCCCTTAATTCACCGGTCTGGGGATCCTTGTATTTCCACATCATGTCAGGCCCCAGGTGTTCAGCATCCACCCCTATGATCATGTTTACATAATTTAACACATCCTTTTTAATGGCCAGGGGTTCATCCATATAGGCATTGAACATTTCCGTCATAATCCGCTCGCGGTATAGCCCCCGGGCAATCTTCAGGTCTTCTTTAAATTTTGCCCGATCGGACGGCTCCTGGACATAATCTAAAACCGTCCTTTCAAGGGCTTTAAAGATATCCAGGGCAAACATGCACTTGCCTTCATTGGTTTCCGAACTTTCCAGCAGCAGCTGAACTGCCCTTCCCAGGTTCCGCTGGCCCATCCCCTTTTGTCCGAACCGCTTGGTGATCTCGGTGTCCTGGTTCAGGGAATCAATGAGTTCTGCCAGGGTTTTCAAACTCTTTTCACCGGCCACTTCCCCGGCCGCAAGCTTCATGATTTCAACAGGGGTTAATTTGTCGGAACGGGGCAGCCGGCTCAAAACCACGCCAACGGAAGCCGCATAATTTAAGTTGGGATCCTGGTGGAGCACCTCGTGGGCCAAGGAACGTTTGGTGTCGGTACCTATGGCGTACTCGGTTAAATAGCGTTGAATCTTATAATCTGTGTTGTGGGCCACATAACAGATTCGACACCTGTCGATGATGGGGGCTTCTTCCCGTTCCGATAAAAAGGTGTCAAACTCGGAATTGTTGCTGGTGGCAATAATCAGGGTGTCAATGGGCCATCTAAAACCGTCCAGTTCGATGGTCCGGTTCTGGATCACCCCCAGGTAAACCTGAACCAAATCCTTTTTATTCTTATATATTTCATCACTGAAATGAATCCCCCCGCCGGCAACCCGGGCAAGGGCCCCCCGTCGCAGATCAAACCGATAAGGGTTGTTGGAATCAGATATATGAAGCAGGCGCTGGATGGATTCTTCACCCATAAGATCCACAGCAGATGAAGTTATTTTGTCCTTGGCGGGATATTTACCGGTAATGGTGCCAAGACTCTCAATCAACGGCACCTGGATAATTTCTATAAAAGAAAGCATCTTGGTAATATCGTTGTCGCAGGTTTCCCTGATCTGATTCCAGATATAGGCGGAACAAGCCCCTAACGGCCTATATTTATCATAGAGACTTTCTGTTTTCCGGGGTGTAAACTTAAACTTTTTGGACAAATATTCCATGGAACCTTCTTTTGTTTCGTCAAGACTCATGGCAAGAATCATGGGGTCTTCATAGGTCTGGGATTCGATAAACGAGATTTTTCCGTATCCCCCCAATTTGTCTAAATTAACAAACCTGAAGGTGTATTTTCTGTTTTCAGGAATGGTTAAAAACTCCCGGTACCGTGCGCAGAGATATTCCACCAAAAAGGTCTTGCCGTTGCCGGGTTCTCCAACCAGTACAAAGGCCATTTCCCGTGAGGACCCCCCTTCGGAGGCATCCTTTACAAAGGAAACAAGGCTGTTGATTTCATCATACATACCAATCAGATGTTTTTTCCCCTGGCTGAACAAATCAAATTGATAGGTGGTCTTTCCTTTAACGGTAATTTTTTGAATACCGGCATCCAAAATCATCCGGGAAACACCTTGAAAGGCATCTTCAAAAACCTTTTTCTTATTTTTAACCGCATCAACATGGTGTAACAAGGATTTTGGATTTGCTTTGTTGGCCATTTTACCCTCCCTAAGCAGCAAAGAGACAGCTGCCAGTCAATATTGATTGGAATTTTTCAATTGTAGGTACAACAGGCACACATTTGCTGCTTTGCCAATTGAGATTACAAAAAGCTGAGATTTCAAAAAGAGGAGTCAGGCGATGCTCATTTATCAGAACGAAATTTAGGATTAGATTAAGATGAGATACCTATTTGCTAACAATATAACAAGTTAAAAAAAGAGTGTCAAACGATTTGCTCGATTTCCAAAAACGTGGTCGGTCATTTGGTTCAGCATTTCTAATCGCTATCATTACACAGGTCTTGGTTTATTGATTTTCGTAAACCTCCCATAGATATTTCTTTCTGTGTGAAGAAAATTATGATACCAATATGCTATTTAACTAATTTGCCAGGACCTTAATGAACCCCAGAAACGTAACCACTATTGTTGACCCTGATAAGTGCACCGGATGCGGCCTTTGTCTTGAGGTTTGCCCTTCTGATACCCTTTCTCTTATCGATGGCATTGCCGTTGTTACAGGAGAGTTTTCTCTTTCATGCGGTCATTGTATGGCCGTTTGCCCGGTAGACGCCATTAAAGTGACAGCACTTGACGATGAAATGACCTCATTTGAAACCTTTTCTCTGGATAAAAAATGGATGAAATTTGGGGAGTTCCCCACCACAGATCTGGCCAGGCTCATGGCATCCAGAAGATCCTGTCGAAATTTTAAAACCCGGCCCGTGGAACCTGAAATTTTACGGGATCTCATTAAACTGGCAATTTTATCCCCCTCGGGAACCAACAGCCAGGAATGGACTTTTACCTGCCTTTCTTCTCGGCAATCGGTCATAAATTTTGGTACATCCATAAAACATTTTTTCCAAAATTTGAATAAAAAGGCTGAAAATCCATTTTTAAGAAAAGGACTGCGTCTCGTGGGCATAAAAGCCCTTGATGCCTATTATAAAGAATATTATGCATCTGTAAAGGATGCCATGGATGAAATGGAATACCAGAATATTGATCGGCTGTTCCATGGTGCCACTGCCTGTATTCTGATCGGCAGCGGCAAGCAAGCCAGCTGCCCCAAGGAAGATGCCATGCTGGCCGCGGGAAATATTTTACTGGCGGCCCACACTATGGGACTTGGATCCTGCCTTATCGGGTTTGCCGTTGAAGCCATGAAAACAGACAAAACCATCCAGCCCAAAATAGATATTCCAAAGGGCGAGAGGATACATGCCGTAATTGCTTTGGGGTATCCAGATGAAACATATCGGCGCATTACGGGTAGAAGAAAACCCATTATCCGGTTTAAATGAGGCAAAAATGAACCAGGAAAAATCATTATCAATTACAGACATCGCACGAGAGCTCAATTTTGGGATAGTCACCCTAAAATTTATTTTAAAGCGGTTCCGCCCATGGCTGTCCTTTGAGCGTATTGACGGGCATCATTACTATTCGCGCAATACCATCCTATCTTAATTAAAATCCAAGAATCTCTGGAGGCAGGATTGCTGCCATCGGAAATAGATCAGGAACTTAAAACCGGGTCACATGAATTTTCCGATTCAATAAAATCGGGTTCAATGAAATCGGACCCCATGAAATCAAGCCCCATAAACTCTGACCAAAAAATGGACCGCAATTTTCTCGAACAGCCCAATGAAGATATTCGGGTAAGCAAGGATGGACTCACGCTTATTAAATCTTTGTTTGATGATATTGCAATTCAGCAGAACCGGGTGGCCACAGCCCATGAAAAAAGGGCAAACGCAGAGGAAAGAAAAGCCGTTGCCATTGAAAAACGAGCCGAAGCTGAAGAGAAAAAAGCCATGGCCATGAACAATATTGCCAATGCGCTCCAGGAGATGAACCACCACCGACGCCTTGATTCCCCCACAAGGGAGATGGTGCACACGGCAGCACAGGTAATGACCCTTGAAACAAACCAGGATATGGACCTGGCAAATCTCGAGGATACCGGGGATACCGGGGATACCGGGCAACAAGATTACCCGGAAATATTTAATTCTCCAGATCCCTCCATCGATCTATTGGAAGCCAGTGAAATTCAAATGGATGATCTGTCTGATTTAATCGAGGAGGATATTCTCCTTGAAGATCCCCTAGTGGATGTCCAAAATATCCCGGAGATTATTTCTCAAAAACCCGAAGATTCACCCCCCCACGACACAAATAGAACCTCAATTAGACGATTTGTCCGCTCTCATTGACCAGGAGCCAACCCGAGCAGCAAGGGAAGAAAGGGAAGTATCTGAAATTGATGACCTGTCGAGGCTTATAGATGAGCCGTCGGATCCAGCTATGGACGATTTATCGACCTTGATCGATGCGGTTTCAACCCAGGCCTCACCGAAAACAGATGATTTAGATGACCTGTCCCTGTTAATTGAAGACAGCGCTTCTTTGGAAACAGTGGAACTGGACGATCTGTCGTTATTGATCACAGATTCCATGGGTCCCAATTCCCTACCCCCCACGGATAAGTCCATAGAGCCCATGGACGATCTCAGCGCCCTTATCAACGACACGCCGTCTTTAAAACCGAATATCACTCCAGAAAAAAACCTGAAGGAATACAAGGCGGCTGTGATGAAAATAATTTTAGGCCTCAAAACTCAAAATTTGAGTACAGAAGAAACCACAAAACGCCTTAACCAGGATGGGGTTCAAACGATTTCAGGAAAATCACAATGGAGTGAAAAGGCGATTTCCCAAATATACAAATTTATTGATTCTGCCAGATAATTTGAAGGCCAGTCTATAATGGCAGGAATGTGTATTTTTTAATAGTAATCTTGTTCTCGTTGATGCCGAATCGCCAAAATTGTAACCACTTCAGCATTCTCAATCTCAAATAAAGCTACATAACCACTTGCACCAAAGGATATTAGAATCTCCCGCAAAAAGGGATTGTCAATAACTGCTTTTCGGCAGGCAAACGGGGAATTCCTTAAAAACTCAATGCTCTTTTCTATCTCTTTAAGTGCTCGCCGGGCAACCTCAATATCATATTCCAAAAGAAAGCGATAAAGCCGTTTAATGTCATTTTTTGCGCTCCTGGTATAACGGACTCGATAACTCATCCAGCTTTTGCGTTTGAAAGCATGTCATCCAGTTCATTTAATACATCTTCTGCATCAAAATACTCACCGGTCTGTCGTGCTTCTTCCCGTGATGCAAAACCACGTGCAATGAACTCTTTTTTCATCTGTCGATATTGAATACAGGTACGCAGTGATTCAATTACAAAACTTGATAAGGTTTCTCCATCCTGTAAAACACTTTCTGCTGCATGCCGCAATTCTGGATTCACACGAAGCGATGGAATTGTTGCTGTTTTCATATAGTTCTCCTTTCTTTTAGCTGCATCGCATTGGCAACACAATACCAGATTAAAAAAGAAAAATCAAATATGCATTTTAAATTTGTCGAACCATGGCTTTACATTCGCTTCGGATCCCTGAAATTTTATTTATCTGCCAAATAATTTTATTTATTTGGCACCTGCTTTAATTGCAAATTCGGTGTTTACAAATTTTTCCAGGTCAATAAGACTTGTCATAATCTTCATTTTATCCATCATATATTTCTGGATGATATCAAGATCTTCTATTACCGGGAACTGCTCACCTGTGGTAATCCGGTCCGGCGGCATGGTGAGAACTTTTCGGATCAATTCTTTGTCCTGGGATAAAAAGTCACCCCCAATGATGGCGGCAGGTTCTGGTTGTGCATCAATGGCAAGACCCGATTTCACAAAGCTGTTGCAAATTTCCTGAATTGCTTCGGGATGTTTTTCGATAATCTCCGATCTCACGACAAAAACACAACAAGGATGCCCCGGCCAAAGATCCTTTGACAGGGCAAATTCTTCACCATGCCCCTGGGCAATTACCTGGGACCCAAAGGGTTCTGCCACAATAAAACCGCCTATCTCACCCTCTTCATCATATTCAATGGCTTCGGGCATCTGAAAAGGCGCCACAACTTCAAGGGTCACATCAATCCCCTTTTCTGTGGACCGCCCCGGTTTGAGTCCTTTTTCCGATAAAAGCTTGTGAAACAGCATGTTGTGGATGGATAATTGGTAGGGTATCAAAACGGTTTTACCGGCAAAATCTTCTATTGTTTCGATATTGGCGTTTTTGCTCTTTACCAGAATACTTCCGGATTTGTGGGCAAGCAGCAATAATTTTAAGTCCACCCCGGATTTGAACAAATCCATGGCAGTGGGGGCAAGATCACAGGGGTTTCAAAAAATAGTGGGCCAGGGAAAGATCTTCGGGGGTTGTCAGTTTAATATTGAACAACGATCCCTTGGTGACAAAAACAGGAAGCCCGGCATGCTCCATCAAGGAAGCATCATCGGTCCCGGCAAATGAAGTGGCCTCTGCATGGGCATATGCTTTTAAAACCAGGTCAAGGCGAAAAACCTGGGGCGTCTGGGCCTTATATAGAGAATCCCGATCAAGGGTTTTAACAATTTTCTGACCATCCAAAACTTTTTTTACGGTATCTGTAATTTTTACAGCGGGGATACAGGCCCCATTTATAATGGCCTTGGCAATACAATCATCTATTAATGTTTTCCCAATAAAGGGCCGGACCCCATCATGTATCAGCACCATTGTTTTGTTAAAGGAAAAGGTTAATTCACAGGCCTTTTTCAACCCTTTAAAAACAGATTCCTGACGTCTTATTCCGCCATTTACTAAATGAATGGGCGTCTTGAAACCAAAGGGTTCCAGAATGATTTCCCTGCAAAATTTTCTATCCTCTTCGGGGACGACCAAAATAATATCACAAATTTTTTCATGGGAATCAAAGACCGTGATGGTCCTGGTTAAAACGGGGATCTTCGCAAGTTCCAGATATTGCTTTTTTTGTCGGGACTGCATGCGCTGTCCTTTGCCGCCAGCCACAATGATCGCAATATGCCTGAAAGAATTCATCTAATTAAACCTAATTCACCTAATTCGTATTCAGCTCAAATAGGATAATTCTTTAGGCAAAGGGATTCCCTTGCCCATGTGGTCTTCACCATAGTTAACCCCTGCCAGTATAACAAGATCGTTCAATGCCCTTGAATCACCGGTAAAGGCTACGATCTCAATTTCTTCCTTTTTGACCTTGCCCCCGGCCCATTGTATATCAAGAACCGATGAGGCATCAAAGAAATCTTCTCCCACCTGCAATTTTACCTCACCGCCGTAGTGCTGGACAATTTTTGCCACCAAAAGACTGGGGCGACTGTGAAATCCCCTGTCTTTAGGGATGCCCACCTGGATGGTGGATCTTTCCATGTTTTCATTAATGATTCGAAAAGCGACTTCCTTACCTGAAGAAAGAAACTTGGCCGCATAAAAGAGACAAAAATTTACCGCCCGGTCCAACAGAAGATCCCGATCAATCAATTCGGACAAGGCAACACTGACGTTCTTATAAACATCTTTAAATCCAACGTCATACAAATGGCGTTCATAAAAATGCAATAGCCGGCCCATGACCTGAAAAATATGGTAAACAACGGAAAAATGACTGCGGAGCTCATCTAAAATAATATTTTCAGCGGCAGACTCAGAATTCACCACATAGGAATCAAAGGAGGATTGAATATTATGGATCCGCATTTCATAACTGCGAATAATCACTTCATTAATTTTCCCGGGAACCAGTTGATGGATCTTTTTTAAATCATATCGCTCATAAAAGGAAAATTGGTCAAAGTCCTTGATCACCTCAAGAAATTCACTGGCAATCCGGGTTAAATTTTCTTTCTGGTTATCTTTTGCATTAAAATCATCTATGTTGTGATCCAGATGCTGGGAAGAGGTAATTCCGGGGAAATAACTAAGGTCATACCCGGTTTCAGGAATGGTTATATCCAACCGCTTTGCTTCGTCTAAAATAACCGGTACGGCAAGCTTCAAAGAATCCTGGATAATCCTCAGGGTATCTAAAGCCTCTCGTTTAAACATGTCCTGGTGGCCATTTTCAATTTGGTAAAATTTAAACCGATTCAACAAATGACGCTGGGAATAACAGGCAAGGGAAAGATGGCGGACGCTGGCACTCAGCTCGCGGTAAAAAACCCACTCTTTATTTTTTTTAGCCCCGTGGAAATCCAGGAAATCTTCCAGGATATGGGAGGTGGTAATGAGTTTGGAATACAGTTTTTTGGTAAACAGATAATCGTCGGATTCAAGATTATTAATGAACAACAAACACTTTAGGTATTCAAAGGAAAAAATATTGGTCTTTTCCTTGAACGAGATATCACATGCAAGACTCATTATTCACTATCCGGTTTAATTAAATCCAAGTTAAAAAAGATAAAGTTAAAAAAATTTCGGTCTGACCGTCCAGTAAGCCGAATCCTGTCACCCGGGCCGGTTACCCAGCCACGGGCCAACGATCATTCATCTGGGATACATGTTGCCATGCACCTCATGCAACCTACCCGGAAACTTGGGCGGACAGCCCTCAAGCATTTCCCTATTTGGTCTTGCACCGGACGGGGTTTACCAAGCTTTTCCAGTCACCTGGAAAACTGGTGCGCTCTTACCGCACCGTTTCACCCTTACCCCAAGGAATGTTGCCACTCCAAAGGGCGGTCTACTCTCTGCTGCACTTTCCTTCACGTCGCCGCGACTCCACGTTATGGAGCGTCCTGTCCTGTGGTGTTCGGACTTTCCTCGAGGTACAAAAAAAGCACCCCGCGATCGTTTAGTCCGGTCAGACCGAAATTTTAATCAATATTTACATAATAAAGGATTCTACTGCATTGGGGACATGAAATCAACGAAGATCCTCGTTGCACTTCAATATAAAGCTGGGGCGGAATATTCATAAAACATCCAGAGCAGACTTCATGGCTTACCCCGGTAACCGCAGACCCCTGGTTCATTTTTGATATTTTACGAAACATGTCCATCAAAGCGGGGTCCAGGCGTTTGCCAATATCCTTTTGCTGTGCCAGGTATTCCTCCAACAGTTCCTTGTCATCACTGCATTTTTTTTCCATCTCAGCTTGTTGGGCCGCGATCTGTTCTGCCAGCAATTCATACTCTCGTTCGCTCTCATTTACTATGGTTTCCGATTTTTCCCGTTCATCCATAAATTCGAGTAATTCAGTTTCCAGGGCATCTTTACGTTTTTTATTGTCATCCACCTCACGCAAAAGTACCTGATACTCCTTGTTGGTTTTAACCATTCTTAAATGTTCATTGCTTTTAATAATCCGATCATCCACAATCTGGACTTCATGCTCGCTATCACGACATGCAGACTGGGCACGGACAAGGTCTTCTCTATTCTGAACCAGGGCTTTTTCAAATTGTTTAAGCCGTGATACCAATTTTGTTTTTTCGTTTTCAACCTTTTCAAGAACCGCCTGAAGTCTGACGATCTCAGTTTCCGCTTCTTGAAGTTTAACAAGTGTCGCAATATCCGGTTTTGATGTATCCTTCATAGTTTATCCTTAAACAGTTTTGAATGGATCTTTTTCTTTTTTAAACCCTTGTATCTTTATATCATATCCAACAGATGCGAGCGCCTGGGATAGACTGCTTTCCAGCAGATCAACCACAATGATTTCCGAAGCAAAATGTCCCACATCTATCAGGCCTTTGTGGTTTATTTCAACCTGTCTTGCTTCATGGTACTTAACATCACCTGTTATATAAACATCTGCGGAAGATCCTAGGAAACAATCCATCAAAGAACCACCAGAGCCGGTACACAGCGCAACTCGATCCACTTGAAGATCCAGATCGCCTATTACCCGAAGATGTTCAAGCCCGAGACGTTCCTTAACGTTTAAGGCCAGATCCCTAAGGGATAGCACAGATTTCAGATGCCCTATCCTGCCCAGTCCCTGAAGTTGTCCCTTGGATTCGTCTAAATGTGAAGCCGCTTTGTTTGAATCCGGACAAAGGGATTCATCGCAGTTGACACCCATAATTTGAGCAAAATAATCGTTGAGCCCGTCAACGGCTTTGTCTAAATTGGTATGTGCAGAAATTATACTGATGTGTTCCCTGGCAGCCAGACCAATGGCTGATCCCGGCATTTTGCTAAAATCAATGGATTTTACAGGGGTCATCTGCAGTGGATGATGGGACAGCACAAGATCCGCCCCCCAGTCTCTGGCCGCCTCCATAACCTCTTTGGACACATCCAGACTGACCATGATTTTTTGAATCTCCCCGTCAGGATCGCCTGCCTGAAGCCCGGAATTATCCCAGTTTTCGGCAAGATCAAAGGGGGCAAAGCCATTGATGATATCTATTATTTTTTTGACGGTTAATGGCATACCTCGCCTCCATAAACAAAAAAAGCGTGGTATACTACCACGCTTTTTATTCTTATATCGCTTTGATATTCAACAGGCACATTCATATATGACCTGACCATCCTTTTTTCATTTTCATCGCATTCATGGGGGTTTGCCTTTTGTTCGTTTAATGGTGGGCCCACCTGGAATCGAACCAGGGACCGACCGGTTATGAGCCGGTGGCTCTGCCAAACTGAGCTATAGGCCCGTTACCATGCAAACAAACTTGATTTATATATAGCAATCATAACCCGATGTCAAGATTTAATTTTCTATGAAGGTCTTGAGTTTTTTGCTTCTGGTTGGATGCCGGAGCTTGCGTAATGCCTTGGCCTCAATCTGACGGATTCTTTCCCGGGTAACCGTAAAATCCTTTCCAACCTCTTCCAGGGTATGGTCGGATTTTTCTCCAATACCAAACCGCATTCTCAATACTTTTTCTTCCCGTGGTGTCAGGGTTGCCAGTATTTTCCTTGTCTGTTCCGCCAGGCTGAAATCGATGGCAGCTTCAGAAGGAATGGAAAATTTCTTGTCTTCAATAAAATCACCCAAATGGCTGTCTTCTTCCTCTCCAATGGGAGTTTCTAAAGAGATGGGTTCCTTGGCTATCTTGAGCACCCTTCTGACTTTATCAATGGGGATTTCCATTTTTTCGGCAATTTCTTCGGGTGAGGGTTCCTTGCCCATCTCCTGGACAAGATACCGGGAAGTTCTGATGAGTTTATTGATGGTTTCGATCATATGAACGGGAATACGAATAGTCCTGGCCTGGTCGGCAATGGCCCGGGTAATGGCCTGGCGTATCCACCAGGTAGCATAGGTTGAAAATTTATACCCCCTTCTGTATTCAAACTTGTCCACGGCTTTCATCAAACCGATATTTCCTTCCTGGATAAGATCCAGAAATTGAAGCCCCCTGTTGGTATATTTTTTGGCTATACTGACAACCAGTCTCAAGTTGGCCCTTACCAATTCCCGCTTGGCAAAATCGGCACTTTTCCGTCCCGAGTCAACCCCCTGGGTTATGGCTTGCAAGTCTTCTATACCGCCCTTGATAAAACTTTTGCGCTGGTCCACCTGGTCGAGCACCGAACAGATATCCTCATACAGCAAACTGACCTTTTCTTCCTTAAGATCACATCTAGCAGTCACCCAACGTAAAAAGGACTCCTGGTCCGCCCCCTGCTTTAACATGGTGTCTTTGCGCACATTAAAGGTCTTGGCACATTTTTCCAAAAGCTGATCAACATTTTCAAACCAGGCAATGGTATTGCGGATACTTTTTTCAATATTATCGATTACGTTGGCTTCAAACCGCCACCGTTTTAAATGCTCAAATATGATTTCCGTATTGTCGAAGATCTCTCGTTCGAGGTTTTCAAATTTTTTAGTTCCTTTTTTCAGACTGACCAGCTGTTCTCTTTTTCCCTGATTTTCCTCGTGGATGTCATTGATATGGGTAAGAGCATTGAGAAATTTTTCCTGTTTGGACACTTCATCCACCACCCCGTCCCCTTCATCAACATCCCGCAGTACATGTTTGGGTCTCATGGACTTTTTTTCCATTTTTTTCCCATACATAAAAATGATGGACAATGAAATCGGACAATTGAGCATGGATCGAAGAATCTTTCGTTCACCCGCCTCAATTTTTTTGGCAATCTCTATCTCACCTTCCCTGCTCAAAAGGGTCACCATGCCCATTTCTTTCAAGTACATTTTAACAGGATCTGTTACCGCACCGAATTCAAGATCCGGCTTGTCTTTTTTAACTGAAAAAAGATCTTTTTTGGTACCTTTGGCCTCTTCAATGGTTTTGGCTTTTTTAACTGCCTTTTTAACCGCCTTTTTTTTAGGCGTTGCCGCTGCTTTCTTTGAAGAGACCTTTTCCTTATCCACCAGTTCAATCCCCAGTTCTTTGAACTGAACCACAATGTCGTCAATCTGATCAAAAGAGTATAAATCACCAGATATGGCATCATTTATCTCGGCAAAAGAGAGAACTCCATTTTTTGCACCCTTTTCTATAAGCTTACGCATTACATCCTTACTGATCACTATATTCTCTCCAGACGTATTTGTCTTTTTTGCCATATAATGCCTCCCAAAGGCCTAAAGTTGTTGACTATCGTGTAATTGTTGAATTTCGAGCTGTTTTTTTCTTAACAGGTCTGTCACATTCGCATCACAGCCCTTTTCCGCACTTATAATCTTTGTTGTTAAAATATTTTCGGTTTTTTTCCTGATTCTTATAATCCGGTTCATCAAGACATTTGCTGTATTGGCCATATCTTCGTTTCCGGAAAAATCATCCATTGCAAGGGATGCAATCAATTCCTGATCCCTGTTATCGTCTATTTTTGCCATAACACTTGTAACAAAACCCTCGTTGACCGATTCGGTTGCTATAATTTTCCTGGCAATTTTTTGGAACCGTTTTGAATAAAAACAGCTTAATACATCTTTTTCTACCACCTCTGGTATCAGGTTGGGATAATTTAACATGATACTTAAAATTTGACGTTCCCTTGGATCCGATACCAGGATTTCCTCATCCGTGGGGTGGTCTGGCATAAGCGAAGATTGTTTTGTATTTTTTTGGATAACAGCATCTCTCACTTTTTCCAAAACCGCTCGTTCATCAATGTTCAGGGTTTCTGAAAGCTCTCTTACATATAAAGATCTTAATGCTGAATCTTTAATTAATGCCAGGTGCTGTTTCATCTCATCTAAAATTCTAATCCTGCCCTCTACGGACAAACCATGGGTATCCATGGCAAGCCCGAGTAAAAACTGCATAATGGTTTTAGCTTGGGCTGCAAGCTCTAAAAAAGAATCTCGTCCATGCTTCATCACAAAGGAATCCGGGTCATGCTTATCCGGCAAAACTAGAATTCTTGTATCCACAGCCTCCCCCATAAAAATCTGAATGCTTCTTTTAGCAGCATTGATTCCAGCATCATCGGAATCAAATACAAGAATCATCCTGGCGGCATACCCTTTTAAGATTCGGACATGTTCCTGGGTCAATGCCGTACCCAAACTGGCAACTGTATTTTTAATCCCATGCTGGTAAAGGGATAAAAAATCAAAATATCCCTCCACTATATAAACGCTTCCTTCCCGGCGGCAATATTGCTTGGCAGCATGCAGGCCGTAAAGGATCCTGCCCTTGCTGTAAACGGGAGTTTCAGGGGAGTTCATATATTTGGGCATGGCATCATCCATGACACGCCCACCAAAACCCGCCACCTGCATATTGATGTCAAAAATAGGAAACATGATTCGATTTCGGAACCTGTCATAATACCCGTTGCCCTGTTTTCTTGGCAAAATCAGACCGGAATTCACTGCAATCTGGCGGGTCACCTTTTCTTTTTTTAGAAAATGGACAACATCATCCCAGGCGTCATGGGCAAGTCCCAAATAAAATTCATCAATTATATCCCTTGTCATGCCTCTATTTTCAAGGTAATCCCTTGCGGCCTTCCCTTTGGAGGTTTCATTGAGAACCCCGGCATAAAGGCTCATTACTTTTTTATTCAACCGAAGCAAAGATTCTTTAGCAAGAACTTGTTTTCTCCTTACAGGATCAATCGATTCGGTCTCCAGAACTATATTATATTTTCTTGCCACCATCCTGGCTGCTTCGGGAAAAGAGAGCCCGTGATATTTCATGACAAAGGACAATGCATTCCCTCCGGCACCGCAGCCGAAACAATGAAAAATCTGTTTGTCCGCATTCACGGAAAAAGAAGGTGACTTCTCTGAATGAAAGGGACACAGGCCGAAAAAGTTCCTGCCCGATTTTTTAAGAATAACAGATTCTGATACAATATCTACAATATCTGAAGTGTTTAAAATTTCTGAAATTTTCTCTTCAGGAATATACATTTTCGGTGGTGCTGGCTCCAAAATTTCAACCGGTTATACAAGGTCATATAAATTAAGTACTTAATAAACCATGTCAATAATCATCGGTAAAGATAATATTTGTAATTATTTAAAATCAAAGCAATAAGGATCGTCTACAAACTGCCTTTGCTGGAGAGGGGCCCGGAAAGATTCTCGTTAATACGGGTTGCACTATTTAATGACTTTCCCATGGCCTTGAAAATAGATTCAAGCACATGGTGCTCATTAACACCATAATATGAATTTATATGAAGGTTAAATCCGCCTTTAACACTGAATGCCTGGAAAAACTCTCGGGCAAGATCCGCGTCAAAAAAGCCTCTTGACCTCAAGTCTTCTGGAAAATGGTATACAAGATAGGGGCGATTAGACAAATCCACTGTCACCCGGGACAATGCCTCATCCATGGGAATACAGCTGTCACCAAACCTTTGTATCCCTTCTTTTTTTTCAAGGGCTTCATGGAAAGCCTGCCCAAGGACAAGCCCGGTATCTTCTATTGTATGGTGCAAATCCACTTCAAGGTCGCCCTTGGCAAGGATTTTAAGATCAAAAAAACCATGGACGGTAAAGGCAGTCAACATATGATCAAAAAACGGAATCCCCGTAGAGATATCGGCATTTCCTGTGCCATCTAAATCCAGATGGATTTCAATTTGTGTTTCGTTTGTTTTTCGGAAAACATCTATTTTTCGGCTCATAAATCCATCCTTGTGAAACACTCTTTGAAATGAAACCCTTTGCTGACCATTCTTACAAATAAAATAGGATAGGAGCAACTGAACGTTGTATCCATCACCTCTCGTTCCAAAAATTAATCTGAACGAATCTTTTTAAAATACAATATAACCGTTTATATGTCAATTTGATTATAAGAATAGATCCGAATATAGTGTTTTGAAATTTCTAAACAATTATGGACAAATGGTTGCAAATTTCTCTTAACGTCCTTATATTTATGACGTTAAAAACAAAATCTGATCTTTCAGGATGATGGGCGATGAATATAAACAGCACTAATAATTATTCACCCGGCAAGGGATATTTAGGTGGGAATCCAGTTAGGGCATCCATAATTTCGGGCCAAAGCAGCAGTCCTAGCAGCAAAGGCCAGTTCTAAACTTACCATGCTCCAGGCCAAACAACAGGCAGAGACCAATGAAACCAAGGCCTTTGGGAACATGAAGCAGGCATCTGATTCCTATACTAAAGTCAACAATCTGGCCGTCTGATTTGATTTTTCCTTAACCGGCTTCATTTAATCAATTTTACGATCTGCTTGAATTCTTCCCCGCGTGCTTCTTGCATCAATTCAAACAAAATCATTTCCACACTGGTAAGCTGTCCACCTGACTGGACCAGACGCTCGAGACCTATTTCTTTGTTTTCCTTTGTTCTGGAAGAAACACAATCGGCAGCCACCTGGACCTGATACCCTTGGTTTAGCAGTTCATATCCTGTCTGGTAAACACAGATGTGGGTTTCAAGACCGGTCAACAACACCTGGCTTCGGCCCAGGGCTTTAAATTTATTCATAAACTCAGGTTCTTTACAACAAGAAAAGGAAATCTTCTCAATGGGTGCAGCCCCGTCCATGAGGCAAGAGAGCTCGCCGATGGTCTTCCCAAGTTTGGAAGGAATCTGCTCCATCCACAGGATGGGAACATTCAGTATTTTCATGGCTTTTATCATCAGCGACAGGGAGCCAAAAAATTTGTCTTTTTCGTACATCAGTTGGGCCAGCTGCCCTTGAACATCCACAAGAAGCATCACAGATTTCTCTATTGTAAACACGGCACACCTCCTCATCTAAATTAAGATTAAACCCCCGCCATCCTTCCCAATAGAATCATTTTAAATCCTGCTTATTAATATCAGTTCAAACATAAAAAACAAGTAATTTTACCCCAGTCCTGAAACGTTCGGTTCTGAAACGATTGCAATCCATGACAATTTTTGTTAAACTATCGAACAATTAATGCTGTTTCATTACAAATAAATTGTTTGGCTATATTGAATTTAAGAGTTGGAGTACCCTGATAACAAGAATCTATCATATAAATATGAGGTTATGCACAATTCTTGCTTGAAATGAGCTTAGAATAATTATTTACAGGAGCAGTCAAATGAGCTTTTCCATACAAAACAATGGGTCCCTTAAAAAATTATCAAACACAGACATTGCACAAGAACTGGTTCAGCAGATTTCAGCTCAACACGGATTTAATGCAAATGCCAAAACCATACAATCCTATGAAGAAACCATCGGCTCTTTATTTGACGTGATTGGATAGACGGATATGAAACAACTTATTTTCATCTTTTTTTTAGGAATTTACCTGACGGGCTGTGCCGGGCTTCAGACAGATTATGAAACCCCCATTGTCAGTATTACCTCTTTTAAAGCAATCCCCGGGGAAGGAATGGTTCCGCGGTTTGAAATAGGACTGCACATTGTCAATCCAAATAGGTTTGCCCTTGATTTAAAAGGCATCGCTTATACCATCAATCTTGAAGGCCACAATTTACTAACAGGCGTTTCCAACAAACTACCCAAAATAGATGTCTATGGCGAAGGGGACATCCTGTTGGCGGCATCTGTTGATTTTTTTAACAGCATAGGATTTTTTGCAGATCTTGTCAAAAATAAGAACCGGGAAACCTTTGCATACAGCCTGGATGCAAAACTTGATGTGGGAACCCTGCATCCGATTATCCAGGTAAGCAAAAAAGGTGACATCTCTTTGTTCACCTCTCCTTGAAACCAATAGAGACCGCAATACACCCCTTGTTTATCAAAGCTTCTGTTCAAAAACCAGACAAAAAAACTAACCAATAGGGAGAAAAAATGAACTTTAAAAAAATGATTGAGTCCACCTTCAACCAATCGCTTAAAAACATTGTACCGTTGATAATCACAACACTGGTTTTGATCGGTGTCAGTGTTGTGTCTTTCGGAATATTAGCGCCTGTAATGATTGCAGGATATACAAAATCTATCTTGGATATGGTCAGAATCGGACAAGAACCCACCCCTAAGGATTTGTTTTCACAACTGGGTCTTTTTTTACCCCTATTGCTGTTTACACTGGTATTGGTTATTATTATCACCATTGGTTTTTTTCTTCTTTTTCTTCCGGGCCTTATCATTATTTTAGCAGCAACCTTCTATTTGATATACATGATTCCGTTGATGGTAGACAAAAATCTTGGCCTTATGGCTGCCTGCAAAGAAAGCATCTCTCTTGTGCGTCAAACTAGTTTTTTCGATCACCTTATCCTGGTTGTTCTATACGCAGTTGTTCAATCCCTGGGGGGGTCTACTCTCATAGGAACTATGATTACAATTCCCATATCCACCATATTTTTGATGATTGCCTATGATCAGGTGGTGGCGTCTTAAGTTGACGCTTCAGAATAGTCACAAAATCCCAAAGGAAAACAGGGGATGAAATTCATATTAAACCGCCAATTGGTTTTGGAAAATTTTGCCGTTGATACCGGACAAATTATTAAACAAAAGCTTACCATTGATAATCCAAAATTTTCAGAAGCCCAAAAAATGGGCAGATATACACGGGGCATTGACCCTGTTTTATATTTTTATGAAGAAGTCGAGAACCGGTTAATTTGTCCCCGGGGTGCAGCAACACAGATTTATAAAATCTGCCAAACCCAGGGAGAAAACATCGATTTTATAGATGCCAGACAAACCCTTGAACCGGTTATTTTCAATTTTACCGGAGAATTAAGACAGGTACAGGTACCAGCCGTTGAAAGCTGTTTAAAAAAAGATTTCGGTCTTCTGGAGAGTCCAACCGGGAGTGGTAAAACCACAATGGCATTGTATATGATAGCCCAGCGAAGGCAGCCCGCATTGATTGTGGTGCATACAAAAGAGTTGTTGAACCAGTGGATGGATCGTATCGAGCAATTCTTGAATATCCCAAAATCTGAAATAGGCATTATCGGGTCCGGCAAATTCAAGATAGGTGCCAAAATCACCGTGGCAATGATCCAAACCCTTTATAAAAAAACTGAACAAGTGGCGGATCACATTGGCAATGTTATTGTTGATGAATGTCATAGATGCCCTTCAAGAACATTTACACAAGCGTTGACAGCATTCAGTGCAAAGTTCATGACCGGGTTGACGGCCACCATTTGGAGAAGAGACAAGCTTTCAAGTGTGATCTTCTGGCACGTCGGGGATGTGACCGGCCGGATCGACAAACTAAATTTACTGGCCAGCGGAAATCTTTGTGATGCCCAAGTGAGATGGGTAGAAACTGCCTTTAATACCCTGACAGATACAAGTGAATATTATTCACAGGTTTTATCGGAATTGACAGAGGATTATCCGAGAAACCGTCTCATCTGTGATACTGTTGAAAATTATCAGGGCACAGGAATCAGATTAATTTTATCAGACAGGAAGGAACACTGCCAGATCCTTCACGACACCCTGCTCAAAAAAAACAATATTTCATCAGAGGTTCTCACCGGGGGCTCATCCCCAAAAGAACGTGACAGGATTATCCAGGATTTACAGCATGGCCGCTGCACAAC
>CAYWNB010000003.1:0-4062 GCA_964459195.1 uncultured Desulfobacula sp.
TGCGGGCAAGTATGTCCTCAAACAGTTTGCTGTTCTTAACGTTCCGCTTCATTAAGAATTTGTAACAAACCAGTCCAAAATCCGGCGCATGGCAAGGCAAGCAGTCCTGCACTGGATTCTTTCGATTTTTTCAACAGGCGATCAATTGCCATAAATCGAAACATGGAAGGGAGGATCCATCTGCTAAGCTTGTAACCTTGGTATGGATGCTACAGACCATCCAAATTACCTTGCATGATCCAAGGCTGATATTTATGATACAAGGCAAATTTGGCGAACGGCTCGAATATCGAAAAAACCACAAAAAAAATACGGGTGCCATATGATGAAAAGTGAAAATGAGTTGGAGCTAATAGGCAAGTTGAAATCAATTGACACCAGCCTTTATAGTGACTTTCAGGATATCGAAAAGTTCTGAGAGTCTGTGTGGAAAAGCAAACTGCTGCCCTAATTAGAATGATTTGATAAAAACCGATGCTTTGGGATTGCAACAGCGTTAATCAGTTTCATTGAGCTTCTATAAGGATAACATCATGGACTCAAGAATAATGTGGCAACAAGCAGCTGGAGATAATGATAGAAATTATGCAGGAATTTGTCTTAAATGGGATGTAATCCTTAACGGCCCTGGATATGCAGACGCTTGGACTCCACAAAAAATGGCTATTGAATGGAAGAAAGTTGATATTGCATTGTTTAGCAACCTTCCCCGTGAAGATGATAATCTGAGCGTAGTGGTAGAGGCTAAGAAAAAAGGGAATTCATGTTTGACTGCTATCTCTCAAGCACAACGATATGCAGAGGGTAAACAAAAGTGCATGAGGCTAATTGTGCCTGATGGCCTTAGGTACGGCATATATTTGAAAAATGGAAAAAATTTTTACCTCTACGCTTATTTTAATATTACAGATTTAAAAGAAAGCTATCCTATTTATGAATGCCATGGTGTGAAAGAGGCTCTAAGAGCTATGACACCAGAATGGATGAGCGATGCATGAAGAATAATGACCATGATGGCAAAGGAACCTACACTATTATCCTGTATAGGGATGATAATTATGAGTTTCATAGGAGAATAAAAGGCTGCCTGGAATTTTCCAGGCAGCCTTTTATAGTTTTAAAACTTAGAGAATATTATTATGACACAATTTTCCCTTTTTCTCTTGCGCCAGATACAAAGGAAACCTTGTCTGCAATCCTGTCCTCTTTTGATAGCTGGTTGAGCTTTACCATTTCAAACCCTAAAATTTCCACGGACACATTGCCCTTGTCATCGGTCAGGGTCAGATCATAGGTATTGGTTTCCTCTCCCGAAGCGACTTTTCGGGTGATGCAATAGTAATCCTTGTTTTTTTGAATATTCCCATAAAAATTCAGGGAATGGATCCTGTAGGGAAGCACGGTTCTGGAGCTGGTAAAAAACTCCAGCAGACCGCCGGTCTGGAACATGGCATCCACCAGAACCGGAGCCGCTACAAACCTGGGATCTTTCACCCCTTTGAAGAACTCGGATTGACTTTTGTCTCTAAGGGTTGTCACAAGTGTCGTCCCGTCAAAGGAATTAATATCCATGATGGTGCCAAAAAGCCCAAACATGAACAGCCGGGTGGGATGATACACCAGGGTGTCTATATCCCCGTCAAAGGAGACCGGAGAAAATCGCGGCAGATCGATTTTCTTGGGTGCAAGCCCTTTTTTTGAAAACCGATAGGTCCCCTGGTAATGACGTTTGGGGTCTCCCATGACCACGCCCAGGGGATTTTTAAACACAGAGGAAATATTACATTCAATGGCACCCTCATCTGTTTGCTCGCCCTGGATCAACAACTCCTTTGGGCGTCCCTTGAGCAATTTGATTCCGTAGGGAATGGAGAAATCAGACAAACTTGTGAAATGTTTATTGTCCCCGGACAACGAGCGTGCCACCTCAGCCATTGTTTCGATACCCGTTGACCCGAGAAAGAGGGGAACATCCCCCATGGTATGATCCTGGAGAAACAGATCGTGTTTCAAATCCAGAACCCGGGAATAGGTGACACCGGACCCTGTCTGTTCCACAATATCATCCAGAAAGGGAAAAACTTTATCAGCAGGATCGCCAAGGAGACCGTCAATGTCAAAATCGTAATCCAGACCGGAAAAGACCATTTCAGATTCTGTCTTGTCCAGAAGATCGGCCATGAAAAATTTCACCCCCTGGTCCATGGGCAGAAACTGAATCCCCCGGTCTTCCAGAACCTTTTTCACCGTTGGGTTGGTGGCCATTCCCACCCCACCCCAGGCTGTCCAGGCGTAGACCTTATAGGTTCTTTCCGGATGACGCTGACGTTCCAAAAACAGGGTCTTGCCAAGAAAATCATTGGCAGCCGTGTAATCCACCTGCCCCTGGTTGCCAAAGCGGGCTGTAACCGAAGAAAAGGTAAAAAAGTACTTATAGTCGTGGTCCTTGGCCGCTTCCAGCAGATTGCGCATACCCTTGACCTTAACATCCACCACCAACTCAAAGGCCCAGAGCTCTTTTTTAGGAATAAACTGACTCATTTCCATGCCAGCGGCATGGAAGATGCCGTCAATACGGCCACAGGAATTCACTGCTTTTTTCACGGCATTAAAATCCGTAACATCCACACATTTATAATCCACCTGAACGCCCAGGGATTGGAGGTATTCAATATTCTCAATGGACTGGCGCACCCGTGTCAACCGGTCCAGGGCCCGTTTTATTTCAACGGGTTTCACCCCGGGCATATCGCCCCGAAGTAATGCCATGAGTTCCGGTTGGGTAGATGACTTCACCAGATATTTAGGATCCGTGGCATAGATATCATTGATATCCAGAATGACCAGATTGACCCCATAGGTCTGAACCACCTTTTTTAAGATCTCATAGGTAATCCCCCCGGCACCGCCGGTTACCAGCAGGGTATCATTTTGGGAGACCACCTGTTCGGTCCTGTCGGCAATGCTCTGGTGCAGGGTGAGGACATAGCGTTTTTTATTTTTATACCCCACCTCGCATCTTCTGTCCTGGGACAGTAGCTCGCCAACAAACAGATCCGCAATTTTTGGAATGTTCTTTTTCGGCTGCTTATAGGAAAAATCCACCACCTTGACCAGGGTATCCGGCATCTCCTTGTTGGCCGTTTTCATGAGGCCGGACAACCCGGCAAACATGGGATGAATCTCGCCAATCTCTTCTCCTGCCATATAGGGAAAGATCACGGAATCAAAGGTAATGGTCCCCATGATATTCTCTCGGTTGTCCAGGGTCTCAAACAAACTCTTGATCAGAACAAAGGCCGATTTTATGGTGGTGTTCAGCTCTTGGTCCGATGCAAAGCCATCCCCTTTGCCGTTAAAATAATAATCCAGTGGTGCCAAATGAATAAACCCGTTCACGTCAAAAGTTTTGGCTTTAAATGCTGCAAGATTTTCCTCCATTTCCCGTATATTGGTGAGGTCCAAATCAAGGTCCACAGGGCGCTTGCTGTTTTTAGCGCCCATGGTGATAACCTTACCGCCAAGGCCCTTTATTCTCTTGATAACAGCAGACGCAAACCCGTGGCTGTCCAGGGAGACTATAATTTTCTTCCCCTTAAATGTTTTGCCGGAGGATTTGGGCATTTTTGCCTCATCCACCCGCACCACCAGGCGTTTGATGGGGGAGGTCACTGGAAACCTGTCTTCCAAGGATGCGCTTTCATCAATTCCCGCGCCAGCCATGGCACTATCAGCACCAGAAGAAGAAACCGCCGTCATGGTTCCGGACCCCGTAGCCGGTATGGACTCTTTTTCCGGGGGCATGACCGCCCGAGTTCGTTGATGAATATAGCCGGCAAGTTTGGCAATGGTGTTCAGGTCTCGAAGCTTTAAATCATCGGGCACACCAAAATCAAAGGTCGATGCGATCTTGGCAAAAATTTCCACCTGTTTTACCGTGTCAATCCCCAGGTCCGCTTCCAGGTCCAGATCATCCTCCAGCATGTCCGTTGCATATCCGGTCTGTTCGGCAATGATTTCTTTCACCGTGTCGATGGCTTTGCCCGCACCAGCATTGGCCGC
>CAYWNB010000003.1:4162-50534 GCA_964459195.1 uncultured Desulfobacula sp.
TCGGGCACACCAAAATCAAAGGTCGATGCGATCTTGGCAAAAATTTCCACCTGTTTTACAGTGTCAATCCCCAAGTCCGCTTCCAGATCCAGATCATCCTCCAGCATGTCCGCTGCATACCCGGTCTGCTCGGCGATGATCTGCTTTACCTTTGCGATGGGTACTGCCACAGGTTCCAGCACTGAGGGTATCGGGATGGCAGGGAGACTTGCTGCCACAGCACTCATCGGTGCGGATGCCATGGCCGGTATCCGGACCGATTCCGGAACCTGTCTTTTCTTTTCAGGCCTGTCCGGCAGTGTGGGAACTGTTTCCGGATCTCCGGCCACCACGCACAGGGTATTATCAATCACTTTGAGTTCCGGCTTTTGGGAACCGGTTATTTTTCTGAGCCAGCGATGATAGACCCGATTGCCCTTGACAGGATTCTCCTCCACCCGTTTGACAAAAACAAAGGCAAAATGGGATCCGAACCCGGCGGCCAGATGCAACCCGTATTCAGAATCAATTTTCTCCTGGCCGGAAAAATTGAGCTTTTTGAAATGACTGGGGATTTTTTTAAGGTTGGCAATGGGGGGGGCCTTGCGCCGCTGGAGGGCCTTGATCATGACCACATCTTCAATAGCCGCCCCCAGGGTATGACCGGTAAATCCCTTGGTATTGGAAATAACAATCCTGGGCAAATACTCGGAAAATGTGGCTTCCAGGGCCGTTACTTCTGCGTCGGCACTGCCTCCCCTGGCAGGGGTATAGGTCTCATGGGACATGAATAGCAGCTTGTCGGCATAGTCTTGTTTGGTAAGTCCTGTTTGTCGTTCCACCTTGGTGATAAATTTTTTCATTTCACTGGCCATGTGGGGAACGTCAATATTAAAGGTGTGAAAGGCGGAATTGGCAATGTGGGTGCCAAGGATCTCGGCCTGGCCGTTCATGCCGCGCTTGGCAACACTTGCCTGGTCTTCAATGACCAGCCCCACAGCACCGGCGCCCAGGATGGTTCCGTTTCGGTCCTCATCAAAGGGTTTGGCCCCTTCGGAGACTCTCTTTTTAATGGTGGCAGCTCCCAGGGACAAAAACCCCGAGCCGATCCATTGTCCCTGGCGGGGAGAGGTGGCATTTTCACCACCGATGACCAGGACCCGTTTACACCGGCCCACCCGGATCCAGTCCTCGGCAATGCCCATGGCAAGGGTGGTGGAGGCGCAGGCGGAAGAGACCAGGGTATTGGGTCCCTTGGCCTTGATGATCTGGGCCAGGTGGGCAGATCCCAGGGGACAATAGTTGGCCACAAAGCTTCTGTCAAACTTATAGGTGTCCAAATCGGTCCGTTTCCGGGATTTTGCCTTGAAGAACCATTCGGTCAGTTCTTCCTTGATCTCCATATCCCCTACCTTTTCCATGAGATAATAATAGATCTTTTCAAATTCCTCATAGGGCTTGAGGAACAATTTTTCATAATAATATTTTTCAAGTTCATCGATCAGAGTTTCTGCATTGGGCCACAGAGAGGTAATAATGACTCCGGTTTCCTCCTGCATCTCTTCTGGCAGGGCAAAGCCTGCGGGTATCATGGTCTTGCCGCCCTTCATTCGCTTATACTGCATGACCAGAGGAATATTGGCATCCTTGAGGGCTTCGATCCCTGCCGCGATGCCCATGGCCATGACCATGTCATATTGTTCCTTGATGCCGTATTCATCGGTGAGGTTAAAATATCCCAATTGTCCTGCCAGGTGGATGACATCCTCTGTTTTAGTAATCTGGACAAACCTGGCATTGCCGTCGGGCTGTTTGAAAAGCTTTGTGATATTTTTATCCGTCAATAGCTCCATGGCATCTGCCGTGAGGGGCTCAATAAAATTTTCACCATTGAGAATGGCATCAAAATTATCCTTTGCAAACACCTGACGGGCCTTGCCCGGCAACCCCACGGAGACCCCGGAGATCAGGATCTTTTGTGTATTAAAATCAAACCGCTCCATGGCCTCAACGGCTGAGTTGCGTTTCTGGTGCTGGAATTCCTTGTACAAAATCCGATCAATCAAGGTCTGGTTGTTTTGTTTAAATGTATCAAAATCTTCTGACATTTCTATGATGGGTAACTCCTCTTTGGCAGTTGTATGGGGGACAATCGCCGGGTCTGACTCCGGATACACAATGGTCTTGGGCTCAAATATGCTATTGCAGGACAACAGGTATTGGCGGCAGGCTTCAAAGGAGGCAACCTCACCAACCCTTGCGTCCACGGACACAGCCGTGCCATACTCCCCCACATTGATATTTTTCAGCAGATTGACAAGAAGTCTTGAGGGCCCAATTTCAATAAAATGGGTTTTGCCCGAGACATAGACATTTTCAATGGAGCGAATAAACTCCACCGGAGAAACAATCTGTTTTGCCAACAAATCTTTTACCTCTTCCGATCGTTCCGGATAGGGCTGGGCCAGGGTGTTGGAAATAATCTTTCCATACCGGGTATCGTTAAACTGCACAGCTGAAAGATAGGTTCTCAATTTGTCCGAGGCTTCCTTGAGCAGGGGAGTGTGAAAGGCTCCGGTGAGATTGAGTTTTTTATAGACCACGGCCTGTCCTGTCAGGTATTGACAAAATTTTTCAATAGCCTCAGCCTTGCCGGACACGGCTGTTTGTCGTTCACTGTTCTTATTAGTGATATAGATGCTGGACACAAAGGATTCTCTAATCAGACCAGCTGTTTCCCGTTCATTTTTAAAAACCACCATGATTTTGCCCGGATTCTTCAGGGTAGATTCGTACATGAGGTCCGAGCGTTTGATGATCAGGCGCATGGCATCTTCAAATCCCAACATCCCCGAACAAAAAAGAGCCGTGTATTCCCCCACACTATGGCCGATAAAATAATCCGGGGAGAACCCTTCCATGGCCAAACGGCTGCAGATGGCAGCCGAGGAGAGAAATACCGAAGGCTGGGTATTCTGGGTGGAATTAAGTTTCTCATCCTCTCCAAACATCATCTCCAGCAAAGAATATCCCTGGATATTTTTAAAAATGGCCTCCCCTTTTTCCATGACCGATCGAATGTGGGCATCGGCCTCGAACAATTCTTTCATCATACCCGGCCTCTGGGCTCCCTGGCCCGAAAGCAGGGCCACCATGCGAAGTTTTTTCCCCTTATGATCTGCGGAATGGGAAGTACCCCCCAATACGATGTCATCTCCAGAAACGGATTTGTACACAGCCTCAATCACCTGCTGGCCGATCATTGGTTGACCAATAGTTGGCTGGCCAATAACTTGCTGACCCATCATTTGCTGACCCATTACGGACGAAACACTTGCAGACAAATCAGGGGCTGACAACGGCTGTTCTAAAACCCTGGGCAGACAGCTCATTATCAAATGGCAATGGTTTCCACCGATGCCGTTGACGTTGGCAGCAAACCTAAAGGGCTGGCCAGGAGTCCTGGGGACTTCTTTAGTGGCGGGGTTCAAGATTTTGCACCCTTTAAGTATGGAATGTTCTGAATCATAATTAAAGTCCGGTAAAATTTTTCCCTTGGTATTCATGAGGACAAGCTTAGCCAGGGCAACCGCCGGATTGGCCGCCTTGAAATACCCAAACTGAGGTTTGATGTTACCGCAATGCATTTCATGGTTAAAGCAGGCTTGTGTCACCTGTTTTTCAACCATATCCCCAAAAATATTGGAAAAGGCAAACAGATCCAGATGGTTGATATCTGATTTGCGGATCCCCGATTTTTGATAGGCCTCATTGATGACGGAAACAAAGGTATTTTCCGAGGGTGCCAATAGATGGTCGGGCACACTGGAACCTACCGTGCATTCATTAATTTCCCCCAAAATTTCCATGCCCGCTTCTCGGGCACGTTTATAGGTGGTAAGGACATGGATGGCCGCCCCCTCCCCCATGACATAGCCGTCTGCCCTTGAATCAAAATAATTGCAATCCCCCTCGGACAAAAGTCCCAGGCGCTTAAATGCCATGAGCACAGCCGGATATAGGTTGCAGTCAACGCCTCCTGCCAGGACAAAATCCAGATCCTTTTGTTTCAAATTTCTTGTGGCATTTCGAATGGCAATGGTAGAAGAGGCACAGGAAGCGTCCAGGACATAATTGGGACCATTGAGACCAAAATAATTGGCAATTCGCCCGGATATAATATTGGACAAGAGCCCCGGAGTGGTATCTTCATTATTTTCCGGAATCGAAGTGCAGATGGCAGCGACCATCTCCTGCCCCACGACTTCAGAAATCGTTGCATCCAGGCCTGAACAATTTTTAATCAGGTTACCAATGAAGTTTTTCCTCACCCGGATAATATTTTTACTCTGGCGTTCCCCGGCAATGGTTCCCAGGATGACACCGGTTCTTGCTGCCGCGCCTTCTCGTTCCAACAGCCCACAAGATTCCAGAGCTTCGCTGGCGGCTTCCAGCCCAAAGAGCTGTCCCCGCTCAATGGATTTGACCATTTTGGGGGGCATTCTGTATTTGAGGTTGTTAACCTGATAATCCTTTACAATACCTGCCTTAACTTTGGGCAGGCGATAAATGGAATTTTTATCAAAGGCCGCATAGGCGTCATTGTCAAAATGACTCGCAGGGATAGAGGAGAGCTGTTTTTCCCCGGAGCATAATTTTTCCCAAAACTCCTGAGTGTTGCTGGCACCGGGGAGAAAGACCCCGAGACCTGCCACCACGATCCTGTCCTCATTAAAATCATAGGCAGTGTCTGAGAAAATATCACGCGTCATGGGCTCATACCCCTGTGTCATCTCTTCCACAACCATGTGGTAATTGATGCCGCCGAATCCATAGGAAGAGACCCCGGCCTTACGGGTTTTGCCGTCCTCAGGTTCCCAGGGCTTGGCATCTTCCACAATGTACAGGGATGAGGTGGTTAAATCATGATTTTCAGCCAGGGTTTTAAATTGACCATTGGGCGGCATCACGCCTTTTTCCACGGCCAACAAGGCCTTTAACAAGCCAACAGACCCGGCACACCCCAAAAGATGGCCGATCTGGGATTTGATGGAACTGACCCCGGCATGGGAATTTTGATACATGGTGGACAGGGTTTGAAGCTCCACCTGGTCCCCCACTGTGGTAGCGGTACCATGGGCTTCAATAAAACCGATGTCATCGGGTAAAATCTCGGGCCGGATATTTTCAAAACAGCGCTCCAGACTCATGACCTGGCCCTTGGGATTGGGTGCGGCAATGGCCTTGCCCTTTCCATCGGAACTGCCCCCAATGGCATTGATCACCCCGAAAATTTTATTCTTGTCCCGGATGGCATCCTTCATCCGTTTCAAGACAAAAACCACGGACCCTTCCCCAAGGACAAACCCGTCGGCACGATTGTCAAAGGGGTAAGACCCCTTTGCCGAAAGGGTGCCCATCTTGGCAAACCCGATAAAGGATTCCGGTGCCAGATTGGTATTGACCCCACCCACAATAACCTGGTCATGATCGCCGGACAAAAGCTCTCCTGTTGCCGCCTCAAGTGCGGTAACAGAAGAGGCACAGGCGGCATCCACGATATAATTTACGCCACGGGCCCCCAGGTGCCGGGCAATCCTGGAGGCTTCAATGTTCAAAAGCATTCCGTGGACCGGATCATAGCCCTTGTTTTCCCCTTCTATGCCTTCTTGAAGGGCCTGTTTGATCTTTTCTCGTTCATCATCGGCGAGCCCAGCATACGCCGGGGTTTTCTCCAACATGGAAACCACCTCAGGATACCAGTATTTGAGCTGGAGATCATTTCCCAGCTCATTGGAAAGGCAGGTGGCAATGATGACGGCTGTCCGCTTTGGGTCATCGGTTACAAGACGGTCATCCGCCCCCAGAAGGCCTGCGCTTTCCACGGCTTTATACGCCGTTGCAAGCACCATTTTCTGACTCCTGGACAGCTGTTTTTCCTTGTTCTCGGCATAGCCGAAGCGTTCACAATCAAATTCAAAATGGTCCACATGACCGGCCAGGATGGTATAGGTGGTGTCTGCCGCCTTCCGGTCCGGGTTATAATATAAATCTTTATTAAAACGGGTTTCCGGCATTTCGCTGATGGAATATTTCTTGTTTAAAATATTGTCCCAGAGCATGTCAGGCGTATCCGCATGGGGAAGGGTACAGCCCATTCCTACCACGGCAATCTCGTCTTTAATTTTGTTGTTCCGGCTGGAAAAAATCTCCAGTTGGTTGATGTGCTTGAACAATTGAGACTTGCCGTCAAAATACTGGTCATGGATCTCTTTAATGGAAACTGGGCCCTTAAAAAAGGCCAGACTATCCCCCACCAGAAAATTACCTTTTTCCCGATGTTCTGCCCCTTCAAACCAAGTATAATGTTCTTCACCCTTACGTTTAAAATCCGGTAAAAACCCCTTGGCACCGATGAGAAGCGATCCGATATTGCGTTTCTCAAACGACCGTTTTCTCTGGATCAGGCCTTCCTTATTCACAATCATTTGGGCTTCATGTTCTACCATTTTTCGGGCAAATTGGGTCGGAGCTGTTCTGGATGCCAGTCCCAGAGTTCTGCCGATGACCACGGTTTCATCTTTTTCAATGATGATGTCCTGGTATTGTTTTTTCATACTTTGGGTATCAACGATTTCATTGGAAAACAGATAGGCCGTCCCCACCTGGAGACCGATTTTCGCCCCACGGGCAGCCAGAAACGAAGCCATGCCCGAGATGAAAAAAGAGGCAAAGGCCGTGGTGATACCGCCGGCAAAAACCAGATACAGGTCGGATAAATCCCGGGAAGACTGGATCAATTTTGAGATGGTAGCTTCCCAGAGAACTATACTAGACAAAGATCCCACATGGCCACCGGCTTCTCCCCCCTCAAATATAAACCTGCGGCACCCGGCGTCCAGGGCATTTTCCATCATGGAGACCGATGGGGTGTGCATATAGGTTTTAGTACCGGCCTTTTCCAATTCAACCACCTGTGAGGGAATACCGCCGGCAAAAAGGGCATAGGGCACCTTGTAGCGCTTGACCATGTCCAGATGTTTGTGGACCATGGGGTTAAAGGCTTCAATGCCCACAAGGCCAGCACCAAAATTACTCAGTTTTTCTTGCCCCTTTTGTATCATATCATCGGCCAGGGATGCCGGCAGGCTGCCCACGGCAAAAAAAGGCAAGGCGCCGGCTTCCAATACCATGGCGGCAAAATCTGCATTGTCCGAAATATTGGCCATGGGTCCCTGGATCAGCGGATACTTTGTGGACTGATCCTTTGCAAAGGCAGAATCTTGCACCACTGGATCATGCTGGTCAATCGAATCAAGGTTTTCCCCAATGGTTGTAAAAAAGGAGGTTACCATGGATTCAAGACAAGTGGATTCCCTGGCAAACTCCTTGGCAAAAAGCCCGTCCTGACCCAGATAAAACAGGGACTGGACAAACGGGGCTGGGCTGTCCAAAGAGGTTATGTTGTTGGTGATGGACTGGTAAATCTGTCGTTCCCCGTCAATTTCATTGGCGACCAGAACCGCCTCCTGCTTGAGATCTTTAACAATTTTGGTACCTAATTTTGCAAAGACCCGATAGATCTCTCGGTCCTGGAAAATAATTTCAGTGGAATCTCCTTCATCCACCGTGGCCAGAAGCTTCTTGAAATTATCCGAAACCGGGGCCTCGTCCGCCAGGAGCACCTGGGAATCCATCACAAACCCGGACACCCCGGCTGTCAGCATACCGGCAGCCGTATAACGGCCCACCCCGCCGTGGATAAAAACAGGCAAATCACTGTGTTTCAAATACCATTGCATGAGGATAAAAGAAGAATATCGGGACACCTTTCCTGCGGCCTCGTTCCCCTTGAGGATCAGCCCATGGGGATCAATTGCCTTTATTTTTTCAATAAGATGGATATCCTTAATTTCCGTAACAATCTTTGTATCACCAAAATGAGAAAGGTCAGCTGCCTCGTCTTGTTTGGAAAGGGGAACAATTAAAAGATCAAGGTTGGCTATATTTTTTAGTTTTAAATCGGCAATGGTGTCATGGTCGTGGGCAGCCAGCCGCAGTCCAAAACTCAGGCTTTCCTGGGCGAGCAGCTGGGCCTTTTCAAGGATATCGTCACGGGTTAAAAACTCCGTGTCAAAAACCGGTAGGGCACCAGACCGGTAAATGGCATGAAAATAGCTGGAATCAAATACCTTGACCGGTGTATAAATCATCAAAGGCAGTCTTGAATTCAGTATTCTTGTAATCATAAATATGGCTCCATATAGGGGGTTGCGTATCCGTGTTCTTTGGCAGCGGCCAAAGGAAAACTTTCGGGTTCTCAAACCCTATTCCTTATCAAGGAGTGTGCCACCCCGTTCCTTTTTTCTAACGCCTTGAAATAAAAGTGGTTTCTAAAAAAAATCAATCGTATCACATTTATAACCCATAAATTTTCTTGCGTTTTATGTATGCCACATGTACAAAATTGCACAGAATCGTATTGTAAAACTTTGATGACGTAACCTTGGACCTTCCAATGGAGGCCTCTTGAAAAAGATAAACCTGGACCAACGAGAAAAACAATTTTTCAGAACCGTCCACAATGCGGCCTTTGCAAACCCTTTCAGCGAGCTAAGGGAACGATTAGACCAGAAAATTGCCGGGCTATTTCCTTCTGCCACAAGGAGGGAAAGCAAGGACAAATGCGTCAGGGAAGTGGACAGGCGTTTAAAAAAACTAGAAACAGACAATAAGGGCAATATCAATGACTACCAGAATACGGACAAAGAGATCCTTCGGGTAGTCTATTTATTTGATATCTTCCACAAATTTAGGGACCGATTTGATCAATTAATCAAAGACCAGATACGTGCCCAGGACACACCGGTCAAGGTGAGCTTTGTTGAAGAGGCCAAACAGATGGTCGTTCAAAAAGGGTTTGATATAAAGACCTTTTACCATTATTTTGCCCTGTCCTATCAATTGCGGCGGGCATTTTATTTTATTTCCCACTCCCTTGTGGGCCGCAGCCCCTGTATGCGCACCCTGAAAAAACACCTTTGGTATAATGTCTTCACCCATAATATTGAACTCTATGACACTTTTTTATGGAACAAGATGGAGGATTTTTCCACCCTGCTTTTAGGGGAAACCGGAACCGGTAAAGGGACAGCAGCCCAGGCCATAGGTCGAAGCGGCTTTATTCCCTTTGATATCAAACGAAGCTGTTTTGCCGAAAGCTTTACCCAGGCCTTTTCCTCCTTGAATCTCTCCCAATACCCGGAGACCCTTTTAGAATCTGAATTATTCGGACATACCAAGGGGGCTTTCACAGGAGCTGTTGAAGACTATCAGGGGGTTTTTGACAGGTGCAGTCCCCACGGTTCCATCCTGCTGGATGAAATCGGAGAAATCCCCAACCATGTGCAAATCAAACTGCTGCGGGTTCTGCAGGAAAGGCATTTCTCACCTGTGGGAGCCCATACCATTTTACGGTTTAACGGCCGTGTCATTGCCGCCACCAACCGGCCCAAACGAGCGGTCATGGATGGTGAAATTTTCAGGGATGATTTTTATTATCGCCTCTGTTCAGATATCATAGAGGTCCCTCCCCTGCGGACCCGGATCAAAGAGTCTCCATCGGAGTTGGATGACCTTTTGGCTTTCACCATCCACCGCATGACCGGTATGCATTCAAAAAAATTAACCCAGCAGGTAAAAAGAATCATTGACCGCCGGCTGGGAAAGAATTATCACTGGCCAGGCAATGTCAGGGAACTTGAGCAATGTGTCAGGAGCGTATTGCTTAAAAAAGATTACAGGGGAAAAGAAATCAAGGAACCGGCAGAATTATCTCTTTCCATGACACTTCAACGAGGGATAAAAGAAAAAACCATTGCCGTATCCGATCTAGTTGCAGGATACTGCAAACTGCTCTATGATACCCTTGGCACCTATGAAAAAGTTGCCAGGAGAACAGGGCTTGACCGGCGGACCATAAAAAAATATATAGAGACCCAAAAAAAAGGATTCAACGACTGATGCTTTCTTTCTTACCCTCCCCTCTCAAAGGAATTTTGTCCTTCCTCATCGCTATGGTGAATACCATTTGCATGACCCTTCCGTTGATTTTTCTATCTCTATTTAAATTTATCCTTCCCTTCCCCCCTATCATTGTGATCCTTGATAAAATTCTCATCGCCATTGCAACATTGTGGATCGATATAAATTCATTTAATTCAAACCTGTTCTCTGAAATTGACTGGGACATCCGGGGGCTTGAGAAACTAAAAAAAACAGAATGGTATCTGGTAATGGCCAACCACCAGTCCTGGGTGGACATCCTGGTACTCCAAAAAACCTTGAACCGGAAAATTCCCATGCTCAAATTCTTTTTAAAAAAAGAACTCATCTGGGTTCCTTTTCTAGGCCTTGCCTGGTGGGCACTTGATTTCCCTTTCATGAAACGGTATTCAAAAAAGGTTCTGAACAAAAAGCCCCACCTGCGGGGCAAGGACCTGGAAAGCACAAAAAAGGCCTGTGAACGCTTTAAACACACCCCCACATCCATTATGAATTTTGTGGAAGGCACACGCTTCACCCCTCAAAAAAAAGAGGCGCAAAACACCTCCTTTGCCCACCTGCTCAACCCCAAAGCCGGCGGAATTGCATTTGTCCTTGGATCCATGGGGGATTATCTTCACAAAATCATTGATGTGACCATCATATATCCCGGGAAAACCCCCAATTTCTGGGATTTTATATCCGGTAAGACCCAAAAGATTATTGTTGATTTTGAAGTATTGGAGGTAAGCCAGACTCTGAAAGGGGATTATTTTAATGACCTGAAAGACCGGGCAGTCTTTTGTGAATGGCTGAACAGAATATGGATAAAAAAAGATGAGAGGATCGGCCTGATCCAAACCGACTAACCCCTTAGGGCTGTCGGTTATAAATTCTAAATTTGCATTTCGTAAACCATGGGCATTTTTTCATACCTTACTCCCAGTAATTTATCAAATAACGGCTGCCACCAGCCCGGCAAACAAAAACGAAGACTCGATTAAAAACTCATATTGCCGACCCGATAACAGGCTGTCTTTTTTATATAATCTGATCAATAAAAGCATAAAAAGAGGAACAAAAGCAAGCAGGAATGCAGTGTTGCCAAATAATTCCAGTCCATGGGCAAGCAGAATAATAAAAATTTCAAAGATCAGCACATATTGAATGAGGCTATAACTCTTTTGAGCACCCAATAAAATGGGAAGGGTTTCCTTGCCTGTTATCCGATCCCCCTGGATGGCCAATACATCAAAAAAAGCAGTTCTGGCAAAGACCAAACCCGTCGAAAAGGCAACGGTGACCAATACCGGCAAAAGCTGGCCTGAATTCACAATTGCCGGCAGCAGGCTGGTAACGATTCCCCAGGCCATGGCAATGAGGATGGTTTTGGATCCTGGCACATCCTTAATCCGGGTAATTTTCTTATTTCCAAATACAAAAGGAAGGCTGCTTAAATTATAGACCAGGCCCAGAAGACTCATTACCAGCAGGATAAAAAAAGAAACAAGGCCCGTGGTATAGGCAAGATAGAGTCCGGCTGCTCCGGACGCAAGAGCTAGCATCTGCAAAAAGGTCTGATGTTTTTTGTAAAATACCGCCCGCTGAGGATGGTTATAGGTATCTGATTTAATGGTAATGATGTTATTTAGGATCTGCATGGACAACACATAGAGCATGGCAATGGCAGAATGAACAAAAACCTGGGAAAACCCCTGGACACTGGCGCAGGCATAGGTCAACCCAGCGGCACCCAGGGCCAGCAAAAGGTTGGTCTTGAGCAAAAAATCCCTGAACCCCACCAGGTTCCGAATAAAAGGGCGTTGCTTTTGCACGTTCGCTGCCACCCGTGCGCAGGTATCATTGATAATCCAGTTAGGAGTGGATGCACCCGCTGTAATGGCAATCCTCTTTGCCGACCCCAGGGCTTGGTAATCAATTTCAGAGGCATCTTCAATATGGGTGGCCAGGGTTCCGGTTTCCATGGCCACCTGGACAAGACGTCTGGTGTTTCCCGACGCTTTCCCCCCCACTACAATAACAGCATCATTTTCCAAGGCCAATTGCCGCACCTCGGACTGTCGTTTTTCCGTGGACCCGCAAATGGTGTCAAACACCTCATAATGTGGTGCATTTTGGGAGAACCATGCTTTTATTTCTTTATAAAATACGGTATTCTGAGTGGTCTGTGCAACCACCACCGCATTTTCAAAGGTAGGCAAGCCCGCCAGTTGTTCCATGGAGGTTATGGTATAGCCATTTCCCCGGGCATAGCCTAAAAGACCCACCACTTCCGGATGTTTTTTATCTCCGATAATGATGGTGGCATACCCCTTTTTGGCATATCGATTGATAATCTCCTGAACACGAACCACCCGGGGACAGGTGGCATTGAGAACGGTAAACCCTGCTTTTTTCAAGGCCGCCTCATCTTCCGGTGGAACCCCATGGGCCCGGATCAGGACAATGCCCTCTCCTCGTTCCGGGATGGTCTCGATCCGGGAAATGTTTTTGTTTTCCAGCATTTCCAAAACCTGGGGATTGTGGATCAGCGGCCCATAGGTAAATATGGGTTCCCCTGCAAGGTTTGATGCGTCCAGAACCATATCCACTGCCCGCCGGACGCCCATACAGAAACCCGCCGTCTTTGCAACGGTTATCTTCATAAGATATGGCTCATAAAATATGGCTCATAAAATATGGCTCATGCAATCTGGCTCAACAACGCCACAAGACGGTCAAATTCAGATTTGGATTTGAATTTGATTTCTATTTTGCCCTGGTCACCATTTTTTTTGATCTTCACTGGACTTTTTATCCGGCTCGCTATCTGGGTGGAGGTTGCTTCCAGAAATAATTTTTCATGGGCGGATATTTTTTCGGCCATTTTTTTGGGTTCCTGCTTGGCCTGGTTAACCAATCGCTCGGTTTCCCGAACCGAAAGCCCCCGGGCCAGGACCTGTTTAAAAAGATAGAGCTGGTTTTCCAGGGTTCCTCCCCCCAGAAGCGCCCGGGCATGGCCCATACTGATTTTTTCAGCAAGAAGGCTGTCTTTTATTTCCTGGGGCAGACTTCTGAGTCTTAGGAGATTGGCAATGGTGGACCGGTTTTTCCCGATTTTCTTGGCCACCTTTTCCTGGGTATATTTGAACTCATCAATGAGCCTGAAATAGGCTTCTGCTTCTTCCAGCACATTAAGGTTCTCCCGCTGGATGTTTTCAATAATGGATACTTCCAGAACCTGCTCATCTGTCAGATCCTTTATCACAACCGGTACACGGTCAAGCCCTGCGGATTCAGCAGCACGGAGCCTGCGTTCCCCGGCAATGAGTTCATATCCGTCGCCCATGTGCCGGACCAGCAGGGGCTGCAGCACACCCTGTTGGGCAATGGAATCTCTGAGACGATCCAGCTCTTCCTGGCTGAACACCAGCCGGGGCTGATACCGGTTGGGGGTTATCTTCTCAATGGGGCAATAAAAAAAATCAGACCCGGTTTCCGAAGAACCAAAATCCGGAATCAGCGACGATATCCCGCGGCCCAGACCGGTGTGTTTCTTTTTCTTTTTCATCATCGTTTTAGGAACTCCCTGGCAAAGGATAGATAACTTTTTGATCCCTGTGATTGCTTATCATACAAAATAATCGGCAGGCCATAACTAGGTGCTTCCCCCAGCTTTACATTCCGAGGTATCTTGGTTTTAAATACCATATCCTTAAAATATTGCTTGGCATCCTCCACCACATTTTGGGCCAGATTGGTCCGTTTATCAAACATGGTCAAAAGGATTCCTTTAATTTTTAATTCCGGGTTAAAAGCTGACTTCACCCGCTTGATGGTGTCCAAAAGCTGGCCCAATCCCTCCAGAGCAAAAAATTCGCTTTGCAGGGTAATCAATACAAAATGGGAGGCCGTAAAGGCATTCACGGTAAGAAGGCTCAGGGCGGGGGGACAATCGATGATAATATATTCAAATCGATCTTGTACCGGTTCCAGTAGCTGTTTAAGCTTCGCCTCCCGCAGGTTGGCCGCCACCATCTCTATCTCAAACCCAATGAGATCAACATTGGCCGGAATGATAAAAAGTTTGGGCAGCATGGTGGGAAGAATAATTTCATCAACCAGGGCCTCTCCGATCAGTCCCTGGTACAAAGAGGCTTCAAGGGAGGGTTTATCAATCCCGAAGCCTGTGGTGGCATTTGCCTGGGAGTCACAGTCCACAAGCAGCACCCGTTTCCCCAATGTGGCCAGGGCGGCTGACAGGTTTACTGCTGTAGTGGTCTTGCCCACGCCTCCCTTCTGATTTGCAATACTGATAATTTGAGTCATAATTCTAATTTCCTTATCACAATTAAATCACCGAGGCAAACAGAACCAAAACAATCTGTCATCTTTCCACAGACTGCCAAGGGGCTGGACACACTATCATAAAAAAACCCGGCAGAAACTTTGTTCGTCGCTACCGGGTTTTATATCTGTATTAAATCTTACAATTACATTTCAGATTCAGGATGGAATACATCCACATCCTTTAAATCTTCCCCAAGATATGTCCTTTCATTGGGACCAAGAATACCAAGGGAAAGGTTGAGCAATGTCCACAGATGAACGGTTTCCCATGCATGGTCGTTGACCTCGGCCATATCATGAACCTGGGCATGGCAGTTATGGCAAGGTGTAATGCAATAGGATGCCTTGGTGGTCAGGATCTGGTTGGCCTTGGTCTGGCCATATGCCCGTCGCTGCTCTGTGAATCCGGATTGAAGGAATCCGCCGCCGCCGCCGCAGCAAAAGTTATTGGACTTATTGGGGGTCATGTCAACAAAATTTTCTTCCCCAACCACAGCCCTGACCACATATCTCATGTCTTCGGCGACCGGATCACCAAAAGTCTTTCGGACCAGCTGACAGGGATCCTGAAGCGTGAATTTAATCTGACGTTCCTTGTTCCAGTCCGAGGAAGGTTTGAGTTTGCCTTCCCTGATCCACTGGGCATAAAGTTGAATAATACTTTTAACCTCAAAGTTGTAAGGGATGTTGAATTTTTTCAGTCCTGCCAGGACTGCAAAGAGTTCGTGCCCTCACTCGGTGTTGAGCCAAACCTTACAGCCCAGGTCCTCCACCGCCTTTACCTTGATTCGAACGATTTTTTCCCAACTTTCATCGTCCGCGGAAAACATGCAGTAATTTTCTGCGGCCCAGCCCTTGGTACCATAGGTCCAGTCGGCACCGGCCAGATGCATGATTTTCCACAAAGGAACCATTTCGTCCGGTTCTGTAACCGGTTCCCTGGAATTCTGATTTAGAAAATAATAAGCGCCTTCCCGGTTGACATCTGCCTTCATTTCGGCAAATTCGGGCTGTGATTCCTGGTATTCTTCCAGAACATCCCCGATAACAAATTCAAAGTCTTCTTCCGTGGCACCCATGGCGGAACAGGTATCATTTCGCAAGGCCATGTCGCAGGATCCAACAATCCCTTTTGGCTTATCTTCCTTTGCCCAGGTTGCCCTGGCATTAAAAACAAGCTGGGGTATATTAATCTGCATGGGGCACACATACATGCACCGGGTGCACATGGAACACATCCATACCCAGTTTGAACTTAAAATTTCTTCATCCATACCCAATGCCGCCATCCGAAGAAATTTCCTCGGGTCCATTCCGTCCAGGCCGGTTGCAGGACACCCGGATGCACATGCACCGCAGGTCAGGCAGGCGTTCAAGTTTCCGCCTTCCGGCAGAAGCTCCATCACCTTATCTTTAAAGACGCTCTTCCGGGCGCCTCCAATTTTAATAGCTGTATCTCCCATGCTATTTCTCCCCCTATCTGTATAAGTATTTAAAGTAATTTAACTTTATTCTACGATGCCCTATCTCTGGAGCAATTTATTTTGTCTCTTATTATCAAACCCATGTCAATAAAAAATTTTCAAACCCCTAAATATTTGACATTTTTTATTAGTGACCTATTCTTTTCACGTTATGGATATCCTCAGAAAAATAGAAACGCTTATTCCCAAAGCAATGGACAAGGATCAATATACCATTAACAGGGCACTGAGCGCAATAAGAAAAAAGTTGCGCCCCCCAGGCAAACCCCTTGAAAACAATACAAAAGCCTGTCAACAGCTATTAAAAAAAGTTCAGAATTCTGTAAGCCAAAGCAAGGCCCGGCAACAGGGACTGCCCCCACTTAACTTTGATCCTGACCTGCCCATTACCGCGAAAAAAGACGACATCATTGAGGCCATAAAAAATAATTCTGTCATCATTATTTCCGGAGAAACCGGTTCGGGAAAAACCACCCAGATCCCCAAATTCTGCCTTGAGGCCGGCCGGGGGATACGCGGAATGATCGGCTGCACCCAGCCCAGGCGAATTGCCGCCATAAATGTGGCCAAGCGCATTGCCTTTGAGCTCAATGAACAAATCGGCCAATCCGTGGGATATAAAATCAGGTTTGATGACAAAACACCGGACAATGCCTATATCAAGCTCATGACCGACGGCATTCTTTTGGCAGAAACCCAGCAGGATCGGTTTTTAACACAATATGATACCCTCATCGTGGATGAGGCCCATGAAAGAAGCCTGAACATTGATTTTACCCTAGGGTTGCTGCGCAAATTGCTACACCAACGCAAAGATCTCAAACTAATCATCACCTCTGCTACCATTGATACAAAAAAATTTTCCGAGGCCTTTGACAACGCCCCCATCATAGAGGTATCCGGCCGGATGTATCCGGTGGAGACCCTCTATATGCCCCTTGTTTCACCGGAGGATGACAAAGCTGCAAATGGGGAAGACCAGGGGTATGTGGAAGCGGCCGCCGAAGCGGCCAACCGATTGCTCTGCCGATCCCGGACCGGGGATATTCTTATTTTCATGCCGACGGAACAAGATATAGGGGAAACCCTGGAATTGATCCGGGGACAAAACCATGCCGGTGTCATGGCTCTGCCCTTGTTTGCCCGGTTATCAGCCAAAGAACAGTCCCAAATTTTTTCAACGGGAGCCGGCCGAAAAATCATTGTTTCCACCAATGTGGCCGAGACATCTCTGACCATTCCCGGCATCAAATATGTGGTGGATACAGGGCTTGCAAGGATCCCCAGCTATTCCCCCCGGACCCGGACAACCGCCCTTCCGGTAAGCCCCATTTCCCAGAGTTCGGCTAACCAGCGGCAAGGCAGATGCGGTAGGATTGAAAACGGGGTCTGCATAAGACTCTACGACGAAGATGATTTTAACGGCCGCCCTTTTTTCACCTCCCCGGAAATCCTGAGAAGCAATTTGGCTGAAGTCATTTTACGGATGATCTTCCTGAACCTGGGAGATGTGGCCACCTTTCCCTTTATTGATCCCCCGGCTTTCAAGAGCATAAAGGACGGATTTGATACCCTACAGGAACTGGGTGCCATCCAAAAAAACACAAAACCCCAAAAGATAAAACCCGGGCAACCCAATGACAATAAACAATACAGCCTGACCCAGATCGGCCGGGTCATGGCCAAGATCCCGGTGGACCCGAAACTTTCCCGGATATTAATACAAGCACAAAAAATGGGGTGTCTGAAGGAAGCAACCATCATTGTCACAGCCCTTGCCATTGCCGATGTCCGCCAGCGGCCCGCCGATAAAATCCAGGCAGCCGACCAGAAACACAGTCTGTTCAAGGATCCTAGTTCTGATTTTATCACCCTCCTCAATATCTGGAATGCCTATAAAACAGCTGAAAAAAAATTAAAGTCCCGGTCCAAGCTGAGAAGTTTCTGTGCGGATCATTATCTTTCCTTTAAGCGCCTCCACGAGTGGCAGGACATCCACCGCCAGATCAGCCGCATGCTCAAAGATCATGGACTCAAGGGAGACGCTTCCCCGAGGGAAGTCGCCCTGGAAGTATCCCCGGAAGGTTCCGTGGGAACCAAGGGCCTGAAATCAAAGGAATTCAACCTGGGCGGCCCTTTGTACATTGCCCTGCACAAATCTCTACTGTCGGGCTACCTTGGCGGTATTGCCCATAAAAAAGAAAAAAATATTTTCATGGCGGCCAAGGGCCAGCAGGCCATGATTTTTCCCGGATCCGGGCTTTTTGGCAAGGCAGGCCCATGGATTGTGGCGGCTGAATTTGTCAAAACCAGCCAGCTCTTTGCCCGGGGAATTGCCAATATAGATCCGGCCTGGCTGGAAGAAGTGGGCAAGGAGTTGTGCACCCATACCTATTTTGAACCCCATTGGGAAAAAAAACGGGGGGAGGTCATGGTCAGTGAGCAGGTCTCCTTGTTCGGGCTCATCATCGTGGCCGGACGCAAAATAGCCTATGGCCGTGTGAACCCCGATGAGGCCAGTGAAATTTTTATCCGCCACGCTCTGGTCCAGGGGGAAATCCATCCGCTCTTAAAATTCATGGTCCATAACCAGCAATTGATTGAAGGCCTGGAAGCCCTGGAAAATAAAACCCGCAAAAAAGATATCCTGGCCTCGGAAGAAGACATCTATGGATTTTACCACTCCCGACTGCCCACACCCTTTTTCAATATCCACACCTTTAAAAAATTTCTCAGAGACCAAAAGGATGACACCTTTTTGTGCATGACACTTAGCGACCTTCAACGCTCCCAGGTGGATGACCGGGAGCTGGCTCTGTTCCCGGACGCCCTTGCCATGGAACAGGGAAATTTTGGCCTGGAATATGAGTTTAATCCAGGGGCTGAAACTGACGGGGTTACCCTTATGGTGCCAGCAGACTGCGCAGCACTTGTGTCAAAACACAGCGTTGACCAACTGGTACCGGGTCTGTTTGAGGAAAAAATTGCAGCCCTGATTAAGAACCTTCCCAAAAGCTACCGGGTCCAACTGGTACCGGTCCTGGACACGGCCACCCTTATTGCAGAAGAAATGGACAGGGAAGACAAGCCGCTTTTTACCCTGCTCTCTTCATTTATCCAAAAAAAGTTTCATCTGACCATCCCGGCAACCCTATGGTCCGAAGAAAAGTTGCCGGACCATTTAAGAATGCGAATTTCCATCCGGGATGGAAAAAACAGGGAAATCAGATCCATGCGGGACCTGTCCATTTTAGGCCAGTTCGCAGCCCAGCGCCCCAACAAAAATATTGAATTTGAAAAAGCCTGCCAAACACATGAACGAACCCAGATCAAAGATTGGTCCTTTCCCGACCTTCCACCCTTTATTTGCCTTACCCAGGCCGACGGATTTATCCAAAAAATTTACCCGGGTCTTACGATTGAACAAAAAGACCAAAATCTTTCCCTGCGATTGTTCAAATCCAGGCAATTGGCACAGGACAAACATGTTCGTGGAATCAGAAAGCTGTTTGAACTGACCTTTCCCGATGAGTTTAAAGCCATTAAAAAAGATATACGAACTGCCGCGGATCTGAAACTAATTGCCCCATATTTCAACGGATCTGCCCCGTTCAATCAAACAATTTTTGATGCCGTTGTAAAAGATTTGTTTGAAAAGGACTTACGCACCAAAACCGATTTTGAAGCCCATGCCGCAAAAATCCGGCCCCAGCTATATACAAAGACCAAAAAACTGATAAACATCATTCTGGCGGTGGGCAGGGAATATGAGGCCTGTTTTTCCCTGGTCCAGAAATTATCCCTTCAATACCAGAAAAAGCCTGCCAGCCTTGAGATGCTCACCCTATTGTTCGCTGAATTAAAAAACCTGACACCCCCAAATTTTCTGGAGCTTTACACCCTGGAACGGGTGGAGCAGTTGCCCCGGTATCTTGCCTGCATCCGTACCCGGGCCCAACGGGCCGTGGACAATCCTATCAAAGAGGGTCAAAAAGCCCTGTTAATAACCCCGTTTGCCCATAAATTAAATACCCTTCTGGCCTCCCTGTCTGAACGTTCTTCCAAGGAGAAAGCCCACGCCGTGGAATCCTTTTACTGGCTTTTGGAAGAATATAAAATTTCCGTTTTTGCCCAGGAGCTAAAAACACGAGTTAAAATATCCGCAAAAAAACTGGATAAAGAATTGATCGCCATTTCGACCATGATATAGACCAATGGACCGCAGACCAAAAATTTAGGACAGGGGAGACTTTTGCAACCGTAACCGGACCTGGGTTTCCAGATGGGCAATCACAAGGGATAACGCCCGACTCTCGGGCACAGGCCCTGAATTATTCCAGCCGTTTTTCAGGGCCTCCTTCTTTTTCTCCCTGAAAAGGGCCACGGAATCTACCAGGGACTTCCAGGCAAAGAGTTTTTGCAGGATATGCCGCTCCTCGGAACTTAAGGTAGCCGTGTCAATTTTTTCTCCGGTGCTGGTAATGATAATCATTTTAATCGCCCGTCATTATTATGTGTCTGCCCATCATCAAGCCATCCGTAGAATTGGATCTAATTAAAAACATCCAATCTATCGAATAAGGTCGTTATCTGGATTAAATTCAGAATCATTTTATAATCTCCCCCAAATTTATTCAATTGATTTAATTTGATTTGGTTTGTTTTTATCTGGTTTGTTTTTATCTGGTTTTATGCTATTTGTATCCTTGAACTTAATCCAATGGGCAAAATGCAATGAATATCAAAGAAAAAAAAGACATCCGACTGGCAATACTCGGAACAATTGAAGATTTGAAAAAAAATATTAAAACCTTTAAAAAATTATCACAGCCAGTCCCGCCGGACAACGCCATCGGCAGAATAACACGAATGGAAGCCATCAACAGCAAAAGCATGAATGAAGCCTCCCTGGTAAAATCCACCCATCGGCTGACCAGACTCCAACGATCACTTGAAATGTTAGATGATCCTGATTTCGGATATTGTATAAACTGTGAAGAACCAATCCCCTATAAAAGACTGCTGATAATGCCTGAAGCATCGTTGTGTGTCCCATGTGCCCGAAAAATCAAGGAATGAGTTCCCTTCTTTTTTAAAAAAAGGAAACCACTTGTCAGGCTTTCAAGTTCCTCCCCCTTGAAACCCCTGGGTGGGATGATTAGGGTTTAGGAAACGAAAATTTTAAATTTAAGGATATCACTAGTGTTTACTGAAACCATAACATTTCCAGCGGCTTTTATTGCCGGATTGCTCTCTTTTCTCTCCCCTTGTGTGCTTCCCCTGATACCGGCCTATTTTTCCTTTATCACGGGCCTGTCCGTGGATGAGATGACCACTGACAACAAGGGAATCCGGCAGCGGGTAATCCTGTCCACCCTTGCCTATGTGGCCGGGTTTTCATTTATTTTCATCCTGTTCGGGGCATCGGCCTCCTTTCTTGGGGGATTTGCCTCCCAGTATTCCTGGGTAATCCGTTACTTTGGGGGGGGAATTGTGCTGGTATTTGGTCTCCACCTTCTCGGGTTAATCAACATCAAGGGACTTCAGTTTGAAAAACGATTCCATGTCAAGAAAAAACCCGTTCATCTGCTGGGGACCTTTGTCATCGGCATGGCATTTGGTGCCGGGTGGACTCCGTGCATCGGCCCCATGCTGGGCAGTATTCTCATTGTTGCCGGCAACCAGGAGACCATTTTAAACGGTGTCTGGCTTTTGGCTGTTTATTCTGCCGGCCTTGCCCTTCCCTTTATCCTGATATCCATCTTTATCAATTCCATGCTTGGGTTCATGAAACGGGCCACCCGGTTGATCGGTATTATCAACAAGGTTGCCGGCATCCTGCTCATCGGAATCGGGCTTCTGTTGATATTTGATCAGTTTAAACTCCTGGCCGTCCTTTAAAGGAAATCACCGCAATGGCCCAGACTTCCAGACAATTTTTTGGTTTTATCGGTATAACCACCTTCACCAAGTTATTAATGAATGTCACCAGAAGGATGATCTACCCCTTTGCCCCTGAATTTGCTCGGGGACTTGGGGTGGATCTGTCCGCTATCACCTCTGTCATCGCCGTGAACCAGGCCACAGCTCTCCTGGGGCCGGTGGGCGCCTCCTTCGCCGACCGATACGGGTATAAGCTGCTCATGCTATTTGCCCTGGGGCTACTGACCATTGGCACCTTTGCAGCAGGATTTATTCCCTTGTATTCGGTCCTGGTGGTCTGCCTGTTTCTGGCTGGCCTTTGCAAAAGCATTTTTGATCCCAGCCTCCAGGCCTTTATCGGCGAATTTGTCCCCATTGAACAGCGGGGAAGGGTCATCGGCATCACCGAACTTGCCTGGGCAGGTTCCACCCTGTTGGGAATACCCGTTGCCGGGCTCATCATAGAACAATTTTCCTGGCAAACCCCTTTCTGGATTATCGGCCTGCTATCTCTTGTCTGCTTTGGTCTGATCTTACAGTTCATGCCCAAAACCCCATCAAATAAAAAAAAGCAAAAGAAGGACACCCCTTCATTCCTGTCCAATTGGAAAACCATTGTCCAAAACCGAGAAGTGGCGGGTATTTTGCTGTTTGGTTTTTTCATGGCCCTGGCCAGTGACACCTTATTTGTCATCTACGGGGCCTGGCTGGAGCAATCCTATGGTCTTTCCCTGGCATCCATCGGATTCAGCACCATTTTGATTGGAATTTCAGAGATGCTGGGTGAAGGCTGTACCGCTTTTTTCTCGGATCGCATTGGCCTGAAACGATCCATTCTCCTGGGGGTCAGTCTCTGTGCAGGGGCCTATTTTCTTCTGCCAATCCTTGATATCAGCCTTCCCCATGTGCTGACCGGACTCTTCCTTATTTTTTTCTTCTTTGAATTCACCTATGTCACGGCCATGAGCTTGACAACGGAATTGGTGCCAAAACTTCGGGCCTCCACCATGTCTGCCTTTTATGCCATCGGAGGCCTGGGTCGTGTGGCTGGCGCCTTTGCCGGGGGCATGATCTGGTCCTCATCCGGCCTTGCCGGAATCAGTCTGATCTCCGGAGGATCAACCCTCCTGGCCCTTGTGTGTATTCTTCTGGGGTTTTCCAAAAAACAACAGGGCTCCAAATAAAAATAAAGAGAGTCAAAGATGCGCAAGAACATTGAAGAGCTGTACAATAGTTTAAAACAGGGCAAAGCTGTGGTCATGGCCACCATATTGAGCAAGCAGGGATCGGCACCTAGATCTGCCGGGACAAAAATGGTTGTCCATGAAGATGGCCATATCAGCGGCACCATTGGCGGAGGGTGGGTGGAAGCCCGTGTGCAGGAGCTTACCGGAGAATTTTTTGAAAACAGAAAAGGCGCGTCCATCCGGGAATTTACCCTGGATTCCAAGGCATACGCGGACATGGACATGATCTGCGGCGGCAATATAACCCTTCTTCTGGAATATCTGCCTGCAAGTGAAGACAATCTTGAAATTTTTGCAAAGTTTCTGGATATGCTGGGTCAGACCGGGGATGGCTTCATGGTCAGCAGGCTGGGCAGTGAAAGCCGTGAAAATTTTGACATGCAGCGCTGCATTATCTCAGGCAGCCAGTGCACGGGTGGTTTGCAACTTACCGATCAGACAGTCGTCTGCCTGTCTGAACAGGCTGAACTGATGCGGTCTCCGGGTCTTATCAACCTTGAGGAGGGAACCTTTTTTGTGGAGCCGGCCCAGTTCAACGGAACCCTTTACATCCTTGGGGCAGGGCATCTGGGAATCGAAACGGCAAAGCTTGCCCACACAACAGGATTCAAGATCATTGTCATGGACAACCGCAGCCAGTTTGCCAATGAAGAGCGCTTTCCCATGGCTGAAGTGCATGTTGTGGACAATTTTAAGAACTGTTTTGACAGCTTTTCCATTGGCAACGGCAGTTATATCGTAATCATGACCCGGGGCCATATCTACGATCGCACGATACTCGAGCAGGCCATTAAAACCCCTGCCACCTATATTGGCATGATCGGCAGCAGATCCAAGAAAAAGGTTATTTTTGATTATCTGCTAACCCAGGGTGTCTCCCAGGAAAAGCTGGACAAAGTCTACGCCCCCATCGGGCTTTCCATCGGGGCCCAGACCCCCCAGGAAATTGCGGTGAGCATTGTGGCAGAACTTATCCAGGCCCGTTTTCTGGCCATATGAGTATCTCCTGACCGGGGTGGGGCTTTCAAACAGGGAAAGCCCTACCCCGTCTGTCAAACAGGAATCTGGAATTCTCCCGGAACAAGATTGACCTCTTGAACCTGAAGCTCGTTTTTCTCATTTCCGATCATATTCAAGCATCCATACTTCTGGGGGATAGTAAAAAGATCTTTCAGATTCTTGTTCAGCAGACTGCACAGGATCATCCGGTTTACCCCGGCATGGGCAACAATGAGAATGTTTCCTGGATTTTCGGATGATATTCCATGGAAAACCGGAAGGATTCGTTCATGAAGGTCGGAAAAGCTCTCTCCTAGGGTCGGCCTGTAACCTGTCAGGTCATTACCCCTTTTTTTCCACTGGTCCGGATATTTCTCTTTTATCTGTTTGAATGTCTTTCCATCCCATTGACCAAGATCTATCTCCTTTAATTCATCCTTTACCGTGATCTGATTCATTTCAAGGCCGGATACGATCTTGGCCGTGCGAACAGCCCTTGAAAGCGGGCTTGTGAAAACCCGGTCAATGTGAACCTTTGAAAAATAGCCTTGCCAGAAACCGGCCTGGGCAAGGCCTGCCCGGCTAAGGCCCACATCTGTCTGGCCAATGAAGCGTTTTGTGGATGCACCCGTGATTTCACCGTGTCTGAGTAAATAAATCATTTTTTATTGCAGAACCTCCATCAGGTCTTTACTTGAAATCCTTGACAGCTTTTCCTTTATTATCAAGGCTGCTTCAAGTCTGGAGTTGATGGCCTTAACAGCGTCGGCATTGGTATAGTAAAGCATCTTTTTTTCTTTGAATCGTTTCCCAAAATCCATGACAAGCTGATCCTTGACCACAAGTTTATCAGCAAAATAGACGATCTCTTTTTCATTTAAAGGGGTGGCGAGAGTTGTCCTTAAATCCATGTGCTCGAAAACAATATCTGCAACATCTGAAAAACCCATGTTCCTGAGGATATCGGCACCTTTTACGGCATGCTCCGGTGCTTTTCTTGCTATATCATGGAGAAGTGCTGCTGCCTCAATGAGATTCATATCAAACAGGGGCGGGTAGTTATCAAAGTTGGAGCCGATTTTAACAGCGATCTCAGCGACCTTCATGCAATGCCCCATGACGCCTTCATCGGCCAGGGGACTGTTCTCAAGCAGGCAGATGCACTCACAAGGTTCGGGGACGTTGATTCTTTCATGTTTTGTAAGCACAGCTTCGAAATCTTCCCGGGTATCCGCATCCATGTGAATCCCTTTGTCACACACCGTAAGATCCATGGCATGTTTTTCAAGATCTGAAAGGCAGACCCTCAGGCCCCCATCCTGGCTGAAGTTTTCAATTTTTTCCTTAAATTGGGTCGATATGAGCGGTGGATGGCCCCTTAAGCCTTTAAATACAGGGTAAATGATTTTTTTATTTCCACTCCTGTAGACCCTGAGCATCTGTTCGATTGTATTTGTCCTGATGGCTGGAATGTCTGCGGGCAGCAGGAAAAAGGCATCACAATCATTATTTAAATTTTTAACCCCGGTCAAGATACTTGAAAACATGCCCTGGTGAAAGTCAGGATTGTAGATCCAGGTTGCCTCCATTGCTGCGATGCGATTCTCAAGATCCTCTGATCTGTGGCCTGTTATCACCAGGATCTCGGCTATGCCGTTCTGCTTGAACAGATTTATGGATGTTTCAAGGATGGATCTTTTCCCCAGGGGTAAAAGCGGTTTAAAGGCCTTCATCCGGGAAGAGAGACCGGCCACGGGAATAATCGCTGATATATTCTTCCTGTTTTTCAATGTGAGTTTCCATCTCTTTGATTAAAGCTATTAAAGGGTATAAAAAACTTGTTTGTCGGTTAAGTGACTCTGTTAAGGTCTGATTTGGTTGAATGAATCTCATCCATCGAACCAAATCACAAAAACAGAGGTTGTGCAACACAAAATAATATCTGCCTGCCATGGCGACCCTTTTGATAATGAAACAGTCCTGTGAAGCGCTGATGATAACCGGAAAATCCTATCCCGCAAACGGGATCTACGTATTTTTTCGTGAAGATGCCAAATACTTTATTCCCTCGGTGTTTTCCACAAACAGTTGAAGATGGGGAAAGGGAATTTCTATGCCAGCGGCATCCAGGGCTTTCTTACTTTTTTCGGTGTATTCCCAAAAAAATGTATATTGCTCTACAGGGTCCTCCACCCAGAATCTTAACTGCAGGTTGACACTGCTGGCATCCAGCCCCGTGACAATCACGACGGGGGAAGGCTTTTTCAGGATCCGGCCATCGTTTTGTGGCAGTGCCAGCAAGATTGCCCTTGCCGCATCAATGTCTTCCTTGTAGGCAATGCCAATTGAAACTTTAACCCGAATCCTTGGTGTCATTGTGTAATTGATAATCCGCTCCTGTGACATCTGCTGGTTGGGGACCACCACGGTCTCGTTGTCAAAGGTTGTCAAAACCGTTGTGCGCAAACGGATCTGTGTCACAGTCGCATGCATGTCGCCGATTACAATCCAGTCACCCTCCTTGAACGGCCTGTCGATGATGATGACGATCCCGGATATGAGATTTCCCACCGTGTCCTTGGCCGCAAAGGACAAGGCCAGCCCCATCACCCCGACACCTGCCAGCAGCGATTTGATGTTGATCTGGAGCTGATCCGATATGGACAAAAAGGCAAAAATATAAATGCCGGTTCTGGCGCCCCGGAGCAATAGATTGATGGCCTGCCGCTCAATTTTCATCCGGTTCAATGTGGCATCAAGGGTTTTCTGGATAAATTTATTTGCCAGCCAGAACAAAAGAAGAAGAAGTAAGGCACTCATCAGATTCGGAATATAGCCGATGACAATCGTGGTTATTTTCTGAACATCAATAGTGGTAAGAATTTTTGATACCATCTGTTTTCCTTTTCATCAAATTTGATAACGATGTGGAGTGTTTGATTTCAAACAAAAGCGCTGGTTCTAAGAAGGTTCATCTGTGGGTTCAATCATCTGCGCAGGGTGGTAATGCACATACACCTTGCGCAGCATTTCAAGACCGGATATGAGCTTGCTCTCCACTGTGCTGGCAATATGGTCCCCCTGTCTAACCGTCAAATCGCCATCAATGCCAATGGTCAGATTCACCACCAGGTAGGGACCGAACCTATGTGCATGGATGTCTTCTATGGCTTTAATCTCTTCCACCCCATGGAGAAGTTCATGGATTTGATCCGCAATCTCCTTGCTGGGAACATTGTCCATAAGATCTGAAGATGCTTCCCGAAGAATATCCATCCCTGTTTTCGCCACGATGACTGCCACCACTGCCCCTGCAACAGGATCCCCCCAGGAAAAGCCCAACATGTTCAGAAGAATCCCAATCACGGCACCCATGGAAGCAAAAATGTCGTTCCGGTGATCCCTGGCCAGAGCCTTGATGGCCATATTCCTAATTTTTTGACTGATGCGGTTTGCATGGATCATCAGAAAAATTTTTGAAACAATCGTGGCCAGGGCAACCACCAGTGCAAACATTCTGATCCTTTGCTGGGGGGCCCCCACTAAAAGATCGAATGCGGAATTGACCGAATCCCAAAAGATGGCTGCCCCCGTAGTAATAACAAAGGCTCCCACCACCAGGGCCGCAATACTCTCCAACTGATGATGGCCATAGGGGTGTTCAGAATCGGCCGGTTTCCCCGACAGGCGAACAAAAATCTTGACCACGACAAAATACATAACGTCGGACACAGAATTGATGCCATCGGCAAGCAACCCTTGGCTATGCCCCAGAATACCGGAAAAAACTTTCACAACGGCAAGGACCGCGTTGAAGAAAAGGCCAATATTAACAACGGATTCAGCTGCTTTCTGGCGGTCTTTGACCTCGGTTTTTTTACCCTTCAATATTTCAGGGGTCATCTGTAGGTTTCAAGCAGTTGTTGAAGCGCCTGATCGCCGGGGCACAACTCCTTTTCTGTCAAGGTATTCAGTGGGGTGTCCGTGGTCTCAAGGATTTCATGGGTTTCCTCAAGGGTTTCATTCAGATGGAGAATCCCCGTCAGCAGATGCCCCTTTTCCCGGTGAAATTCCAGTGTGTCAATGGCGGATCTCCGGGTGGAGACATCATGGGAATCATCGCTTTTGTGAAAATTGACAACCTCACCGTCATGAAGGGTCACAGGTTGGGTGGTACCGGGTTCATATTCGGTGGTGATTTCCTGCCGGGGAGGAATGAAGTCAAAGGTTGAGGTGGCGTCCATGTGATCGCGAACCCACTGGTAGCTCTTGGTTGAGGTGGCGGTATTGTTAAAGGTTACACAGGGAGAAATCACATCCACCAGGCTAAAGCCTTTATGGGTGATGGCGGCCTTTAAAATGGGAACCAGCTGGGCCTTGTCGCCTGAAAAACCCCGGGCAACAAACCCTGCCCCCAGGGCAATGGCCAGTTCACACAGATCAATGGATTCAAATGGATTGGGGCGTCCTTTCCGGCTGGCAGACCCCCGATCCGCCGTTGCCGAGTCCTGTCCCTTGGTGAGCCCGTAACAGCCGTTGTTCATGACAATATAGGTCATGTTCAGATTCCGCCGGGCAATGTGAACAAATTGTCCCATGCCGATGGAAGCGGTATCCCCGTCACCGGAAACCCCCAGATAAATCAAATCTTTATTGGCCATGTTGGCCCCCGTTGCAATGGAGGGCATCCGGCCATGGACCGAGTTAAACCCGTGGGATTTGCCTAGAAAATAGGCTGGCGTTTTGGAGGAACACCCGATACCCGACATCTTGACCACCCGATGGGGCTCCAAACAAAGCTCATAGCAAGCCTGGATAATGGCGTTGCTGGTGGAATCATGACCGCAGCCAGCACAGAGGGTGGAATCCCCCCCTTCATAATCGCGCCGGGTATACCCGAGATCATTCTTGGGAAGGTCGGGATGACGGAAACTGGGGCGGCGGGACTTCATTTTACACCTCCTTGATGGGGGGGGACTTGGGTGGACACTCTTTCTTGGATGGACCGGTCAATAAGGGTGGCCGTGATGGGCAGGGCATCGATATTGGTGATGGGGAACAGTTTGTCCGGACAAAACCCGCACTCGTTGATCAGCAGGGTGCGCATCTGGCTGTCCCGGTTTTGTTCGATGACAAATATCGGGTCATGGCTGTCAACAAAATCAATGACCTCATCCTGGAAAGGAAACCCCCGAATCCGTAGTGTATTGACGATGATATCCTGCTTTTTCAGCTGCTCCACGGCTTCATAGGACGCGTGGGTGCTGGTGCCGAAAAAAACAGCCCCACAGGTGCCAGCCTTGTCCGATATTTTGATATGGGGCTTGGGCACAAGGGTTTTCGCGGTCTGCCATTTTCTGGTGAGCCGCTGCATACACCGTTCATAGGCCTCACTGTCCTCTGTATAAATAGCATATTCGTCATGGGAGGATCCCCGTGTAAAGTAAGCCCCCAGGGTGGGGTGGGTGCCGGGGATTGTTCTGTAGCAGAGTCCGTCGCCATCACGATCCAGATACCGGCCCCAGCGTTCGGTCATGGCTTCCAGCTGCGCAGCGTCCAGCACCTTTCCCCGGTCATATTGGTGGCTGTCATCCCATTCCAGGGGCAGGCAGACATGATCATTCATACCCAGATCTAGATCGCTCATGATAATCACCGGGCTTTGAAGCCTTTCCGCCAGGTCAAAGCTGTCCGCCGACATCTCAAAACATTCCTTTGGATCACAGGGAAACAGCAGGACCTGTTTTGTGTCGCCATGGGAGGCATAGGCACACATCAGCACATCCGATTGCTGGCTCCGGGTAGGCATTCCGGTGCTGGGTCCGGTTCTCTGGACATTGATCAGCACCACGGGTATCTCTGCAAAATAGGCCAGACCGAGAAACTCACTCATCAGGGAAACCCCCGGTCCCGATGTGGCGGTAAAGGCGCGGGCCCCGTTCCAGGACGCGCCCAGGACAATCCCCAGGGCGGTCAGTTCATCTTCTGCCTGAATAATGGCAGCCTTTTTTTTACCGGATTCGTCCAGCCGGTACCGGCTGGTAAACTTGTCAAAGGCTTCAATCACAGAGGTGGACGGGGTGATCGGATACCATCCGGCCACGGTTGCCCCGCCGTAGACCGCGCCTAAACCCGCCGCCGTGTTGCCATCCATCAGCATATGCCGGGCCAGTTTCTTGCTGGATTTCACCGACAGTTTGCAGGTATCCGGAAAATGTTGGGCCGCATATTCAAATCCCAGTTCCAGGGCATGGATATTCGGTTCTGCCAGTTTGGGTTTTTTACTAAATTGCCGGGTGATGGCATCGGTGAGCACAGAAAAGTCCATGTCCAGCAGATGGGCCAGGGCACCGACATAGAGAATATTTTTAAGCAGCTGCCGGAGCTTTGGATTTTCAATTTTCTGGATGCAAATCTGGGTTAAGGGAATACCGATGAGCGTGATATCCTCCCGCAAAAAATCATCAGGGAGCGACCGGGTGGAATCATAGAAAAAATAACCGCCGGTTGCAAGATCCTCATAGTCCTTTTTCAGGGTCTGCCCGTTGACCGCCACAATAAAATCATACCCCCCCCGACGTCCCAGATAGCCCTGTTCATTGACCCGCACCTCATACCAGGTGGGCAGGCCCTGGATGTTGGACGGAAAAATATTTTTGGGACTGACCGGAACCCCCAGCCGAAAAATTGCCTTGGCAAAAAGGTTGTTGGCACTGGCGGAACCGGATCCATTCACATTGGCAAACCGAATCACAAAGTCATTTACCCCGGAAATTTTCATCATTTTTGCCCTGCCTTTGCTGTAGTGTAGGTGTACTTTTGCATGTCCCAGGCCGTTGTCGGACACTTCTCCGCGCAAAGTCCGCAGTGAAGGCAGACATTTTCGTCCTTGACCATTACCCTGCCCGTAGGCAGCAGGTCCGAGACATACAGCGCCTGGGACCTGTTGTTCGCCGGAATGACAAGAGAGGACCGCAGCCCATCCTCATCCTGGTTTTCTATAAAATTGATGCAGGTTGTAGGACAAACATCCACACAGGCATCGCATTCAATACAGTCCGGTGCGCTGAAAACCGTCTGAATATCACAATTAATGCACCGACGGGCTTCGGTAAAACCGATTTTCTGGTCAAAGCCAAGTTCTACTTCCATGAGTCGGTCTTTGATGGATTTCACCTTTGACACCATGGGAACCGCCTGCCGCTCCTCTTCGGAGACCTCATTATTATACATCCAATCGTGAAGTCCCATTTTCTGCCCGTCCAGGGTGGTAAAGGGAAGGGGTCTTTGGGTAAGGTCCTCCCCCTTGCAGTAAAGATCCATGGACACGGCTGCTTCATGACCGTGGGCCACGGCGGTGATGACATTCTGGGGCCCGAACGCGGCATCTCCGCCAAAAAAAATCTTGTCAATATTGGACTGAAAGGTGGTCTTGTCGACCTGGGGTCTTCCCGCATCATCAAAGATAATCCCCACCTCTTTTTCAATCCATGGAAACGCATTCTGCTGTCCAACCGCCAGCAGCACCTCGTCACAGGGAATGAAAACCAAATTTAAATCAGATGCCGGGCCACCGGGGGCGTGCTCAAAATTCATCCCGGTCAACCGGCCCTCTTCCACCACAAACGCCTTGGGCGAAAGGTACTCCAATATGGGAATATCCTCACTTATGGCATCTTCAATTTCCCAGGCAGAGGCCTTCATCCGGTCACGCCCCCCCCGAATAACAACCTTAACCGTTTCCCCGCCAAGTCTGCGGGCGGTTCTGCAGCAATCCATGGCCGTGTTGCCGCCACCGATAACAAGGGTAGTGGGACCGGTTTTTTTGATGTGTCCATACTGAACCGATGCCAGCCACTGGATACCGATATGAACGAAGGCCGCTCCCGCCTGCCGGCCCGGAAGCTCAAGGTCACGTCCCCTGGGGGCTCCGGTACCGATAAAAACGGCATCATAATCCTTGTCCAGAAAATCTTTCATACTCGAGATATAGGTATTAAAATAGGTATTGACCCCCATATTGAGAATGATGTTTACCTCTTCGTCCAGAACCTTTTTGGGCAACCTGAACGAGGGCACCTGGCTTCTGATAAACCCACCGCCTGCTTCCTGGTCATCATAAAGATCAATGGTATACCTCAACAGCAAAAGATCCCGGGCCACCGTGAGAGAAGCAGGGCCGCCGCCAATAAGGGCAATTTTTTTTCCGTTTTTTTTCTTAGGAATTTTCGGCAACTGGTCCTTTATATCTCCCTTATTGTCGGCACAAACCCGTTTTAACCGGCAGATGGCCACGGCTGCGTCTTCCACCCGGCCTCTCCGGCAGGCCGGTTCACAGGGCCTGTCACACACCCTGCCCAAAATCCCCGGAAAAACATTTGACTCCCAGTTGATCATATAGGCATCGGTATATTTTTTTTCGGCAATGAGCCGAATGTATTCCGGAACCGGGGTGTGGGCCGGGCAGGCAAACTGGCAATCAATCACACAATGAAAATATTCGGGATCTTTAATGTCTGTTGGATTCAATTCATTCTCTCCCTTTTGTATCTGTTTTCATATTCATTCAATCTATTTTTTAACCACAATATGGGGGGCTTGGGAAGCACTTTTTTAAGAAGTGTGGCAAGAAGGAGTTCGAGTTTCCACCTCTGCCAATCACCTTTGGACCCTTTTTGTCAATATCCAAAAGAAACACTTTAATTTTTATTGGTTTGTGCTAATCTCCGAGTGAACAATGGAATAGTTTCGGTTCAATTATTTCTGTGATTAAAGAGAAAAACAATATCTTTTTTAAAAAAATTGTCTACCAGAACCGCCTTCCGCCAAGCATTCACTGTTTCCATTTCGTTTCGTCTGCCGACAGGAGGTCTTCAGAAATCATTACGGGTTTACCCCAACGAAGTCAAGCTCCTTTTGTGGGTCACAGCGATCAAAGTGGTCATGAGCACCAGCAGCATTCTGATAAATAATGTGGCCCAAACCACATTTTTAAAACAATTCGGGTCCGAAGCCCTACCAATGATTTTCATGCTCGAAGCCATTATCTGGCCTGTCTGAATGCAAGGGATGTTGTTTAAAAGGGGCTCGGGTATATCCACCGCCCGGGTAAATGTGTTCTGAATTTTATCACTTAATAACATGGCTGGTTTCCTTATTATTTTTTAACCAGAGTTATTTCAACCTTGGAGGGGGTAATGTTCACCACCTGAACCCTGTTGTTGGGAAGATTTATGTTACGGGGATTCATATTGTAAAAGGAAATCCCGGGCGGTGCGGATAATAAATCCATGAAGGCACTGCTGTTATTCTCATTGAGCAGACTGACATCCTTTCTCAATCCCCGGCAGGTCATGGTGACTTTCTGATCAAGGGGTTTGGCAACTACCAGATTGACCGGTATATTTTTATACTGCATGGATATTTCAATCTCCCTTTCAAAATTCTGCTGACCGGCAAGCACCATCCACAGAACAAAAACCGCCGTAAAAATAATGGCCTTGATTTTGTACCGCCGGGTAAACCAGAATTTTATGGTTTCTTTTATGCTGTGGTACTGCTCTTTTTGTTCAGGGGGCATCTGTGTTAGAAGCATTGATAAGGCTTCCGGATCCTTGATTTTTTGAACGATTTGATTCATAAAAACCGAGATCTCCCCTCTTTCTTCAGAAACGATCAGAACACCTGCATCACATTGCTCTGAGAGTCCCAGGGCGGCCCGATGCCTCGTCCCCCATTCCTGGGGAAGGTCTTCCCGAACAGACAGCGGCAGATAACAGGAGACCTTTATAATTTTCCCGTTTGAAATTAAGATCCCCCCGTCATGGAGGGGAGATTCTTTATTAAAAATGGAATATAATATTTCAGGAAGGGGGTCACATTCCATGACAATTCCCTTGGTGATCAATTCAAAGACCCGGTCAGACCGTTCAAAGACGATGACCGCACCCAGTTTTTTTTTGGCAGCAGCAAAGGCCCAGATAACCAGTCCGGGGATCCAGCCGTTTGAGTTTGATTCCTGCCTTATCCCAAATGCTTTCAAAGGATTAAACCGCTCAAGTATTTGACGAATTTCTTTTTGAAACAAAATAATCAAAAGAATGACAAACACCTGCCAGAGTATCTGGAAGACCCATGTGGTCAAAAAAAGGCCCCAGGCGTTGGCGATAATAAAAACACCACTCAACGCAACAATCCCGATAATGGCTTTGAATGCCTGTGTTCCCCAGAACCAGACATAAAATTGATACGCGATGATGGTGATAAAAAGTATATCCAGCATATCCGGCAATCTGATGTTGGATAATATTGCCCATAAATTCATATTTTCCCCTCCCCAATGTATCGCCAAACATTACCATGCTTTGTTTTTCCTTGCCACTGAAAAACCGAACATGATACTCTCTTAAATCTTCAGAGGTCACAGGACAATTGGATACCGGGTGTATAATTTTTCATGGGAGACTACAATGGATAGACATTTTTTAATTGCCGTTTCTGAAAGCAAAAGTGCACTCTTTGGCGTCCGGTTTGTCGGAAATTTCTTTTCCAATAAAAAAAATATCAAGTCCACCCTGTTTTATTCCCTCGCCAAACCTCCGGCTGTATGGGGAAAGGAAAAAAACTTTGAAGCAGACCGCCGGCAGAAAGAACAGGAAAAAAAGGCCGCATCCATAGGAGAGACAGCCCTTTCAGATGCCAGAAAAGAGTGTGCTGGCCTGGGGTTTTCTCCTGATAATATTTTCTCAAAACTCAAAAAAAGAGAATTTTCCACGGTAGGCGAGATCATACAGGAAGGCGAAAAAGGGAATTATGATGCAGTTGTTGTCGGGCGCAGAGGCCTGTCAATGCTGCAAGAGGCATTTGAGCAAAGTTTCAGCACGGATCTTTTCAATCACTCGTTTACATTTCCGGTCTGGCTTTGCCGGTCATCCCATTCCGATAGAAAAAATGTTCTTCTTTACCTTGACGGGTCGGAAACATCTTTTCGGATGGCCGATCACGTGGGGTTTGTTGTGGGTCTGGAAAAACAACATCGTGTGGATATTTTGATTTCCGAAGAAACGACCGATGCAAACACCATACTGAAAAAAAGCAGGAAAATCCTGCTCGGACACGGGGTGCCCGAAGAATTGATTCGACACCTGCTATCGTCATCAGGCGATGGTGCAAAAAAAATCCTTGATGCCGTTGACAAAGAACAATATGCAGCCGTGGCCCTGGGACGCTCTGGAAAGGAAAAAAATATTTTCATGCGCCTTTTCAAGGGTCCGGTCTGCTCAACACTCTTTAAGGAACTTCAGAATGCAGCCCTTTGGATTTGTTATTAAACCAGTTTTTGTTACCCTCTTTTTTATGGAATTTTCGGAGTTGCCCCCGCCCGAACCGGTTAGTTATTGACAGACCCTTAAGTTTGGACTACGGTTTTCTATTTTTATTATAATACAAAAATCAATAATACACTATATGTGTGTGGGGGCCCCTATGAGCGAACTGCTGAGAACCATATTTTTTGAAAAACACCAGGCACTTTCCGGAACTCTGGTCGAATTCGGCGGATGGGAAATGCCCATTCAGTATCCAGACGGCATCATCAAAGAACATATGGACTGCCGACAGCGAGCCGGTATCTTTGATGTATCCCACATGGGCAGACTTATCTTTAAAGGCCAGGGAACCCTGGCCTTTTTGCAGCATGTACTGACCAATAATGCTGCAGCCCTTGACCTCTTTGAAAGCCAGTATACCCTTATCCAGAATGAGGCCGGGGGCGCCATTGACGACGCCTATCTGTACCGGTTTAAAACAGATGAATATCTTCTGGTGGTCAATGCCTCCAACCGGGAAAAGGATCTGGCCCATTTCAAAAACCACCTGAAGGCTTTCCCGCAAGTCACGATGGTGGACCAAACCTTTGAAACCGCCATGATCTCCCTCCAGGGCCCGGCCTCAAAAGCCATTATTGAAAAGATCATCACCCGGGGAAATTTACCGGAACCTGCCAGAAACCACCTGGCCACAGTCCACATCGGTTCTGCCCGGGTGGACTTGGCCCGCACCGGGTATACGGGAGAGCCCCTGGGATTTGAACTCTTTGTTGAAAACAGCCAGGCCCTCGGCATCTGGGATCGGCTTTTGGAAGAAGGGGCATCGCCCATTGGTCTCGGCGCACGGGACACCCTGCGCCTGGAAGCGGCTTTGCCCTTGTACGGCCATGAGCTGGGCATTGACCATGAAAAAAATGAAATTCCCCTCTTTGCCTCCAAGCTGTCAAAATTTGCCGTTTCCTTTTCGACCCTGAAAAAAGCCTTTGTTGGAAAACAGGCCCTTCTAGCACAATACCAGTCATTTAAAGCCATTGTGGACAGGCAGTTTGACAATATAGCGGCCCTGCCCCGGATGGTTATGCCCATCGCAATTACGGGCAAGGGTATTGCCAGGGAGGGGTATCGGGTTTTTAAAAATGATTGCCATGTGGGGTATATCACCTCGGGCACCATGGTCCCTTTCCAGGAACCTGCCGGCAGCGGGCTTGATTCCCGGTTTGAAGAAACACCCAAACGCAGGGCCGTGGCCCTTGCTCTCATTGACAGCAACCTGCTTGAAGGCGACATCCTGGAAATTGAAATCCGAAAAAAACGCTGTGCCGCAGTGGTGGTTCCCTATCACATGAGTTCCGAAGCCCCACCCTTTGTCCGGGCCATTCCCCATGACCGGTTGGGACAAGCGAGTACCCCCCCGGCCCAAAGGGATATCCCCCACCAGGCAAAAGCCCTTGTGGGAAAGGCCCTTTCCAACCACCACTGGCGGCAGCAAGAGTGCATCAACCTTATTCCTTCGGAGATGAGCCAATCCTGGCTCTCCCGAATGCTGTCCATCAGCGATCCGGTCAACCGGTATGCCGAGCACAAGGAGGTCAAGGCCTTTTCAGGAGAAAATGTATTTTACTACCAGGGAACCGCCTTTATCGAAGAGGTTGAACACCGGCTGAACCAGGAATTTCAGACCTTTCTGGGATGTGCTGCCGTCGAATCCCGGGTCATTTCAGGCCAGATGGCCAACACCGCATGCTTCAGTGCTCTGGTGGATTTTTTAAACCGGGCCGACCGAAAAAGCGAGCAGAGACGAATCGGCAAGATCATAAACAACCACATCATCAAAGGGGGACACCTAAGTGCCCAGCCCATGGGGGCCCTGCGGGACTTTGTGGCCAGGGATCCAAAGACTGAAAAACCGGCAGTGATCAATTTCCCGGTTCTAAAGGACAATCCCTATAAAATCGACATTGCGGCCTGTGAAGAGATCATCAAAAACCACCAGCCCGAGCTTGTGATCCTGGGCAAAAGTATGATCCTCCACAAAGAGCCGGTAGCCCAAATCCGGCAATTGGTAGATGCCTTTGCCCCTTCGTGTGTGGTCATGTATGATATGGCCCATGTACTGGGTCTTTATGGCCCCCATTTCCAGGAACCCCTCAAGGAAGGCGCCCACCTTGTCACCGGCTCCACCCACAAAACATTTTTCGGTACCCAGCGGGGGGTTATTGCCTCCAATTTCACCCAGGAAGATCCCCAATATGACCTGTGGGAAGCCATTAAACGACGAACCTTTCCCGGCAGTGTCAGCAACCATCACCTAGGCACCATGACCGGGCTTTTGTTTTCCGCCTATGAGATGAACCATTTTAAGGAAGATTACCAGCGACAGGTGATCCTCAATGCCAAGGCCTTTGCTCTTGCCCTTAAGGATGAAGGCATGGATGTGGCAGGTGATCCTGATATTTCCTATACCGAAACCCACCAGGTCATCCTCAATGTGGGGTATGGGCGAGGGGCTGTGATAGCTAAGGAGCTGGAAGCAAACAATATTATTGTGAATTACCAGGCAACGCCTGTGGAAGAAGGGTTTACAGCTTCCGGCGCCCTTCGCATGGGGGTTTCGGAAATGACACGGTTTGGCATGAAAGAAGCCGATTTCAAAGGGCTTGCTGCCCTCATGGCAGACCTGATCCACAGACAGATTCCCGTGAAAGAAAAAGTGCTGGGTTTCAGGAAAAACTTTTTGGAAATGCAGTATTGTTTTAAGCCTGAAGATTTGGACATGGTATCCACAGCGCTATTTGACGGATTCCAATAAGGTATAGAACACATCATTCCCCCTCCCAATTCAGGGGATCGTTTTTACTTTTAAGGGAGCTGCTTTTTTGAAGAAAAAAAAATTTTCAATCTCACGGATTTTTACCGCAAGAATCGCCTGGATTGTCAATAAAATCAATTTTGTTAACATGGCCGAGAAAATCACCCTTTCCACTGCCGGAAAGGATCTGGCAGCTCATTTTTCCAAGCTCCCGGAAAGCTGGACAAGGGCTGAAAAAATCAGTTCACTTGCCCTTGAACTCACCCTGGCACAGCTCAAAAACAAAGGGGAGGAACCGGACAGGCATGAAATAGCAGCCCTGATAAAAGAGATTGAAATCAGGTATGACCGACAGCTACATGTCAATGCAGCCACTTCCCTCTCCCTTTTGTTTAACCAGATTTTTGAACAACAAAACAAAGAGATGCCCTTTACCTCCATGGACGGCAGAGATCTTGCCCACATAGATAAACTCAAGGAATACAAAAAAAAAGGATTTGGGGTTGTTTATCTCATCAATCACTCCTCCCATTTGGATGAATTTCTTTTGATTATTTTATGGCAGCACCTGGGCCTTGGGTTGCCGGTATTTGCAGCAGGGCAGAACATGATGGCCATAAAAAGTATTGCATCAATTCTAATGGCCGGGTCCTATGTTGTCCTGCGCCATGGTGCAAACAAAAACCAGATGACGGCCCTGTATAACTATTGCCGTGCCATCAGTATGGCAGGTGAACAACAGGGCATTTTTCTAGAAGCCTGGAGAGGGGGCGCAAGGACCCGGGACGGAAGCCTAAGATATCCCAAGAGACTTATCACCTTGCAGGGTGCCATTAATATTAAAACAGGCGTTGAAACTAACGTTGACACAGATGTTGTGATTCAGCCCATTGCCTTGTCATTTACCGCGGTACCAGAAGACCTGCCCATGTGCTCACGGAAAAGCCAGGTGAGCTGGATAAGGGGGCTGGGATTTTTCAAAACCCTTCTCAAAATTCCCTTCAGCCCCAAAACATTTTTATGGAAATCTGCAAAAAACCTCTATGGCCGTGCTTATATAACGGCACCGGAGCCCTTTCTTCTCAGTGAACTAAAAGAACGACACAAACAGGACAAAAGCGGAATCCAATTGGACGAATTTGTGGCACTCTCCGCCATAAAAGCGATTGCCCGGTCAAAAAAAATAATGTCCAGCCAGCTCACGGCTCTGGGCCTGCTAAAGGCAAGAAAAAAGAACCGGATGGATATGATCGAATCGGTTACCAATGAAATGAATGCAATACGAGACTACCATTTGCAGACATTTGGGGTACCCCCGGACTTTGAAGATTTCATATTAAAAAATTGCGTAAAGAATATTGTTGCCGATGGCCTTGGCGTGCTTGTCAGAAGAAAGATCATTAAACGCTGGCGAAAGGATAAAAACGGACTCCCTGTTGTCATTAATGAGGCAGGACTCGCCTATTATGCAACCCATGCCGACAGAAGGCTGTATTCTCCAACGGCTGACCAGAATATTGTGGTGGTGGGAGCAGGCAACTGGGGATTTGCCCTAGCATCGCTCATCGGCAATAGAATTTTAGATGATAAACGATACAACAATGCCAGCCTGACGATCTTTGACCCCTGTGTCGAAGTTGCCATGCAAATGGGCCGAGACCGGAACGGAAAAGGCCGATTTGCTGAAAAACTTTTGCCCAAAAACATATTTGTCACCAGTGATTTTTCAAGCGCCTTCAGAAAAGCAAGTGATATTATCATTGCCTCCAAACCATCTGACTTTAAAGAACAATTTAAAAAAATACTCAGCGTGTCTGAACAACCCTTTAAAGCAATGATCGCAACACGGGGATTTATACCTGATACAAATACCATTCCCTACCTGACCGCCCTTGACCTGCTAAAGGAATCCAGCAGAACAGATATTACCCTTTACACCCTGACCAGCCCTTTTAATCCCGAGGACCTTGTTGAGACTCAATTGGTAAAAGGGATTATCTCAGGAACAGATGACGGCACAGACCCATTGGCGGACCTGTTTGACACCCCTTTTGTGTCGCCCTTTATTTTACAGGATCCCATCGGTGTCCAGACCGCTGATATCCTGGCCAGAATCTATGCAATATGGTTAAATTACGTCCACAGTGCAGGCCTTGTTTCCACCAGCACAGAAACAGGATATCTTATTGCCCAGATTGCGGATGAAGCTTGCACCCTTGCCATTAATTTAGGCGGTCGCAGCCAGACCTTTGAAGCAGGGAACATCCCTTGGACAGCAACCTTTACAGCTCTTTGCCTTGAAGGTCTCTGGAAAGACTTTGGTCAACGAGTGGGAAAAGGGGTTAAAAAAGGCCGGGCCCCCCATAAAATGTTTTCAAAAGTCCAAAAACTATATGAAAATGAGGGCATACACCTGCAATCTCTGCTGGATATGGGATCTGCCTTAAATTGCGCCGGACAATATTCCCTTAAAATGCCGGTTCTGGAAGAAGCCGTTGAAACCTTCATGAATACAAAGGCCTAGTTCACCGACTTGCAGTTGTTAGTAAAATGGTAAATCACCCAGCACAATTAAATTGAAACAATTAAACCAAAAGGGTTCAGCATGAAAAACATTATTGGCGGCTTAATCGCAATTATTCTTGGGATCTTTTGTCTTACACTATTCTTCTCTAAATTTATAACCTTTTTAACGGGTATTATTCCCCTGTCCCTTATCATCGGAGGCGGTCTGATCCTTTATCTTAAACATGGAGAAGCGGCATCAGACACCTGGAATAAGAGTGATATTGCAGAGGGCTCCTCTCCAATGGTGCCCCCCCAAACATCGCCAACAGCGACCAAGCCTGTTGAGACCGAACCTGTTGCGACTCCTGCAAACAAGCCCACCGACCCTGGCCCCCAATTATTTGGCAATACAGACTCACTTGTTTTTCACACGCCTGATTGTCGGTATTCAACGAACAAACACTGTACTGCTGTTTTCAATACCAGGAAAAACGCTATTCAGGAAGGATATAAGCCATGCGGGGTATGTAAGCCTTAACAACAACATATGGGCATCAATGGAATACCTCCCCCCTCCTTGTTCCAATGACACTCCATAATTTTATGATTTATTTTCATTGATTTTTCAAGTTTTGGCTGATACCCCTGCCCCATGAAAATATTTTTGGGCATATCATCCTTTCAAATACTGGCCATGTTCAGGCGAGGTCTTTTTTACAGTTACCTGACCATCTACCTGCGGCATTTTCTCGGCCTTTCCGTGACCACCACCACTTTGTTCGCCACCTTTCCCATGATTGTCAATGTATTGTCCCAGCGCTATCTATGGGGCGTGCTTTCGGACAAGTACCAAAAAAGAAGATCCCTGATCGTCTGGGGAGAAATTCTGGCGGGGCTGGGCACCATTCTCCTTTGGTATTGCCATAGGATCCCGGCGGGAAAAACCGAGGCTGGCTGGGTGGTAATTATAGGACTTTCCATCATTGAGATTTTCTGGTCCATGTCCAATATCGGGTGGAGTGCACTGATCTCCGACATTTATGCAAAAGGAAACCGAAGCTCTGTAATGGGAAAACTGGAAAGCCTGGGAGGTGTGGGCAGGGTGATGGGCGTTCTTGCGGGAGGACTTTTGTACGACCGGATGGGAACAGCCTTTGCGGGATGGGGATTTTACAATGGGATCCTGTTCTGGATATCCGGAATCATCATGTTTATGTCCATTTTTCCCATGTTTCTGGTACCCGAGGGCGGTATTGACAAAACGCTCAAAAAAAATACCCCAATAAAGGGTCAGATACAGGATCAGGACAATTTTGTCCCCCCCGTCTTTTTTGTCTTTATCGCAGCCATGGCACTGATCCATTTTGGCAGGAACTCCGTGGCCGTTACCATGCCCCAATATCTGTCCCTGCCCACAGGCCTTAATCTGTCCGCCATTACCCTGAGCCATGTGGTCAATATCCGGTCCCTGGGGATTATCATCACCGGCCTTTTCGTGGGCATCCTGTGTAAAAAATTCGGAGAGAGGCACCTTTTGGCCCTCTCTTCTTTTGCCGCAGCCCTGTCCCTGTTTATCCTGGGAATTTCAACCTCCCTTTATTGGATTTGCCTCAGTTCCTTTTTAATGGGGTTTTCCGACGTCATTATTATTGCCGCCTCCTATGAACTGGCAGCGGCCTATATCCCGGCCCAAAAAAGGGGAAGATTATTTGCCATCTTTAATGCCACTTTTTTCCTCAGCTGGGGCATGGCAGGGACTCTGGTCTCAGGCCCCATCACCGACGGTCTCATCTACCTTGGAAAATTAGAAACCTATGCCTATATGGCATCCTTTAATGCCTCGGCCCTCATCACCCTGTCAGGTGTTGTGGTCTTGTTTGCCCTTTTTCATATTGAAAAAAAATCAAGAAAAAAGAAATTAGAGAAAAATGGATGACGGTGAACGTATCCGCCACTACTCCCCTTGTTTTCCCGTTATCCGGGTGATCGCAACTTTTATCAGGGCTGTCTCGTCCATGCTCTCTTTTGGGAACTCAAAACTCCTGTTGGAATACTGGGCCATGATCACGCCAAGGCCAGCCTGCAGACCCGGGATTGTTTGATAACCGCTTCAATTAAGGCCATATCTTTTATTTCTTTTTCTTTTCGCCTCATGGAATTGCTCCTTTAAACAGGTTAAATTCTGATTGAGATATACCACTGACTCCCGGGGGACGCTCTATTGCATCATGACAATCCGATCCGCCGGTCACAAAAAGGTTGTATTTTTTTGCCCAGGATTTGAGGAGGTGCTGGTGTTCTTGAGTATGCCCGGGGTAATATACCTCAAGCCCCTTAATACCGGCTTCAATAAACTCGGGTAAAATTTGTTCAACCACATCAATTGGGGGCAGCACCTCTTTATAATGCCCTTTCCCGGGAAAAGAACCTGCGGCGGGATGGGCCAGAACCGCGACAACAGGAAGTCGTTGAATAATGGCAGCTCCCTGGGAGAGTTCTATGCCCGAGGGCAGGTAGGCAGGACTAGCGTTGCCGATCACCTGGTTGATAATTTCCTTGTCCCCAAGGCCCAGTTTTTCCGCCAGGGCCAATGCAAAATGCCGCCGGGTGGCATTTGGGCTGTAATCGGCAATATCCTGAACGAGAAGATCCCGTTTCAACAGTGGAGACACCCCTTTTGGACCAAATACCCGGTTGATTTGATCAACCCGATCCCTGACCAGGCCCTCCCCCCTGCCCTGGGTCAGAATGGATTCAAACGCCTGGACAAAACTGTCATCTGCCAGTCTCTCCCGGGAGAAATAACACAGCACATGAAGGGTTCCCGTGAAATATGGCCGTTTAAACCGGATGGAGACCTCCACACCGGGGATTACCTCAATTTGGCTGTCATCTCCTGCCTTTATAGCCTTTGTGAGTCCCTTAAGGGTATCATGGTCTGTGATACCCAGGACCTTTAATCCCAGAGCCATGGCCTGCTTTACTAATTTTTCCGGCGGAAAATCACCGTCGGAGGCGGTGGTATGATTGTGTAAATCCGCAAATATTTTTGAACCCATGGATATTTTCTCCCCCCCTGGTCTGAAATTTATGTGTCATACGCCTGTTTTTATACAGCTTCTCCATATAAAAAGAAAAAGGTTTTTAATTATTATTTTTTTTAAGATATCATTTGATTTTTATTTATTAAATGTTAGAAGAAACTAGCTCTTTTTTTTTAAAAATAACAATCCATCAAATAATACGGATAATGACATGGATATTTTGAACACTCTTGGAAAAATCAACTCACCTGAAGAAGCACTCACAATTTTTAAACAGAAAATGGATGATACCCATCTGACCCGGATATCAAAAATCGAACACCCGGAAATACTCATACGGATTGCCAATGCTATTTTTCTTTGCAACCCGGACAAGGTTTTTATCAATACCGGTTCCCACAAAGATCAAACCTTTATAAAAGACCTTGCCCTTGAGAAAGGAGAGGAAGCCCCCCTTGCCATGGCAAATCATACCATCCACTTTGATTTGGCGGGTGAACAGGGCAGAATCGTGGACCGGACCTTCTACATTACCAACCCCGGGGACCATATTTCTTCCCTTGCCAACCGCATGGAAAGAGAAAAAGCCCTGGATGATATTAAGGCAAGCCTGACCAACATCATGAAAGGCATGACCATGATTGTGGGATTTTACATGCGGGGACCTGTGGGGTCACCTGTTTCCAATCCCGCCCTTGAAATCACCAGTTCCACTTACGTGAGCCATAGTGCCGAACTGCTTTACCGCAACGCCTATGATAATTTTCACAAAGAAGTGATCCGCCAGGGCCATTTTTTCACCAACCTCCATTCCGAAGGGAAAAACAGAACCCAGGATCTGCCAGATGCCAGGGTTTTTATGGATAGAAAATTTCAGACCACCTATAGTTATAACTGCACCTATGCCGGCAACACCCTGCTGCTGAAAAAAGGAAATCATCGATTTGCCGTGGACAAGGCGGTCTACACAAACCGCGGGAAAGAATTGTCCGAGCATATGTTTATTACCGGTATTCCCGGCCCTGGGAATCGGGTGACCTGGTGCGCCGGTGCTGCCCCCAGCGGATGCGGCAAAACCACAACCGCCATGGCCGGCAGTGTCTTTGTCGGAGATGATCTGGCCCAAATGTGGATTGCCGATGACGGCAGTATCCGGTCCATCAATCCGGAAAACGGAATCTTTGGAATTGTGGAGGATGTAAACCAGGAAGGGGATCCATTGCTCATGAAGGTTTTAAGGCATGAAGGGCATGAAGTCATCTGGACAAACGTCCTCATAGATGACAACAAGGTTCCCCACTGGGTGGGCAATAATGAGCCTTCCCCGGCAAAGGGCATTAATTTCCAGGGAGAATGGCAAAACGGCAAAACAGATGAAGCTGGCTCTCCTATTCCCATGTCCCATCCCAATTCCCGCTGCACCCTGGCCTCAAGCTCCCTTGAAAACTATTCCCCGGAAGCCCAGAATCCTGAAGGGGTTCTGACCCGGGTTTTTACCTATTCCGGCAGAGATGCCGATACCATGCCTCCGGTATGGGTGGCACCAGATTCCAGCAACGGGGTGGTCATTGGTGCCTGTATTGTATCGGCGGCAACCGCAACGGAAGTGGGTGCCTCCGGGGTAAAACGAGCCCCCTGGGCAAATGCCCCTTTTATTCCCGGAGCCCTGGGGGATTACATGGATGCCCAATTCAAATTTTTCGGAAACCCCGCCATCCAGGAAGCCAACAAACCGGTGATGGCAGGACTCAACTATTTTCTAACGGAAAAATCCCGGGGCGGTACAACCAACAAACTTCTGGGTGAAAAAAAGGATGTCAAGGTCTGGCTTGCCTGGCTTGAACGGTATGCCCACGCTGAAGTAGAATTCATAGGCACCCCCATCGGAAATCTGCCAAAATACGAAGATTTACAAAAATTATTTAAAGAAATTATTAACAAGGACTACCCGCGCGCTCTTTATGACAAACAATTTTCCCTCTATATTGACAACATTATCAACCGTATCGAACTGCAGGAAACTGCCTATGCCAAGGACGAGGGAATTCCCCGGGATTTATTTGAGATTCTATCCTCTCAAAAGCAGAACTTGATCGAATTAAAAGCCCAAAAGGGAGCCATTGTAACCCCGGATAATCTGCCGGGATAGAGGACAAAAACGAGGCGATCTCACATCAAATAAGGGGGGCATCATGGGTCAAAAAAACCAGGGGAACCAATGGAACCAGGGGAATCTGATAACCAAGGTAGACCTCTACCATGTAAGAATCCCCCTTGATAAACCTTTTTATCCCAGCTGGATCCCGGGATATCCTGCCACGGACAACCGGTTTGATCTGATCCGCATCACAACCCAGGACGGGATTGAAGGGTATAGTGCCGGTCCTGCCATCGCCTCGGAAAGACAAGGGCTTGGCAATCTGATTGCCCCCTATCTTCTGGGCCATGATGCCACGGACATTGATCTCATGCTCCAGCGCCTCCGGGAGGTTTCCTATCTGGGAGTCCGGGCCAACTGGATTGAACCGGCTTTCTGGGATATCAAGGGGAAACTTGCCAACAAGCCGGTGTATGAACTTTTGGGCGGCCGAAGGGAGCCTGTGGAACTCTATGCCTCCACAGGGGAAATCAAGGATGCAGATTCCAGGATCTTTGAAGC
>CAYWNB010000004.1:0-2538 GCA_964459195.1 uncultured Desulfobacula sp.
TTGTTTTTTGGGGTTCATGCCCCGTAAAATAAGCATGAGCGCATCACGTTTCTGGGCCATGACCAGGGAAATTTCATCAAGCTGGTCCTCGGTAAGCTTTGTTTTAGCGCTTTCCAGGAAATCAAACAAATTGTCGGCAATATCAAGCATTTTATCATGGGCGTCTGCTTCTTTTTTCGTCGCAAATGTCATTTTTTCCTCTCCATTCCTAACAACAATATACTTTACAATTACAGCCATGTTTTCTCCTTGGAATCCGGCATGATAATAAAAAACTATGGGGATAGGTCCCACTGTCTATATCTCTTAATACAAAATAAGGCCCTGGTAAAGAGATATTCTTACCAGGGCCCTGTGCACAAAAAAAAATGAGTTATATTTCCGGTCGCGGGTAGAGACCGCTTCTTTCAACTATCTCCGGTACTTTTTCCTCCCACTCAATGGCCATGATGTGGAATCCTGCAACCCCTGTCACTTCCTTGAGCTGCTGGATGTGTTCCACACAGATATCAATACCTTCCTGGGCCTGTTTGCCCTTTTCAACACCGGCCAGCCGTGCGATGATCTCATCTGGCACATCCATACCCGGCACCTTTTTCTTCATATATTTGGCCATACCCACTGATTTCATGGGGGTCATGCCGGCCATGATAAAGGCCTTTTCGTGCAATCCCCTGTCCACTGCCCGCCGTATCCATTCCTTAAATTTGTCGATATTGTAGATACACTGAGTCTGGATAAATTCCGCACCGCAGGCAATCTTTTTGGCAAGTCTTGGCACCCGAATTTCAAAGGGATCGGCAAATGGATTGGCAGCCGCGCCCACAAAGATTTTGGGCGGGCGCTTAATATCATCTCCTCCTAAAAATTTCCCCTCATCGCGCATGTGGCGAACGGTCTGGACCAATTGCATGCTGTCCAGGTCATGGACATTCTGGCCCTGGGCACAATCCCCAAAACTTTGGTGATCACCGGAAAGACACAGCATATTGGGAATGTCAAAAGAAGCCGCCCCGAGGATATCACTCTGGAGAGCCACCCTGTTTCTGTCCCTTGTGACCATCTGGAGTACCGGTTCTATTCCCAGAAGTTTCAAATGGATACAGGCAGCAAGGGAAGACATCCGTGTCATGGCAGTCTGGTTGTCCGTAACATTGATGGCATCCACAAAATCCTTGATCAGCATGCCTTTTTTGCGCACCTCCTCAGGATCTGTTCCCCGGGGGGGACCGCACTCGGAGGTGACGCCCAGGTGTCCTGCTTTCATGACTCTTTCCAGCCTGCCGGCACTTACGAACTCGCTCATATGTTTACATCCTCCCTGGTTACGGTTCTGGGTCCGCCTGCCCGGTCTGTGGACCAATCTTTGATGGGGGCCACCTTCTCATAATCATCCATTCGATCAAGGGCCTTGAGCCGGTCAATGATGAGCTGCCAGGCACAGTCCGTATCCGGCCCCAGTTCGCATTTACCATTGGTGGATCCGCCGCAGGGCCCATTGAGCACCCGCTTGGCACACCTGGAAACAGGGCAGATTCCACCGGTTCTTGCCAGAACGCAGGAGCCGCAAGCCTGGCATCGTTCTGTCCACAATCCCCGGTCTTCATTGGCACCCAGACAGACCGTGTTCACCCCGGGCAACAGGGGCATGGTCAGATATTTCTCCGCTGCAAACTGAACCCCGACCCCGCAGGCCAGGGAAACAATGGCGTCATAATTATCAATATCCTTGCGGATCTCCTCCAGATACTCATGATCGCACTGACGTTCCAGGGTATGCTCAGAAATTGTTTTTTCCTGGCCCTGGGTGATAAAATACATTCTCAATGCCGATGCCAGCACCTCCACCTCTTTTTTACCACCGGCCTCACAAACCGTAACACACTCGTTACATCCCAGGATCAGAATGCGGTCAAAATTGCGTACTTCTTCGATGATTTCTTCAATGGGTTTTTTTTCTGCGATTATCATACGCTTACCTCATATTCAGCTGTTAAGTTTTGAAGCCATATCAAGCTGCGGTTGCCTTTTTTTGTTTTGCCATTTTCTGTTTGGCCAGGCGAACGGGACTGGGGCCCATTTCTTTTATCTTATTGACCATTTCAATGGAATACTGGGCAAACAAAGGGCCTTCGCCTGAAGACAGATTATACATTTTCACCCGTTCTCCGCCGACCCCCACCTGATCCAATATCTTTGCGGCCTGTTCAACCCGCTTTCGTGCCCGAAAATTGCCTTGATTAAAATGACAATCGCCTTCCATACACCCCACCACATAGAGGCCGTCCGCCCCTTTTTCAAAGGCCCTCAAAATATGAATAATATCAATCTTGCCCGTGCAGGGTAGGCGAATAATTCTAAAACTTGTCGGGATCTTCAATCTCATGGAACCTGCCAGGTCCGCAGCTGAATACCCTCAGAAATTACAGCAGAATGCCAGTATCACCGGCTCAAATTCCTTTATCATAGTACCCCCTCCAGCAAAGCATCCACCTTGCTGAGCAATGAATCATCATCATACCAATTGAGTTTTATGGC
>CAYWNB010000004.1:2638-49215 GCA_964459195.1 uncultured Desulfobacula sp.
AAGCATCCACCTTGCTGAGCAATGAATCATCATCATACCAATTGAGTTTTATGGCTTTTGCCGGGCATTCCGATGCACACACCCCGCATCCCTGGCACAGCGCCGGATCGATGTAGGAAACCCCCATCTCATTAATCACCGGCACATGATAGGGACAAGACCGGACACAGACCAGACAGGATGCGCAATTGTCCTGGTTTACTTCCGCTGTGACCGCACTCAGGGTCAAATATTCCTGGGCAAGAAATGTCGTGGCCCTGGACGCCGCTGCCATTGCCTGGGCAATGGTCTCGGTTATCAACTTAGGTCCGTGGGCCGTACCGCAGATAAACACTCCTTCTGTTCCCCCATCCACCGGCCGGAGCTTGACATGGGCCTCCATGAAAAACCCTTCGGGATTGCGCTGGGCTTTGATGATGGTGGCCAGTTCTCCCGTGTCCGCAGCCGTAACCCCGGCACTCAAGACCACAAGGTCTGCGTCGGCTTCAAGCTTCTGACCCAGGATATGGTCCCTGAAGGTGACGGTCATCTTGCCGCCTTCTCCTTTTTCCACCACCGGCGGCTGATCTTTGTCAAACCGGAAAAAAATCACCCCCATGTTCCTGGCCTTTGTGTAGAATTCTTCCATCATGCTGTACATTCTCATGTCACGATAGAGGATAAACACATTGGTTTCAGGCATTTTTTCCTTGATGGCAATGGCATTTTTCACGGCATTCTGGCAGCAGATCCGGGAACAATTGGGATTCTCCTCGCTTCTGGATCCCACACACTGAATCATGATCACCTGATCCAGCGCCTTGGATTCTCCCTCTCCAAAGGAATCTGCTTCAATCATGTCGGCAAGTTCCAGCTGGGTGACAACACAATTGCTTTCATTGTATAAAAATTCGGTTGGTTTGTATTCAGTGGCACCAGTGGCAACGATCATCACCCCATGGTCAATTTTCCGTTGTGCCATGGAAGACCCGACCAGCACTTCAGTGTTAAAATTGCCTTTATAACCGCCAAATTCCACAATCAATGCCTGTTTGAGCACATCAATGTTGTCATGGTCTTCGACCCCCTTCACAAGTTCCGTTACATAGGCCCTGATATCATCCCCCTCAATGGTGTGATGAAGATGTCTGCCAAGACCGCCCAGAACATCTTGTTTTTCAACCAGGGTCACATGGAATCCCTGGTCGGCAAGGCCCTTGGCAGCCGTCATACCCGCAATACCGCCGCCGACCACCAGGGCTTTGTCAATGATGGTGATCCGCTTGTCATGGAGAGGCCCCAGGGTGGCAACCCGTGCCACAGCCATTCGGATCAAATCCTTGGCCTTGGCCGTGGCCTGCTCTGGTTCATGAAAATGCATCCAGGCGTCCTGGTTTCTGATATTGGCCATTTCAAACAGGTATTTGTTTAAACCTGCTTCCTCCAGGGTATCCATGAAAATCCCTTCATGGGTTTTGGGGGTACACGAGGCCACCACCACCCGGTTGAGCTGATGTTCGTCAATGAGTTCTTTTATGGAAACCTGGGTATCCTGGGAACAGGTGAACAAATTCTCACCGGTATAGACCACATTGGGAAGATTTTTACTATACCGTTCCAACTCGTCCACATCAATGATTCCGGCAATGTTAATCCCGCATTTGCAGACAAAAACCCCAATTCTGGGTTCTTCCCCCAGCACATCCCTTTCTTCGGGCATGGAAACCGTCTTTGTCAGAGTATGGCGGGCTGCTGCCAGATGGATACCGGCGGCACCGGCGGCGCCTGATGCTTCAGTGATGGAAGAGGGAATATCCTTGGGTCCCTGGAAGGTTCCGGACACAAAAACCCCGGGTCTGGAGGTTGCCAAAGGTGTAAAAGTGTCGGTCTTGACAAAATTATATTTATCCAGGTCCACCCCGATGCGATTGGCAAGGTCAACACTGGCCTTGGGAATGGTCAGCCCCACGGACAGGATGACCATGTCAAAAACTTCCTTGTGCATCCCCCCTTCTTCGTCGGCATATTTTAAAATTAAATTGTCCGTACCCGGCTCTTCCACCACGGAGTGGATCCGGGATTTGATAAATCTCACCCCCTCCTGGTCTGCAGCCCGATTATAATATTTTTCATAGTCCTTGCCGAATGTCCGCATATCCATATTAAAGATGGCCGCATCCAGTTCTTTTTCCGAATGCTCCTTGGCAATCATGGCATCCTTGATGGCATACATGCAGCAGACCGAAGAACAATACCCGTTTCCGCACCGATTGGTATCCCTGGAGCCGATACACTGGAGCCAGGCAATCTTTTCCGGTTCTTTTTCATCGGAAGGCCGGACCAGATGTCCCATGGTAGGGCCGCCGGCGGACAGGATCCGCTCAAACTCAAGGGAGGTCATGACATTCTTGGACCGCTTGTACATGTAGGTATCATCCATGTCCGACGGGTCAAAAGTGGTGGCCCCGGTGGTCATGATAACAGACCCCACTGAAACATCCCTTATCCGTGGCTGCTGGTCGTGATCCACCGCTCCTGCCAGGCAGACCTCCACACATTGGTAACATTCCGAGCAGATACCGCAGGACAGGCAGCGAGCCGCTTCCCTGTCAATGGCCTCTCTGGCAAGCCCCAACGTAACTTCCGCAAAATTGCCTTCCCGATCTTCCACAGAAATCTTTTCCGGGGTTTCCCGGGGCAGACGGGGCACATCAATAATCTCGGGTTTTTCAAACTCATAGCTTTTTTCCCGGCCCTCAGTGAGGTCCAACCCGTTTATAAACCGGTGCATGCTTTCGGCGGCTGTTTTGCCTGAAGCGATGGCATCCACAACTGATTTGGGTCCGTAAAAAGCGTCCCCCCCCGCAAAGACCCAGTCAATGGGGGTCTGGAGCGTAAGAGGATCGGCTTTATACCCGCCGGGCGGGGTGAGGGAGATCCCTTCCTTATCTGCAAATTCAAGTTCCCCTGCCTGGCCGATGGCCACAATCACGATGTCGGCCTCGTGGGAGTTCAGCTTGCAGTCATCAAACTGAGGGTTAAACCTTCCGTTTTCATCAAAGACAGCCGTACATTCCTGGAAGGACACCTCTTCCACCCGTCCATTGGTTCCGTAAAAACCGATGGGGCCCTGGCTGTTAACAATTTTCACCCGTTCTTCCAGGGCTTCTTCAATCTCATAATCCCAGGCCGGCATTTCGTCTCGTTTTTCAAGACAAACCATGGTGACATCCTCTGATCCCAGTCGCCTTGCCGTCAGGGCCACGTCAACGGCCACATTACCGCCGCCGATGACCACCACCCTGCCCGTGAGTTTGTCAGCCTTGCCCATGGCGGCATCCCTCAAGAAGTTTGTTCCCTTGAGTACGCCCTCAAGGTCTTCGCCCTTGACCCCAAGCGCCCTGGAACCATGAAGACCGGTTGCCATGAACACAGAGGCATAGCCCTCTCGTTTAAGGCTTTCCAGGGTAATATCCTTTCCAAATTCAACGGAAGTTTTGATCACAACCCCTAGTCGTTCAATCACATCAATCTCTCGTCCCAACTCTGCTTTGGGCAGCCGGTATTCGGGAATCCCCACCGCCATCATCCCGCCTTTGACCGGCAATTTTTCAAATATGGTTACCCCATACCCTTTTTGGACCAGATAATAGGCAGCAGTGAGCCCTGCGGGTCCTGATCCCACAATGGCGATTTTTTCGTCCCGCTCGTCTGCAATCTCCGGAAGCCAGGGGTCATCGCCTTCCAGATCCAACTCCGCCAGATACCGATGAAGGTATTGGATGGCCAGGGGCTGATCGGCATCTCCCCTGGTACAAACCGCCTCACAGGGATGATGGCATACCCTTCCGCAGGAACCGGGAAAGGGATGTTCCTGTTTAAACAGCTTTAAGGCTTCATGGTATTTTCCCTGGCCCATGAGGGCGATAAATCCCTGGATGGACACATGGGCAGGACAGGTTGCCTTACACGGGGCAATGGAACGTTTGGAGATGCCGTAGGCACCGGGTATGGCCTGCTCATATTGTTTGAAGATGGCTTTGCGGGGCGCAAGCCCCTCGTTGTGTTCACTTATCGTATCAACGGGACATACTTTGGTACATTCCCCGCAGGAGGTACATTTTGAAATATCAACAAACCGTGGACTTTCTTTGATCTTGGCCGTGAAATTCCCCTGTTCACCATCCAATTCCAAAAGTTCCGTATTTGTTAACAACTCAATGTTCAGATGCCGGCCGACCTCGACCAGTTTGGGTGAGATAACTCACATGGTGCAGTCATTGGTTGGAAATGTCTTGTCCAACCGGGCCATCATACCACCGATGGCGTATGATTTTTCGACCAGATAAACATAATATCCTGAATTTGCCAAATCAATGGCCGACTGCATTCCTGCAATACCGCCGCCAAGAACCATGACCGCACCTGCAAGATCTTTGTTGGGTGTCACCTTTTGCGTCATTCTCAAACCTCCTAACCGTTTAGTATAGCCGCATTAAATTTTAAGCTATGGCCTGGAACACTTGCTTGTATGCAAGCAACACTTGCTTCGGAGCAGAGGGCTGAAACAAAAGTCCGGTGCATGAAAAAGAGTCCATCAACCGGGCTCAAGATAATGATTCACCAAGCGAAAAAGAGAAAGAAGAAAATAACCCGCAATTAGCAACCGAACGAAAAAAAAATCGGCTATCCTGCACCCGAACTAACAATTCCCGAGTCCGAAGCCGATTTTTTTTGTATACGCTTTGTTGGACCGGCATATCCTGCCGATCATTTTTATTATATAGGTGCATCCCTTGTGCACAATACGACAAGAATCTATTGGTCACCTCTTCTTAATATTAAAAAGTGGTCTGATGAAACAAACTGCCTCCTGAAATAAAGATAGAGTCTTTATTTCCCCCTATCTCTAATTAAAAAAATGGTATTTCTTTGTCAAGAATTATTTATTTTACTCAAGTTTCAAACCGAAGGAAAACGGGGTCAGGCTTGCGTTATTGTGCTTTTGTTAAAAGCACAATAACGCAAGCCTGACCCCTTCCATGAAATTTACAATGAATCGGTGTTTTCTTTCATGCCCAGATATTTCCCGCTCAGCCAGACAAGAATCAACACAGGAACACCAATCAGTGCGGTAATGAGAAAAAAAGTAGAATACCCCAGGGTATCAACGATGGTGCCGGAATAACCACCGAAAACCTTGGGGACCAAGGTCATTAAAGAGGTAAAAATTGCATATTGGATGGCCGTGAATCTAATATTGGTGAGGCTTGACAAAAAGGCCACAAAGGCTGCGCTTGCAAGCCCTCCTGCCAGGTTGTCGGCGGAGATGACAAGATATAGCATGGGTAAATTATGCCCCATACCGGCCAGGGCCATGAACAGCAAATTGGTCAAAGAAGAGAGCAAAGCCCCCATGAATAAAATTTTGAGCACCCCGTATCGAATGGACAAAAACCCTCCCAAAAACCCACCTGCAATGGTCATAAAAAGACCGAATGTTTTTACCACACTTGCAATTTCTATCTTTGTAAAGCCAAGATCCTGGTAAAAAACATTGGAAATAACCCCCAATACAATATCCGAGATTCGGTAGAGGCCGATTAAAGCCAGTATCAGCCAGGCAAGAAAAACCCCATACCGGTTAAAAAAATCAGCGACAGGAGCAAGATAGCTGTCTATCACCATTCGTTTATTCACTGCGCCCATTGCCATGGCAATTTTTCCAATGACAGCGGCCACGCAGATGCCTGAACCAAGCCGGACAACTTCAACCAGAAGTCCTGCAAGGGGCTTGTTGTTCAAAAAGAGCCCCATACTTTTTTTCAACCCCGCAGCCATGTCCGCAGTAAAATGGAAGGTCAGGACAAACCCGCCTACTGCCAGGGCAAACAGGAATAAAGATCCCAGATAATCCTTTGGTGTATAAGTTTTTCCTTCAATTTCTTCAGCCCCGGGTTCGGACACAAGCAATGCCGTAATAATGCCCACCAGCATGAAAGCCGCCATGATGCAATAGGTGATCTGCCATGCTTGATATATATAATTTCCCTTTATGGATCCAAATAACTGTGCCAGGAACAGGGCACCGGCACCGGCAACCAGCATGCCGATCCGATAACCGCCAATATATGCTGACGCCATCAGGGCCTGGAGATCAATGTCAGCCGATTCTATTCTGTAAGCATCAATGACAATATCCTGGGTTGCCGAAGAAAAACCAAGCATGACAGCTGCCATTGCCATGATCGTCAATGGATATTGGCCCGATGCAGGATCTGTGAATGCCATCCACAAGATGGCTGCTATAACACCTGTCTGGGCCGCTATTATCCAGCTTCTCCTGCGCCCTAACAACCTTGTGAAAAAAGGGATGGGCAGCCGGTCCACCAAAGGCGCCCATACAAATTTGAATGAATATCCCAGTGCTGCCCAGCTAAAAAAAGTAACAGCCGATCGTTCGACCCCAGCCTCCCTTAGCCATAGAGAAAGGGATGAAAAAATCAATAAAATGGGCAGGCCTGCAGAAAATCCGAAAAAAACCATGGTGACAACCCGGGGATGAAAAAAGGACTGCATCGATTCTTGCCAATTACGCATCATTTGTATTTTTCCATTTTTTTATAAAGAAAAGGAAGCTATGGGGATTAAGGTATCAAATTAAAATATCAGATTAACCTGTCAAATTTAAAGATCTGGTTAACATATCAGAGAGTAATTTCATAATTATAGGGAACGGCAAAGCAATCAATTGCCTGGGTATTATTCACCTGTGCATTGGTTTTAAACACATGGGTGCAGTCTTGTACGATGGCATCCATATCATCGTCGGTCCTGTCCTGGTTCAAATGGATCAGGCCCAGTCGTTTAACCCCAGCCTTTGCAGCCAGGTCCATGACATCGGGGATGGAGGAGTGACCCCACCCGGTCTTCCGGACATATTCACTTTTTGTGTACTCAGCATCATGCAATAAAAGATCGGCATTTTCTGCAAATTTGATATAGTCCGAAAGCTTTTGGCTCTGGGGATGGGCAAACCCAAGTTCATTGTCCGTTAAAAAAACAAAATTTTTACCCTCTTCTGTAAATTTATACCCCAGACTTCCTTCAGAATGGCTTGTGAGAATTGAATCTACGGTCAAAGAACCGATATTAAAACTGCCGGTCAAGGAGGTATCAAACTGGATATCGGCAGGCAGATCTTTTAGCTGAACAGGGAAAAAAGGAGGCTTCAGGACTTCATTTAATACCCCTTTTGTATCAAAACTCCCAAATTTCCGGTCCTGAAAAATGATCCGGGTTTTCCGATAAAGCAAGGGTTTGAAAAATGCAATCCCCAGAATATGGTCCCAATGCGTATGGGTGAGCAGCAAGGTGTAGTCAGAAATATTGCGCCTCAAAAGGGAATTGCCAAGCCGACGGATCCCTGTGCCGGCGTCGATGATAACGGTTTCCCCTGTTTTTGCCTGAATTTCGATACAGGTGGTATCTCCTCCATACCGTACATATTGCTGTCCTGATACAGATATTGATCCCCTGGACCCCCAACATTTAATAAACATGATTCTCCTGTATCAACCCCAAAGATTAGAATCCATACACAAACTCAACTCCCTACAATCTTATGAATCGACACAGAAATCAATATTTTTTTTGATTACCACCAAATTATTGATATTGACAACTGCGTTTATTTTGCTTAGGAAAACCAAGAATATAAATCGTACTATACAATAAATCTTATATTTAAAAAGGGGATCTTAAATATGGCACAGCTAATCGCAGACAGAAGAGATGTGGATTTTGTATTGCATGAACAAATTGGAATGGTCGACCATGAACTATTTGAAGAGTTTAATAAAAAAACAGCTGACCTGATCGTATCCGAAGCGAGGAATCTGGCCATTAAAGAAATTTTACCCACCTTCAAAGATGGGGATGAAATCGGATGTAAGCTTGAAAACGGCAAGGTCACCCTACCCGACTCTTTTAAACGGGCCTGGAAACTTTATTGTGAAGGAGAATGGCTGGCCATGTGTGACGACCCTATTGTAGGGGGTCAGGGCATGCCAAAGACCATTGGTTGCGCTGCCCTTGAATACATGGTGGGCGCCAATTCGGCTTTCATGCTCTACTACGGCATGACCCATGGGGCAGCCAAACTGGTTGAAGCCTTTGGGGACGAGGAGCAAAAAAACCTTTATATGAAAAAAATGTTTGCCGGCGTTTGGGGCGGCACCATGCTGCTCACTGAATCCGAAGCAGGATCGGACGTAGGAGCGCTGGCCACCACCGCCGTAAAAAAAGAAGACGGAACCTATGCCATCCAGGGAACCAAAATTTTTATCTCTGCCGGTGAGCATGATCTGTGTGACAATATTATCCACCCGGTCCTTGCCAGGATTGAAGGGGCACCCGCCGGAACAAAGGGAATATCTTTATTCCTGGTCCCCAAATTTTTGGTGAATGCCGACGGCAGCCTGGGGGCCTTCAACAATGTTGTCTGCACAGGGCTTGAAGAAAAAATGGGCATCCACGGCAATGCAACGGCCTCCCTTTCCCTGGGGGAAAAGGCAGAATCCATTGGCACCCTGCTCGGAGAAGAGAACAAGGGCATGCCCGAAATGTTCAAAATGATGAACGAAGCCCGGGCCTTTGTGGGCATGCAGGGGTTTGCTGTGGCTTCTGCCTCGTATATGTATGCACTGGAATATGCCAGGACAAGGATCCAGGGAAGGCACCTTACGGCTGGCAAGGATCCTTTGGCCAAAGATGTCGCCATTATCCAGCACCCAGATGTCAAGCGCCAACTGCTCAATATGAAAGCCTATACAGAGGGCATGCGGTCCCTGATCTATTATTACGCAAAATGTTCCGACATCGTCCATACCACCGAGGATGAAACCCTGAAAAAAGAAACCGCCGCTTTAATTGAGGTCTTAACCCCCATCGTCAAGGGCTATATCACGGACAAGTCCCTTGAGGTCTGCTCCCACGGCGTTCAGGTCTACGGTGGTTATGGGTATGTCCAGGAGTACCCCGTGGAGCAGCTCATGAGGGATACCCGGATCTTCATGATCTATGAAGGCACCAACGGCATCCAGGCCATGGATCTTCTGGGCCGGAAACTGTCCATGAACCAGGGACGCTCCTTTGACTATTTCATAGCCCAGATTAAAAAAACCATCCAGGATGCGGATGGGATTGAAGGAGTTGAAGAGATGACGGCAAAAGTGGCCCATGCCGTATCCCGGCTTGAGGAGGTGGCAACGGTCATCAAGGATCGATCCAGATCAGACCAGGCATTAAATGCCTATGCCTTTGCCCATCCCTTTCTGGAGGTCACAGGAGACGTCACCTTTGCCTGGATGCATCTTTGGCGGGCCAGCATAGCGGCCCCGAAACTTGCAAAAAAAGTGGGCAGCCTGGACAAGGACGCTGTTGCGCAAAAAGCACTTAAAAACAAGGATGCGGCTTTTTATGCAGGGCAAATGGCAACGGCCAAATTTTTTATTTCTACCCTTCTTCCCCAGGCCTATGGTAAGATGGATGCCATTCTTGAGGGAGATACCTGTGTAGAGGATATTCTAGATGTCTCCTTTGGTTCAAAATAAGGATCAAAAAACAGGGAGGTCAAATGTTTGAAACCATCAAAAAAAGCGTGTTAACCGGTGTGGGACTGGCCCTGCGATCCAAGGATGAAATCGAGGAACTGGCAAAGGAGTTTGCCGAACAATCCAAGATGGACCAGACCGAGGCAAAACAATTTCTGAATGAATGTCAGGAAAAATATGAGGATGCCAAGCAAGGGTTCGATAAAAAAATCGAAGCCGCCATTGAAAAAATATTGAAGAAGCTGGATTTACCGACACGATCAGACATTAAACAGCTGAACCAGCGAATTGACGAATTGACTGAGGATTTCAATGGCAAAAATGAAGCATAACCATAGGCTTATGCTCAACATCTAACCAATCGCCTTTAAATTTTGATCGCTCTGGAAGAACCTGGCCCGTTGGGACGGCCTCTATCCCGAAGCCCAGGACCTGGAGAAGATTCAACAATACATGCATGATGTCATGGAAATTGGTAACATCGTTGATCTTGAAAAATTCATTGAAAACCGCTTTGCCAATCAGGCTTACAATATATAGACGAGGTGTTGTCCATGAAAATTACAGACCCGCAAGTCATTGAAAATGGAGAAAAAGACCTGATTAATGCCGTACAAAAAGATCTGGATCTGGATACAGTCAAACAGATTCTCAAGAATCGCATGGGGGCTTCCACCCTCTCTTCAAAGGGGGGTCAGATAGTGGTTCACAACAATAAAATCGCTTTCAGGCTGGACTTTGATATCAATTTAAGCGGCAGCCTTCTCTTTGACAGGGAGGGCGATTATATTGATGACTCCGGGGAGGAGGAACTCCTTGAACCTGCCAGGGACCCGGAAATGGCCTTGGAAAGATTTGATACCAAGGATGCACTCACCGATAAAGGAATAGATGAGCCCCCATATGATGGAATCCGCTTGGTTGACACAGGACTATACGAAACCGATCCCGACGAGATCAATACCGCTGAACCAGATCTATCCGATCAAGAGGAAGTGGACACCCAAAACTTGGAAAATGAGAGCCTGGAAGGTAACTATCTTGCGGATGAAGCTGTGCTTCAAGAAGAGATATTTGACGATGATATCAATGGTATTCTCAAAGAAAGCCGTGAATTCTGGAAACAAAGAAAGGATTCCTAACCATGATTAAAATACCTGGCAGCAAAATCTGCTGCCACCGCCGCCATGGCCATTGAATTGGCCGGGCGTAATCAGGATATAAACAACCCGAATGAAAAATTTTTAACCCTTGAGAAAGAATGTCAAAATATAGTGACGTTCATTAAAGGATTTGCTCCATAATGGGAACATCGTTTCAAGACCAGCTGCTTAAATCAGGACTTGTGAATAAAAAACAGGTCAAAAAAATCTCGCATGAAAAACGTGCCAACCGCAAAAGAAATCAAGGGGCTCCCCCCTCTCCTGAAATAAATAAAGCATTAGAGGAAAAGCTGGCCAAAGAAAAACGCAACCGAGAACTCAACCAAGAACTCAATAAAGAAAAAAAGAAACGTGAACGACTGGCCCAGGTCCGGCAGCTCATTGAAACAAACCGTTTGGATATAGAAGATGATGATGAACCCTATTACTTTGCCCTGGGGAAAAAAATTAAAAAATTGTATGTAAATAAAGAGATTGCCAGGAAACTAAGTCTTGGGCAATTGGCCATTGTTCACCTTGATGACCATTTCGAAATTGTACCTGCCAAGGCGGCCCATCAGATCGCCAGCCGTGATAAGGATGCACTGGTGGTACTGCACAGCCCCGAAGACCCGAGGGAATAAAATGAGTTTAAACTTTGAAGAAATAGATTTTCGTTCAACGCCCATCGGCAACCTGATGCTGCGGCGCCGCAAGTTGCTCCAGCTTGGGGGCCTTGATATATATGAGGTAAAACTTGGTGAGGATTTTTTGATGTCAAGCTTGTTCCATGAAGCAGAATCTCAATTGGCCAAACTGGGGCTCAATCTATTAAAAAATAAAAATTTAGACGTTGTGGTCGGCGGTCTCGGGCTTGGGTACACAGCTGTTTCTGCCTTGGAAGATCCCCGGGTGAAATCCCTTGTGGTTGTGGAGTATTTAGAAGGGGTCATCGAGTGGCACCAAAAGGGACTTGTTCCCTTAGGCAAAATTTTGACAAAGGATTCCCGCTGCCAATTGCTCAATGCCGACTTTTTTGCCCTGTCCTCTGACCTGTCAAAAAGCTTTGACCCGAACCAGCCCACAAAGAAGCATGATGCCATTCTTCTGGATATAGATCACACACCGACCCGGGTATTACACCAGACAAACACCCGTTTTTATACCGAAGAGGGGCTGGGGGAACTGGCCCAGCATTTAAAGCCCGGCGGCGTATTTGCCCTTTGGGCCGATGGACCGCCGGAGGCATCCTTTACCCGTCACCTTTGCAAGGTATTTGCAACGGCCCAGTCCCACACCATCGTGTTTGATAATCCCATAACCGGCGGTTCCTCGGAGGGTGCTGTTTACACGGCACAGGTGGGTCTGTAAGGCCATCACTACAAATGAATCCTATTTGCCTGCAGAGTTCATGGCGGATCAATTTTTCCGGCTGCCAGGGCAAGGCGGGTTGCGGCCAACTTGTAATCATGGACAGCCTTGATTTCATGGGTCAAACTCTGCTGCACCATGACCTGGGCATCCAGAAGATCGGTAATGGTAAACAGACCACTGTTATATCGGTTTTTCACGATGCGCAAAGACTCTCGTGACTGGCCTACGGCTGCCTGGTTCACTTGAATGCGCTTCCAGGCGCTCTGGGCATTGAAAAATGCCTGGCGGGTTTCCCCGCAGATCTGCTGTTCCATGCCACGCAGAAGGGTCTTGGTCTGATTGAGGTTCATTTGTGCCTCCCGCACTTTTGCCGAGATCCGGCCTCCGGTGAACAAGGGCATGGAGACGATGGCACCAATGGTATAGTTGGTTGCCGCACCATCAAAATCCTCTGAATTGATCTCATAATTTCCTGCCAGACTCACCGATGGATTCCGGGATGCCTTGGATTTGTCTATCTCTTTTTGGGCAATCTGTCGCTGAAAAGCCAGATGCTTAAGATCCGGCCGATGGGACAGGGCAGTGCTGATCCAGGTATCCAGGCTGCCGGCGATGGGATCACCGGCCCTGAGGGGAGTTGACAGGGTATAATTCACATCTCCTGCAACCCCCATGGCAACATTCAGTCGGCATTTGGCAATATCGGTCTGACTTTTGGCCTCGGCCAGCTGTTGTTCCAGGTCGGCAATCTGAACCTGAGCGCGCAGCAGATCGCTTTTCGCCACAAAGCCCCCGTCATACCGGGATTGTACCATTTTCAAGTGGGAACGGGCAGTGTCTGAAATCTGCCGGATAACGATTTTGTTTTCCCGGGCAAACAAGGCGCCAATATAGCAGGTAATGGTATTGGCAATCACCTGCTGCCGAGTACGTTCGTTAAAAAGCGCTGCTGCCTCCTGGTTCAAATGGGCCTGCTGAAGGCCATACCAGGTCTGGCCGCTGTCATACACAGGCCAGGCAACAGAAAGGTTCGATGCATAATTTGTGATACCGTCCGGGTTATTGAGCCGGTCAGGATCAAAATCCTGGGCAGTGATGGACCCCTGGTTCAGTTTTGCCCCAAAGGCCCACATGGGATTGGTGGTACGGCTGGACTGTCCTGAAAGATGAACCTGGGGCATTGCACCTGAACGGGCCTGGATAACCTTTTCCTGGGCGGAAAGGACCCCAAAGCCTGCGGCCTGGAGGCTTGGGTTGCTGTCCAGTGTCATTTCAACCGCCCGGGAAAGTGTCAACTCCAACACCGGGTCCGACACCGGGTCCGATATCAGGTCCGAGGCCAGGCCCTGAACCGAAGAGACCAGGAGCCATACCGTCATAACCCAACCGGCCATAACCCTTATGGACCAGAGGCATAAAAAACCGTTGTTCAATTGTAATGTCATTGGTTCTTCCTTAATTATTTGGGCGGTAGTCATTATTCAGATTCTGCCTCTTTGACCGCAAGGTGCTTATGGGCCGCTTCCCAGCGTTTATCCATAAAATACAAAATCGGTACCGTCATCCGTGAAAACAGCAAAGAGGCCACCTCTCCGGCCATGAGGGATATGGCAAGTCCCTGAAAAATCGGATCAAAGAGAATGACCGAAGCCCCCACAACCACGGCGGCGGCGGTCAGCATCATGGGACGAAATCGGACGGCACCGGCATCAATGACCGCCTGGTCCAGGGGCATGCCCTGGGCGATCCTCAGCTCAATAAAATCCACCAGGATGATGGAATTTCGCACCACAATTCCGGCACCTGCAATGAAACCGATCATGGAGGTGGCCGTAAAAAATGCCCCCATGGCCCAGTGGGCTGGGAGAATCCCGATCAGGGAAAAGGGAATTGCCACCATGATCACAAAAGGCGTTGAAAACGACTGGAACCATCCCACCACTAGGACAAAGATCAGGACCAGGACAACGGCAAAAGCCAGGCCCAGATCCCTGAATACCTCGTAGGTGATGTGCCATTCCCCGTCCCATTTCATGGCCAGATGCCGGTCGGTTTCCGGCAGGGCTGCCGTGTGCTGGACAATGCCGTATCCTTCAGGTGTTGTGATGGCATCTATTTTTTTCCACATTTCCAGGATAGCATAGACCGGGCTTTCCTTGGCGCCGGCCACATCAGCCGTCACATGGATGACCGGCATAAGATTTTTATGATAGATGCTCCTGTCCAATTGGGTCTGTCGCACACGCAGCAGGGAGGACAGGTCCACCAGACTGCCGTCGGCAGCCGGCACCTTGATAGCCCCGAGCCGGTCCACACCTGCCCGGGTGGCAAGCGACGGCTGGAGCACAATGGAAACATCTTCTTTTTCCAGGGACTTATGGAGCAGGCCGGCAGTTTGTCCCTCCAGAACGAGCTGCAGTGTCCGGGCGATCCTGCCAACACTGATACCGTGGAGGGCCGCCTTTTCCTGGTCAATATCCAGCTGAAATCGTGTCTGTTCCTCTTCCATGTACCAGTCCACATCCACCACGCCGTCCGTGGTTTCGAAAATATCCCGCACCTTGAGGGCCAGTTCTTTTTGGCGATCATAGTCCGGGCCATAAATCTCGGCCACAAGCGTTGACAACACCGGAGGCCCCGGGGGGACTTCAGCTATTTTGACCCTTGCCCCGTAACGATCGGCAATAATTTTCAAGGGATCTCTCACCCGTTTGGCAATCCCATGGCTCTGCTGTTTGCGCCTGCCCTTGCCGGCAAGGTTGACCTGAATATCTGCCATACCAGGCCCCGATCTCAGGTCATAATGACGAACCAGGCCGTTGAAATTATAGGGGCCAGCTGTTCCCGAATGGATCTGGAAATCCACCACCTCGTTGACGGTTTTAAGATACTCCCCCATTTCCATGGCCGCCGAGGTGGTTTCCTCAAGGGTAGCCGTCTCTGGCATATCCAGGATCACCTGGAATTCACTCTTATTATCAAAGGGCAGCATCTTGACCCGGACCAGCCCCGCGACGACCAGGGCACAGGCCAGGAAAAGAAGTCCTGCTACCCCCCCCAAGAAAAGCCCATCGTACCAAAGGCTTGTGAAGCAGAGGATCCATGACCTTCCGATAAAGCCGTATGGACCAGTCTTCCTTGTGCGGGTCTCCATCCCCCCCGTGCTTGTCCGGCCTTATCATTCGCACCGATGCCCAGGGCGTGACAATAAAGGCCACCAAAAGTGAAAAAAACATGGCGGCCGAAGCCCCCATGGGAATCGGCCGCATATAGGGCCCCATGAGACCGCCGACAAAGGCCATGGGTAAGATAGCAGCAATGACGGCCAGGGTGGCCAGGATCGTGGGGTTGCCCACTTCATCCACGGCTTCTATGGCCACCGTGAAATGAGAACGACCATGGTTTTCCTCCAGCCGATAATGGCGCACCACATTTTCCACCACCACGATGGCATCATCCACCAGAATACCAATGGAAAAAATCAGGGCAAACAGGGTGATGCGGTTCAGGGTATAGCCGTACAGATAAAAGGTCGTCAGGGTCAGGGCCAGGGTAACGGGAATGGCAAAAGCCACCACATAGGATTCCCGGTGACCCAGGGTAAACCAGATGAGAATGATCACCGACACCACGGCAATGAGCATGTGAAACAACAGTTCATTGGATTTTTCCTTGGCCGTCTCACCATAATGGCGGGTGATGGTCATATGAATATTGTCCGGGATGATCCGTCCTCTTGCATCCTCAACTCGTTCCAATACTTTTTCTGCCACACTGATGGCGTTGGTGCCCTTGCGCTTGGCCACGGTCAGGGTGACAGCAGGCCAGACCCCCCTGGATGCATCCTCGGTCTGGATCTGTTTTTCAGCAGCGGCAGGGCCGGTACCAAAAAAAACATATTGGGACGGATCCCCTGGCCCATCTTCAATGACGGCCACATCCCTCAGATAAACCGGCCGACCCTTGTAAACATTTATCACCACCCGGCCCACATCTTGGGCATCCTTGAGAAGACCGCCTGTGTGGACCACCACCTGCCCCTGGCGGGAGGGGAAACTGCCTGAATCCGATGCCTGGTTGGCTGCGGCCACAATGCCTGCAACCTGTTCCATGTCCAGACCATAGGCTGAAAGACGCACAGGGTCGAGACGAACATTCACCTGACGCTGTTCACCGCCGATAATGGTGGTGATGGATACATTGGGCTCCTGCTTGACCCGGTCCTCCACCTCTGCCACCAGTCGTCTGAGCTGGTAATGATCCACTTCTTCGCTCCAAAACGTCAGGGCCAGGATGGGAACGTCATCAATATATCGGGGCCGGATCAGCGGCGGGCTTACGCCGGAAGGAATCCTGTCATAATTGGCCGTCAGCTTGGCTTGAAGCCGGACAATGGCCCCCTCCTGGTCCTGTCCCACCAGAAAACGAACCACGACCATAGACATGCCCGGCATGGAGGTCGAGTAAATGTATTCCACACCCGGGATTTCCCAGAGAAACTTTTCCATGGGTTTGGTGACCCGCTGTTCCACCTCTTTGGCCGAAGCCCCGGGCATTTTCACAAACACATCAATCATGGGAACGATGATCTGGGGCTCTTCCTCCCTGGGCAGGGCAATGACCGCTGCAATTCCCAAAAGAATCGAAGCAATGATAATCAAAGGGGTCAGTTTGGAATCAATGAAAAATGAGGCAATTTTTCCAGCCGGACCAAGCTTTGCTGTCATGATGCATCCTCAATAGTCATGCCATTTCTTACGCCTGGAGGCGGTGACACAAGATACCGGGTTCCGGGTTTCATCCCGGATATGATTTCAATCTTATCCTTAAAATGCCTGCCCGTTCTCATCAGGCGAAATCTTGCGACCCCCCCTCCATCCACCAAAAAGTATCCGGTAAGCTGCCCCTGCACCACCTGGGCGGATTCAGGGATCAGCAGCATGCCGACTTCCCCCACGGGGATACTGACCCTGGCAAACATGCCGGACCGCAGCAATACATCTTCCGGAAGGATGACCTTGACCGTAAACGAGCGGCTGGTCCGGTCTGCCATGGGAAAAATCGTTTTTATGGTACCCGAGATCAACGGAGAATCCGGCTGGGCAGGTATGCCGACCTCCAGAGACTGACCAATTTGCACCATCTGGATATAATGCTCCGGCAGCACCAGCTCGGCCTGGAAGCCGCCTGTTCCCTCCAGGGTAAGCAAGGGGGTTCCGGGGGATGCCAGATCCCCAACGGTGATCATTTTTGCGGTCACTATCCCGTCATAGGGGGCCAGGATGGTGGCATCCTTCTGGGAAATGCCGGCCCCAAAAACAGCGGCCCTTGCCTGGGCAATCCGGGACTGGGCCGCCGCCACCATGGCGTCTGCCTGGGACAGGGATGCCTGGGACTGACGATGACGAGCCTCAACCTCTTCAAACTCCTGGCGGGTAGCGGATTCTTCCTGGTACAACTTTTGATACCGCTTATAAGTGGCATCGGCAAGGTCTGCACCTGCCTGGGCCGCATTTCTGGCCGCAATGGCAGCGGATGCCGCTTTCCTGGTTTCTGACAGCGTGGCCTGGCTTTGACGCAGTCCCGCATCCACCTGTCTTTTATCCAGGACAACCAGAACATCCCCTTGCCGGACCGAATCTCCCTCCCTGACATTGACAGCCTTGACCGTTCCCATGATTTTGCCGGATAGGGTGCTGGCGGTCTGAGCGGAGATGGTGCCGAGGGCTTCGTAAACAAAGGGCTGGTTACTGACGACCGCCACAGCCACATCGGCCTTGATGGAGGACAAAGGACCGGGCAATGTGGTGCCGGGTTCTATTTTGTCCTCGCAACCCGTTAAAAACGTGAGGATTCCCAAGAAGATCCATATCCAGCACAAGGATTTCCTAACCATGGTTTGCTCCTTTTATATTTATCAAACGGTGATCTCTCGTTGATTATTGATCGCTAAATCATCCAGCGGATCATTCTGAGTTATGCGGCTTTGATCATTTCGCGTCGCCGTCTGTACTCGTAGATAATGGCACCGAGAACCGTCAGGAGGATAAAAACAACGGCCAGGGCGTTCATGGCCGGGCTGATAAAACTGCGCAATTTGGTGCCGATATAAATGGGTAATGTTTGCTCAACACCAATGGCAAAAAGGGTGGTGTTATAGTTATCAAAAGACTGCATAAACGCCAGGGCCATGGATGAGATCAGGGCGGGTCTCAAAAAGGGCAGGGTTATTTTCCAGAAAACCTGGCCATGGGTGGCGCCCAGGTCAAAGGCCGCCTCTTCCTGGGTCAGGTCAAAGCGCTGGGCCCGGGACATGATCAAAAGCATGCAATAGGAGGAGATAAAGGTCGATTGGCCTAGAATTGCGGTCCATAAACCGCCGGGGATATCCATATAACTGTCCCAAAACAAAAAGGTTGAAATTCCCAGGATAATCCCCGGAGTCAGGATGGGAGACACCAGGACGCCGTATACAAAATTGCGGGCCTTAAACTGCAGCCGGGTCAGCAGCAAGGCCCCGCCAAGTCCAATGGGGACAGATATTGCGACTACTGAAAATGCAACCAGAAAGCTGTTCCAAAGGGCACTCCACATCTGCTCATCCTTGGCCAGCTCTCCAAACCACATCAGTGTAAACCCTTTCCAGGGCGTGATCTGAGGAATATCATTGGCATTAAAGGCAATAATTGTCATGAAAATAAGGGGCAAAAACATATAGGCAAAAAACAAGGTCAGATAAAGGCCTATTATAATTCTGAAAATGGATTTGGATGATTTCATTGGGTAAGCTCTTTCAAACCGACTTTAAATAATTTAAGCATCATAAACATAAAAACGACACAAAGCAGCATCAAGACGGTTGCGTAGGCCGCCCCCAGATTCCAGTTGGCACACTCAAAATTGGTGTTGATGACCTGGGTGAACCAAAAACTGCTGGGGCTGCCCAACAACTGTGGCGCGGCAACGGTTCCGGCTGCCAGCATAAACGTCATGGTGCAGCCCACGGCGATGCCGGGTTTGGCATGGGGCATGACAATTTTATAGTGAATGCGCAGCCAGGATGCGCCAAGATCCCGGGCAGCATCCAGCTGATTTCTATCCAGACTCTCCATGACATTGTATATGGGGAAAACCATAAAAAGGATATAAGCATAGGTCATCCCTAAAATAACGGCCCCGTTGCCCATACGAAAATTAATGGGATCCGCAATAATCCCTAGGAATATGAGAAATTGATTCAAGATGCCCATATCTGCCAAAATGATTTGCCAGGCAAACAACCGTAGCAATTCATTGATCCAATAGGGGATTATCAATCCCAACATCAATAAACCTATTTTTGCACCCCGGGCCACCTTGGCAAGGTAAAAAGCGATGGGGTAGCAGATGGTAAGGGCTGTAACGGTGACGATGAGACTGGACCATATGGTTTTAAAAAAAATCGCCATGTGCAATCGATTGGTAAAAAACACCATATAATTTTTCAGGGTCCAAACGTCTTTGGGGCCGCCGATATCCCGCAGTGGCAACATGGGTCTCAGGGAATAATCAAACATGATCAGCTGGGGGATTAAAATCATGAACACCACCCAGACACCCACGGTAATCAAAATATATGCGACGCCTATTTTACCCAGGTCCTTTAGGGCTGTATTCCAGAAATCACGCAATGGAGGTGCCTCCGTCTTTTAATAAAAACGCATTTTCCCTGTTGAACCTCACCTTGATAGTTTCACCCTCCTCGATCCTTGGAACTGACCCATCGTTATTGAGTCGCATGGTAAATATTTGCCCCTGTTCGGTGGCAAGTGTTACCACGGCATAGGCCCCCTCAAAACTGATGGTCTTCGTCCGGCAGGTCAATCGGTTCTCTGCATGGGAATCTGTTGCTAAGAATACGGTCTCCGGCCGGATAAAAATAGTGGCGGTCTCTCCTTTGTCCATGTGTTGGGGATTTTTACCAAAAAATGACCCGGCTGCTGTTTTGAGGAGGGCATAATCCCCATCAATACGGATGATATCGCCATCAACGATGTTGCTTTCGCCGACAAAGGATGCCACAAAAGCGGTTTTCGGGGTGTTGTAAATAATATCGGGTTTGGCCACCTGTTCGAGCTTGCCAATGGACATCACCCCCACCCGATCAGACATGGTTAAGGCTTCGGTCTGATCATGGGTGATATAAATAAAGGTGACATCGGTACGGCGTTGAATATTGCGCAGCTCAGCACGCATATGGTTTCTCAACCTCAGATCCAGGGCGGACAAGGGTTCGTCCAGCAGCAAAACAGCAGGGTTCACCGCCAGAGCCCTGGCGATGGCCACTCGCTGCTTTTGCCCGCCGGAAAGTTCGCTGACCATTCTATCGCCTGTTCCATAAAGATCCACAAGCTCAATGAGTTCTTCCACCTTTTTTTCTCGTTTTGCCTTTGCCACGTGGCGCACTTCCAGGCCAAATCCGATATTTTGAGCCACCGTCATCAGGGGGAAAAGAGCCAGGTTCTGGAATATCATGGCAGTTGGACGATTGTTGGATCCAATCTTACACATGTCTTTGCCGCCTATCTTTATTTGCCCTTCACTGGGATCCATAAAGCCTGAAACCAGGCGCAACAATGTGGTTTTACCGCAACCAGACGGTCCTAAAAAACTGAAAAACTCCCCGGCCTGGATATGTACATTTATATCCCGAACTGCGTAAACTTCGTTGAAACGCATGCTAACACCCGATATCTCAACATCTTGGCCCATCCTATCAATCCCTTACATCTATATAATTTTGAAACAATCGTCTCTTTTTTATTGTTTTTTTGGTATCTGTTTTTTTAGGGTTACAAAAAGGCCACAGGCCCTGTTTTAAGAAAAACTTAAGGAACAGGACATGGGCCTTTTCCCTGCAGTTAGGCTGCCTGAAATTTGTCCCTGTATTCGGTACGCGCCGGAACAAACCACGGTTGTTCGTTGGGATACCACCACAGGTTATCAAGGGCATTGCCTGGATAGGCGTCTTTGAACCCCTGCTTGGTCTTTTCATCCAACAGGTTGTCAACCCCTATTACAGGGCTGTTGTAACCGGTGGATTTTGCCATGATGGCGCCGGCTTCTGGTGTATAGGCCCAGTTGAGAAAAGCATAGGCCTGTTCCAGATTCTCGGCATTTTTAACAATACTCATGGAATCAACCCAGGTCATGGCCCCTTCCTTTGGTGCCATATAAGTAACCGGCTTGCCTTCTTTTTTCATGGTCATAATCGGACCGTCCCAGGTCTGGCCGATAAGGCAGCCATTTTGCAAAAATGCCAGCTGGTGATCCTGGGCGTTATTCCAGAACATTTTAATATTCTTTTTCTTGGAGATTAAGAATTTGAGAATTTCATCATAGACCTTGCGCATTTTTGCTTCACTCTCATAGGTATCATACATCCTGTTGGAGGGAACCTGGCCTGTTGCATCCAGGTATAATCCGGCACCAACAAATACCGAATGCGGCCTACAGGTCACTTTTTGTTCAAACTCATCTTCCCACATGGTGCCATAGGAGAGTTCACCATACTTATAATTTAGCTTATCCGTGTTAAAGGTGATCGCCTCTGTGCCCCAGTCATAGGGCAGGCCTATGCGTTTGCCATCAATAACACCCCCTTGCTCTTTAGATGATTCATAGAAGGAGGGTTGAAGGTTTTTCATGTTTGGAATTTTACTTTCGTTTATTGCCTGGTACAATTCAAATTCCATGTGCAGTGCGATTTCGGTGATGGAGGGCTGGGCAATGTCGAATCCCTTGGCACGGGCAGCACGCAATTTATTCATGCACTCCTGGTTGGAGGAGTAGTTGGTGACCTTGACCTTGATGCCGGTGGATTTTTCAAAGGCTTTGATGACTTCGGCTTTTGAGTAATCCGGCCAGGTATAAAGATTCAAATTACCCGAAGATGACAAGGCGTCTTTAATAAACCAGGGTCCCATGCTGGCCGTTGCATAAACACCAAGCCCTAAGGTTGTGGATTTTTTAATAAAAGATCGTCTGGTGATTGTTTGGGTGTCTTCTTCTTTTTGACTTTTTTTTTCCATTTTCATCTCCTTAATTTAAGTGTGAATAAAATGGCAATATAAAACAAATACAAGGAATAGAATGCCATTGCATTGTCGCTTCTTACCGGCATTGCACCGGTAATCAATAAAATTTTGCCCCAAAAGAATATTTTACACGAAAAGGCCTTTAAGAAACGAATGCCTTTGCATATTCATCTTCCAGATCATCGATTGTACAGCCTTCGATGGTAATAACCCCTTAAGTTACCTAGTTCTGCTCCATAGTGCAACGTTTTAAAAAAAAACCATGGAAACAAAAAACAAGTATCGCTATCGATGCTTTAAAAAAACCATTGATATTAAAGGATGGTGACGGTGACGGCAAAGACCTGCCACCGGCTGAAAAATTTGGTGGGTGGGGGGGGAGGGGGTGAAGCCAGTCGCTACTCGGGAGTGTCATTTCCCGAAACTAATTCCTCAGAAAAACTCACAGAATCCCCGTCAAGAAAAATCCTTGTCAAATAAATCTGCATTTTATGGGTACCCCAGTTTTTATAAAACAAAAACATATTATCGTCATTATCATGGTTACAAGAGGATAACGAACCCACCATATACTGGGTAAAAGAGTGATTAAAATAAAGATCTGTGGTCTGTCTTAAATCCAGCTGGTGGGTGTGCCCGCAGAAGACATGGCCTATTTTATGTTCTCTGACAAAATCAGTTAAAGACAAAGAATTTAGAAGGGGTCCCTCATCTGTGGCTAGAATCGAGTGGTGAATCAGCATCAGGGACACATCATATTTCATCCGGCTGATTTTTTTTGAGATCTTCCTTAAAACTTCCTCTTCAACAACCCCGTCATCATTGGAAAGCTGATTTGAATCTATGCAAATAATCAGCACAGTCACTCCATTGATGGTAAAAACCTTGATATAGTTAAGATCCGTAAAGTTATCTTTTATTTTGGTAATATCTCGTTTTAAAAAAAGGTTTTTCTTGGTGGTAAGCTCCGGTCTTAACGGAGAAATGATCTCATTCTTGTATATGTATTTCTTAAAATATTCATGTGAGCGCATATTTCGTTTGTCATGGTTGCCGATAATAGAAATCACATTTTCACAGGTAATCCCCTTTAAAAATTGTCCTGCTTCCTGATATTCACTTTCCAGCCCATCTGAGGTGCTGTCACCCGTATTGATTACGATATCGGCATCATATGAATTGAGTTTCTCCAACAATAGGTCATCATTGCCCTCCCAATGCCGCGGTCCAAAATGCAAATCCGATATGTGTAAGATATTCATTCCAGCTTTCCTTTGTTAAGCAGGGAGGCGCCCTTTACCATAGAAGCGGGTAACCAAATCCAGGGGGGTTTGCCCATATGTTTTTAGTTTAATCAGCATGTATTTGCACTTAGTATAATAGTTACCCTCTGGTGTAAAGTTAATTAATTACCAGGAATATATTTAGCATCAAACTTAAAAAATGGTTTGAAACGCTATTTCTTACCCCGGGTGGGACAGATGTCAAACATGGGACAGATATTGCACAAGGGCTTTTTGGCATCACAGATCTCCCGGCCAAAATAGATAAACTGGAGGGATAAATCGCTCCAGGAAGATTTCGGGATGATTTCCATGAGTTCAAACTCCACTTTTACCGGGTCCTTCTTGTCGGTGAGACCCAGTCTGTTGGAGAGCCTCAAAACATGGGTATCCACCACAATGGCATCATATCCAAAGGCAGCCGATCTTACCACATTGGCGGTTTTTCGCCCCACCCCGGGTAGGCAGATCAATGATTCAATACTCTTGGGAACCATACTTGTGTGATTATCCAAAATAGATTGGGCACAGGCCTTGATATTTTTAGCCTTGTTGTTGTAAAATCCGGTTGAATAGATAATACGTTTAATATCCTTTAAGGGTGCCGCGGCAAGGGCACCTGGATCCGGATAAATGGCAAACAGTTTTTTTGTCACCTTGTTGACCTGATTATCCGTACATTGTGCCGACATAATGGTTGCAATGAGCAATTGAAAAGGCGTTGTATGATCCAGCTGGGTCTTGACAACCGGATACCGCTCCTTTAATCTTTTAAGCAGTGTACTAATTTTTATTAAATCTAAAATCATAGAGCATTTATATATGAATCAAAAAAAAACCACAAGACAGATTAAGGCCCTGGGGCTGTGTTCAGGGGGGTTGGACAGCATCCTCTCCGCCCTGGTATTAAGAAAACAGGGGATTGATGTCACCTGGATCAGCTTTGAAACCCCATTCTTTTCATCGGAATCCGCCCAGAAAGCATCCGGCCAAACCGGCATCAACCTCATCATCCAGGACATTACAAAGGAATATATGGAGATGATGAAAGCCCCCAGGGGCGGCTTTGGGAAAAACATGAACCCCTGCGTGGACTGTCACACCTTGATGTTTGCACAAGCTGGCACCCGTATGCGAGAAGAAGGGTTTGATTTTTTATTCAGCGGAGAAGTTTTAGGCCAGAGACCCAAGTCACAAACCAAGAATGCCATGAGATCTGTTGAAAAAAACTCCGGATTTGAGGGAGATCTTCTGCGCCCCCTAAGTGCAAAATGCCTGCCGGAAACCCGCATGGAACAACAGGGCTTGGTAGACCGGGCGAGGCTCATGGATATAACCGGCCGTTCCAGAAAGGTACAGATACAGATGGCCCGCGAGTTTGGCATCAAAGAATACCCGGCACCTGCCGGGGGATGCCTTTTAACGGACAAAATTTTTTCCAACCGGCTTCGGGACCTTTTATATGTACAAAAAACCGATGAGACGCGACTGCTACAGCTCTTAAAATTTGGACGTCACTTCAGGCTGGACAATGAATGCAAGCTGATTGTGGGGCGGTCAAAAAACGACAATGAGCAGATCCTCGCCTGGTATGACAAAACCCAAGACATCCGACTGCGACATGCTGAGATGGCCGGGCCGGATGTAATTCTCCTGGGCAATTTTTCCGATTCACACATCAAGACTGCGGCCCAAATCACTGCGGGATATACCAAGTCAAAACCCGGTGAAACCACCTCCATCCGAGTGATTGAAAAAGGAGAAAAGACCCTTCTCAAGGTTTTAACCCCTCAACCCGGCATCTTTGAAGATCTGATGATATAAAAAAACCCGGGATTAATAATAAATCATTTTTTCCCAAAATTCTTTTTCATCCTTATCCCAGTCTGGACCAAATTTTTCTTCACAGAAAAAAGACAGACGTGTATACCAGCTCGTCCAGGGATTTTTACCCTCTTTTTTAGCCACCAACACATCCATGAGAAATGCTTCGATGTTGATCATCTCTTCCTTGGGAATATAGGAACTGGCACCACCCAGATATGATTTTTTAATATTCTCGGGACTCAGGGCATGGGCTGTCAGCATAACGGTTACCACATTTTTTTTGTTTGCGGTTTCCAGCAGCTGATACCCGTCCACCCCCATGATATCTAAAATTGCGATATCAAACTCCTGGGTTTCAAGAAGGTGGTTTGCATCCTCATAGGTTTCAGCTCTGACTGTGGTACACATATCGAGCAGTTCTTCCAGGGAATCAAGAACATCCGGTTCATCATCAACAATCAATATTTTTTTGTTTTCCAAATTGCTATTTGACATATTTTTTTCCCATAGCTTAAAGTTAGTCTCATAAAATCATTTAGAATAAAATCATTTAGAATAAGATAAGTCCTATCCGGATAGTTTCAATCCCTTTGGTTTACAGCGCCTCGGATTTTGCTTTGAGCTGACCGCAGGCCGCCGAAATATCAGCCCCCTTACTCTTCCTTGTCATGGCCGTCATGTCATTGTCCAGCAGAATCTGAAGGAATGATAAAATCTGTTTGGATCCGGGCCGTTTAAAGGAGGATTCTTCATGTTCATTAAAGGGAATCAGATTGACCTTTGCCCTTATGGGTAACAAAAGTTTCACAAGCTTCAGGGCATCTTCCCTGGAATCATTGATCCCTTTAATAAGGATATACTCAAAGGTAATCTTGTTTCTGGGTTTCATGGTAAATTCTTGACAGGCTTCCAGCAAAGCCCCGATGGGGTATTTATCATTGATGGGCATTAGTTGGGATCTTGTCTTGTCATCGACGGCATTGAGGGAGACGGCCAGATTGACATCGGTGTTCAGTCCCAATTGTACAATCTTAGGAATCAGACCCGAGGTGGAAACGGTCACCCGCCTTGCGGCAAATTTCATGCCGTAATCCGTGTCCAAAATAATCTTGAGGGACTTGATAAGGGTGTCGTAGTTAGCAAGGGGCTCCCCCATGCCCATGAAAACAATATTAGAAAGTTTAAGGGGATCTATTTTTTTTTGAACCAGAAAAAAACGTGCATCCCGCACCTGGGATATGATTTCCGCCACGGTGAGATTGCGCTTAAATCCGCCCCTGGCCGTCAGACAAAATTCACACCCCATGGCACATCCCACCTGGGTGGAAACGCAAAGGGTAAAATGATCCTTTTCAGGTATCAAAACAGTCTCTATGTGGTGACCGTCCTCCAGCTGAAATAAAAATTTTTCAGTGGTGTCAGTTGAGACCTGTTTGTCTTCAAGGTCAAGCCGGGACAAATAAAAATTTTCTGTCAGCAGGCACCGCAACTCCTTGCCAAGGTCGGTCATTTCATCAAAACTTTGGGCCTGCTTTAGATAGATCCATTTGAAAATCTGACCGGCCCGAAAAGATCTGGACCCTTTATCTTCAAGCCATTTGGCCAGTTCTTCCCGGGTATAATTTTGTATGTTTTCCATGTGTTTCAACCTGTTTAATTTCATTATTTCCTTGACATATCACGGAATCTACACTAAATTCAATGATTTGATTTGATATTTGAGGCAAGGCCCTTTATGTTTGAAAATTTGAGTGACAGACTTGAATCCGTCTTTAAAAAATTAAAGGGCCACGGCACCCTGAACGAGAAGAACATCGAAGATGGCTTAAAGCAAGTGAGGATGGCACTTCTCGAAGCGGATGTCAATTATAAGGTTGCAAAAAATGTCATTTCAGATATAAAGGCCAGGGCATTGGGTCAGGAGGTCATGCAAAGTCTGACCCCGGGCCAGCAGGTCATTAAAATTGTAAACGAAGAGTTTACCAGAATGATGGGATCCACCCACCAGGAGTTAAATCTTGAGGGGAAAGCTTTGGGGTCTGTTATGCTGGTGGGGCTGCAGGGGTCGGGTAAAACTACCACAGCAGGGAAATTGGCTTATTACCTGCGCAAACAGGGAAGAAAGCCCTTCCTCGTACCCGTTGATGTTTACAGACCGGCTGCCATTGATCAGCTGAAAAAAATTGGAAACCAGTTGGATATACCGGTTTTCCAATCCACAACGGATATGAAGCCGTTAAAGATTTGTCAGGATGCCCAATTGGCGGCAAGGGAGCTTGGATGCGACACCCTGTTGTTTGATACGGCTGGCAGGCTGCATCTTGATGATGCGTTAATGAAAGAACTTGAAGATATTAAAACAGGGCTGAACCCATCGGAAATCCTTCTGGTGGCCGATGCCATGACAGGCCAGGACGCAGTTAATATTGCCGGATCCTTTGACAAACGACTGGATCTGGATGGCTTTATTTTGACAAAAATGGATGGAGATGCCCGGGGTGGGGCCGCTCTTTCCATAAAAGCTGTAACAGGTAAACCCCTGAAATTTATTGGGGTGGGTGAAAAATCGACCGCCCTTGAGCCCTTCCATCCGGATCGGATGGCATCCCGGATACTGGGAATGGGAGATGCCCTTTCCTTTATTGAAAAGGCACAGGATTCGGTTGATCAGAAAGAGGCCAAGGCCCTTGAACAAAAACTGAGAAAAAATAACTTTACCCTTGAAGATTTTCGGAATCAGATGAAATCTGTGAGGAAAATGGGATCCATAAAGGATCTGATCGGCATGTTGCCGGGGATGAACAAAAAACAATTGGCAGGATTAAATATTGATGACAAGGAATTTGGCAGAATAGAGGCCATCATCAATTCCATGACCCCGAAAGAAAGGTCAAATCATGCCATGATAAAAGGATCCAGAAAAAAACGGATTGCCAATGGAAGCGGAACAAGCGTACAGGACGTCAACAAGCTTCTGAAAAGCTATACCCAGTCAATGAAAATGATCAAAAAATTTAATAAAGGCGGCATGCGCTCATTAAAAAACATGCTGCCGTTTTAAGGAGAAGGAAACATATGTCCGTAAGAATCAGATTGACCCGAAAAGGCACAAAGAAAAAACCGTTTTACAGAATAGTAGCTGCTGATGTTGAAGCGCCCCGGGATGGCAAATTTTTGGAAGCTCTTGGGACCTATAATCCCATGACAGAACCGGCCATCATTACCCTTAAAGAAGATAGAATAAACTATTGGCTGGGCGAAGGTGCGAAACCCTCCACCACAGTGCAAAGTCTGTTTAAAAGCCAGGGATTTACAGGCGCTGCTGCTTAAGATTCAACCTGTCCGCCTCGGATAATTTTTAGGATTCTCATTTAAAGGAAATGTTTTTATGAAAGAGCTGGTAGAATACATTGCAAAAGCATTGGTAGATAATCCTGATGAGGTTGTAGTATCTGAAGTGGTGGGGGATCAGACTTCTGTACTGGAACTGAAGGTGGCAAAGGATGACCTAGGAAAAGTAATTGGCAAGCAGGGCAGGTCTGCCCGGGCAATGAGAACCATCCTAAGCGCATCCTCGACCAAACTTAAGAAACGGACTGTTCTGGAGATCATTGAGTAAGGATGGGGAAAGAACACCTGCTGACCATAGGCAAGGTAACCGGGGTACACGGCCTTAAGGGAAATCTCAAGGTCTGGTCCTTTGCAGAATCGGTTGATACCTTTGGAAAAGGCCGGCAGATCTGGCTTAAGTCTGAACAAGAGGAAACGGGTGAGGAATATACCATTCTCACTGCCTCTGCCCGGAAGAAAGGGGTTTTGATCAGCTTAAATCATGTGAACACTGTGGAACTTGCAGAGCAATTGATCGGATGCGAGATCCTTATCAGTAAAGATCAATTGCCTGAAATTGAAGAGGATGCCTGGTATTGGCAGGATCTTTACGGGTTAATAGTCATTGACAATAGCCTTGGACGTCTGGGAACCATTGAGCGTATCTTCCCCACCAATGCCAATGATATGCTGGTTGTCGTTGATAAGGATGTACCAGATAAGAATACAAAGGGGGATTCAGAAATCTTGATTCCCATGCATGAACACTTTATTGAATCCGTGGATTTGGATGCAGGGATTGTAACCACCACCCTGCCCGACGGGTACTGCTCATGATGGAGAGGACTCCTGAATGGGCACTTAATCCTAAATGGGCACCAACTCCTAAATGGGCACTATAGGACAGGTCATGGATTTTACGGTGTTAAGCCTCTTTCCAGAGCTTGTGGCTAGTTTTTTTGACCATGGGATGATCCACAGGGGCATTGAAAGTCGCCTGATTACAGGAACCTGTGTCAATATCAGAGATTTTTCCTGTGACCGGCACAAGACAGTGGATGACAGGCCCTATGGCGGCGGAAGCGGCATGGTCATGAAGCCTGAGCCCCTGGAAGCGGCCATTTCTTTTGTAAAAAAGAGGTCACCCGAAGCCAAGGTCATCCTTATGACCCCCCAGGGTACAAGATTTAACCAGAAAAAAGCCTGTGAACTTGCCAGCCGAAAAGAAGATCTTATCTTTGTCTGCGGCCGGTATGAAGGAATTGATGAAAGAGTATACACCCAACTTGTGGATGAAGAGATCTCCATTGGAGATTATGTCATGACCGGAGGAGAATTGGCTGCCATGGCCATTATTGATTCTGTCGCCCGCATGATCCCCGGGGTTTTAGGATCTGAGGCCTCTTCCCTTTCGGATTCTTTTATGGGTGACCGACTGGAGTATGCCCAATATACCCGACCGGAAGTCCACAACGACCTAACGGTGCCCGAGGTGCTGTTGTCCGGGAACCATGAACGAATCCGCCAATGGCGGAAAACATCCTCTTTACAGAGAACCTTTTTGAAACGGCCGGACCTGTTTGAAACACAGGCCCCCACACTCGAAGAAAAACAAATTTTAAGGCAATGGTGCCGGGAGATTGAAACACTTGTCAACCCATAACCTGTATGTGGTACTCATCCATTTCCCCGTCATGAACCGCAAGGGAATGCCCATTGGATCGGCCCTGACCACCATTGATATGCATGATATTGCAAGGGCATCAAAGACATTTGGCGTCAAGGGATTTTATGTGGTAACTCCCTTTGTGGACCAGGCTGACCTGGCAAACCAAGTCATTGATCACTGGATAAAAGGGGTGGGCGGTGAATTAAATCCCTCCAGAAAAGAAGCCCTTGAACTGATCCGGGTAACCGCCACATTTGAAGAGGCTGTCCAAAGGATACAAGACAAAGAAAAGCAAACCGTGGTAACGGTGGCAACCAGTGCCAAATATCTGGAGGGTGCCATACCCATTACCACACTAAAAGAAAAGTTAGCGAGCAATGCGCCCCATGTCCTTGTTTTTGGCACGGCTTGGGGGATGGCTGAGGAACTGATTGATACCTGTGACTTAAAACTTGAGCCCATCAAGGGTTCTGGAGATTATAATCATCTGTCTGTCCGGTCAGCTGCGTCCATATATTTAGATCGAATTACAAATGGCTGAGATAGGCCAATAGTACGAAAACCAGGAGGAAGAAATGACAAACGTAATTGAAAGATTAGAAAAAGAACAGATTCGCCTTGATATCCCTGATTTTACCTCGGGAGATACCGTAAAAGTACATGTAAAAATCAAAGAAGGTGAAAAAGAACGTATCCAGATGTTCCAGGGTGTGGTCATTAAAAAGACCAAAGGATTTGCCGGTGCCCGTTTTACCGTCAGAAAAATTTCCGGTGGTATTGGGGTTGAAAGAATTTTTCCCCTGCATTCCCCCAGCCTTAGTAAGATCGAAGTTGTGACCCGGGGCCGGGTCAGAAGATCCAAACTCTATTACCTTAGAGACCTTCGTGGGAAAGCAGCCAGAATCAAAGAAAAACGGTTTGCCTAAACGAACAGCCGATTACCCGATGTGGGAATTTGAACACGACACACAACGCAACGGGTATCAGTATATTGCAGGGATAGACGAGGCCGGCAGGGGACCCCTTGCCGGTCCTGTTGTCTCTGCTGCTGTTATTTTACCCCCGGGGTTTGCCTGCCAGGGGGTTACAGACTCTAAAAAACTGTCCGAAAAACGAAGGGAAACCTTGTTCCCTCTCATCATGGCCCAGGCCCTGGCCGTTGGCATCGGCGTGGCAGATCACAGGGAAATTGATCGAATCAATATTCTTGCAGCCTCCCTTTTATCCATGAAACGGGCGGTTCAAAACCTTGCTGTTGGTCCGGATTTTTTACTCGTTGACGGGAAATTTACCATTGACATGGATCTGCCCCAACAGGCAATTGTCAAGGGCGATTCCCGGAGCATCTCCATTGCAGCGGCATCTATTATTGCCAAAGTCACCCGGGACCGCTATATGGCAAAACTCCACCAGACCTACCCCCTTTACAATTTTATCCAGCACAAGGGATATCCTACCAAAGCCCATAAACAGGCGATTATCGAACATGGCCCCTGCCCTTTTCACAGGACAACCTTTAACGGGGTAATTTGCAAGTGACAAACCGAAATCAGAAAATCGGACAAACCGGTGAAAAGGCTGCTGCGCAATTTCTTAGCCGAAACGACTATATCCTGCTTGAACGAAACTATAGAGCGCCCTTTGCTGAAATTGATATCATTGCCCGGGAGGGAGAGTGTATCTGCTTTATAGAAGTAAAGACAAGGACCAGTCTCAAACGGGGCCTGCCAAGGGAATCGGTCAACCATCCCAAACAGCAAAAAATCATATCCGGGGCTTCCTTTTATCTAAAAGAAAAAAAAATATTTAACCAGCAGGTTCGATTCGATGTGATCGACATCCTTTTTACTGGTAAAACCCCGGAAATAACCTTAATCCGAAACGCTTTTGGAACGGTATAACCCCCCTTTAGAAAAATGATTTGAAAAGGTGACAGATGGAGACAAATAACCCGCCCGGCAACCTTTATATCGTCGCAACCCCTCTGGGCAATCTTGAAGATATGACCTTCAGGGCGGTACGAATCTTAAAGGAAGCGGATCTAATCGCTGCCGAAGACACAAGGTATTCAAAAAGACTGCTCAACCACTATAGCATAGAGACAGGTATGATTTCCTGCCATGAGCACAATGAGGCCCAAAAATCGATTCAGCTCATTAAGGCGTTAAAGGCGGGTAAAAACATTGCCCTGATTTCAGATGCCGGCACGCCTTTGATCTCTGATCCCGGTTACAGCCTTGTAAAATCGGCTGCAGAGCATTGCATTCCCATCATTCCCATCCCCGGCTGTAATGCCGCCATTGCCGGGTTGAGCGTGGCCGGGCTGCCAACGGATTCTTTTCTTTTTTGCGGTTTTCTACCCAAAAAGCAGCAAAAACGATCGATTACCCTTGAAGGGCTCAAACAGGAAAAAGCCACACTTATCTTCTATGAATCCCCCAAACGAATCTGTGCAATGCTCCAACAGGCCATCCCCATCCTGGGTGACCGCAGGGCATGCCTTGCCCGGGAAATCACCAAACTGCATGAAGAATATCTGAGGGGGACCCTTGGTGAAATTCTTTGTGCCCTTGAGCTGCGCCCCCAGGTAAAGGGAGAATGCGTCCTTTTTGTCCTGGGCACCTCCCCCCCTCCCCCGATGACCCCGGAACTGCTTGAAAAACTCATCCTTTCAAAACAAAACCAAAACAAGGGCACAGCCGACCTGGCCCGGGAAATTGCAGTGACCTGTCATCTGCCCAAAAAACAGGTGTATGACACCATTCTCAGACTCCGAAATTAACCTTCCTCCTTAGGCATCATTCCATGTAACCCATGGAAAAAACCCCGGGTCAAACATTTTCAATGAAGCCTTTCGCCTGGAGGATCACAGAACATTCTGCTAAAAAAAGATATCCTGTTAAAAATATCCTGTTAAATCCAAGAAGGGCCTTTCTCCGTATGGGGAAAGGCCCTTCTTGTTCTATTTAATATGCTGTTATCCGATCAATTGGAATACAACAAACTACATTTTGCTTCCTTCTGCATGGCTTTGGAGTTTTACTTCAACTTTCTCTGTCAAAGATGCATAATATTTTCTCAGAATAACCAGAACTTCTTCACGGCCAAAATGGTCTACCACTTCCTCGTTGTTGGAAAGGGCATGCCGCAATTTTGTTCCGGAAAGAATAACCCGGTCATCTTTTCCATGGGGGCAGGTTCTCATGGAAGCCATGCCGTCACATTTCTTACAGTAGAAAGTCCAGTCAATTTTCAAAGGTTCGCAAATAAGGGCTTTTCCTGCTGCTTCGGGTGCAGGAATTGTGTCAAAAATTTCCTGTGCCTCGAACAATGTGTAGAAATCACCAACGCCGGCATGGTCACGACCGATGATCATTCTGTTGACGCCGTAGTTTTGGCGGAAGGTTGCATGGAGCAGGCCTTCACGGGGACCGGCATATCTCATATCAAGGGGATATCCGCCGTTAACTACATGCTCGGGGACAAAGTAATCCTGGATCAATTTGTCAATACATTCGATACGAACTTCTGCAGGGATATCACCGGCTTTAAGGTTACCGATGAGCGAATGGATCAAAACACCGTCACATACGTCAAGGGCAATCTTGCAAAGATGCTCATGGGATCTGTGCATGGGGTTTCTAAGCTGCATGGAAGCAACATTTGCCCAGCCTTTTTCATCAAATATGGCACGGGTTTCAGTCGGGGTAAGGTAAACGCCTTTGAATTTTTCGGGGAATTCACCTTCGGAAAGGACTTTTACAGGACCTGAAAAGCAGAATTCTTTTCTGGCCATAACAGCCTGAACACCGGGATGATCTTCCATGGCAATTTTCCAGAATACATCGTCAGCAGACTCTTCGCCATGACCCTTGTATACATTTTCACATTCCCATTTTTTCTCGTCTTCGGTCATTTCAAATTTGTCTTCAACCTTCATGGTGGCAAAGATCTCGCCATTTCTTTCGAGGGCAATTTCATCACCAACATTAACTTCAGCTGCATCTTCTTTGGCAGCATCCAGCATTACAGGTACAGGCCAGAATGTACCATCCGCCAGGAGGAAGTCAGCGCAAACGCCTTTCCAGTCGGCTTTTGTCATAAAACCGTTCAGGGGAGAAAATCCACCGATTCCCAGCATGATCAGATCGCCTTTTACCTGGGAAGAAATTTCAATTTTTTTCAGACCCGCTGCTTTTTTGAGTTCAGCTTCCAGTTCTGCGCCTTCGAGCTTACAAATTACAAGTCCTTTTCCACCATGAGGTGCAACTAATTTAGACATATCAATCAATCTCCTTTATTAAATTAACCTTCTATAAACTGACAAACGTTTATCCAACATCTGCCTAAAATTCTAAATATAAATCTCGTAAGATTTAATGATGATTCGCAAATTTGTCAAGAATTTTATTCATTTATCTGTAAAATTCCAAGAATATCCGCCATGGCATCCACATGGATATCCGCCTCAAGTTTAGGTTGTTTAAACGCAACAAACCAGGTCCCGGCACTGCGGGCTGCTCGCAGGTCATATTCCGAGTCACCGATAAAAATCACTTCCTGGGGGTCCAGATGAAAGGCCTCCATAATTTTAAGCAATTGCTCGGGATCGGGTTTGGGATTTACCACATCAGCTGAAGTGACCACCATCTCGAAATATGATTCAATGTTATTGTCCTTAAGAACCTGTTCCATTGTGTTGGTTCGATTGGTGGCAATCCCCCGTATAAGCCCCTTTTCTTTTAAAATGCTTAAAAGCCGGACAAGCCCCTCTTCCATCCGCATATAGGGAATAAACTTGGCATAGCCAATCTGTTTGAGACAGGCGAAGACTTCCTTTGTCTCTTCTCTCTCTGGAAACAGATACAAGATGGCAGCCGTAACCGTCATCATGTGCACATTTACAAATTGAACATCTGTTAACCGGGGCTTATCAAAAGTTGCCAGAACTTCATCATAAAACTTTCTATTGGCAAGGGCCGTATCAAACAGCACGCCGTCGCAGTCAAAGACCACTGCTTTTATTTTTGAAATATCCATATATTTTATGCCATTTTTTAATTTCAACCAAAAACTATGACTTGGTTTTTTCTGCAAGATAAATGGCGTATACCCTTATTGTAAGCTTTGGTTTATATTTAGAATCTGTTTTAAGGGTGATGATATCATAGAAATCATCTGCCTTTTGGGAGGTGCTGGTAATTTTCACCTGCCAGGCCGAATTTTTTTTGCCCGGTTTCACCATATCCTGATTTACCATATCCGGCGTTACCAGGGTTGCCTTGATCTGGGTGTTAAATTTTTGATCCAGCCCCAAAATGGAAAACTTGTATTTATCCATCGGAGTGATGGTGACCATGGCCTCAAGCACATCCCCCGGGGCCCCGCTCAAACTGACCGTCCGGGGAGAGATCTCCACCACAGCATCCACCATCCCGGTCACCGTCAAGTGAAATTTTTTATTCGCCGGATCATCTGTTTTGACCAAAATTTTTTTGGTCAGTCTTTTACCCCCATATCCATTTGTTTTAATACCAATTTGAATTTTACCTTCCCCTCCCGGAGGAATTTGTTTGTCGTAGGAACGACTGTCACACCCTCAGGGAGGCAAGACCTTGGTAATATTCAAAACCGTGTCCCCTGTATTTCGGACAATGAATTCATGAAGTATTTTCTCACCTTCCGGCAGGGTGGAAAAATCAAAAACAGCATCAACAGGAACTGCCCTGGGAGCTGCACTGGCGGGTATGAAAAAGAAACCCACTGCCAAAAAAACCGTCAAAATAATTAATAATTTTCTCATAACACCTTATTGCCTTAAATTCCTAAATTTTAGATAAACTTTTTATCCCAATTCTATATTTTCTTGAATAAAAATACAAGCCTGCTGTTTTATCCAGCCAACAAAAGATTCATCCTCTCATACACCCCCGCATCATGGGTAATTTTTTGCCCGTCAATGTGAACCACCCTCACCGCCCCCATCAAGGCATTTGTAACCAGTATATTGGGATAGGAAATAATTTCTTTTGAGGATATCTTTTTTCGGGTGACACCCCCCCCCTGCCGGGCAAATCCATTCACAACCGCCATGAGGGTAATCCCGGGCAATACATGATCAGACACGGGAACGACCAGTTCTTCGCCAATGACCATAAAAATATTGCCGGTATTGGTTTCCGATATGGTAAGATCCGGATTTAAAATCATGGCTTCATCCCCCCCATGATCTCGTGCATAAACTCCTGCCCGCTCGTAATAGAGATAGTTTTGGGTTTTATGATCGGCCAGGGGGGTCGATCGGGGAAAGGGAAATGTCACCAGATCAAGGCCCGTTTTCCCGGACAAGACGAGACGGTGGACATAGGGCCTTGCAAAGGCTGCCAGAAAGGTCTGCTTCCCGTTTGCCTGTTCATCCCGGGATACCATCAGCTTTACAGCACAAATCAAGTCCGTATAGCCGTTTTCTTGTATCAAAAGATCAATAACGTGCTCCCAAGTGATATCCGGCGGTAAGCCCTTGAAAAGAGAGGTCCAGGCCCCATTCATCCGCTGCAAATGGGCACCGAGGCGAAGGGGGGTTCCCTTTTCCACCCGGATGGTTTCAAAAAGCCCTGCCCCGTATTGAAATCCCTGGCTAGTGGCAGAGACCATTGCCCGGTCCTGGTCCACCATTTTTCCATCCACCCAGGCTTTGGGATGGTGAAAGGCGTTTCCTGCTGAAACCGATGACAAGGTATCCATGAGGGTCTTTCCCTTATCAAGGGTCTCCTGGAATTCTAGTTCAGGATCTGAATCATAGACAATCCCTCCTCCCACAGAAAAGAAAAGGGTCTCGTCCACAATGGTGGCCGTGCGAATGGCAATGGAAAGATCCATGGTATTGTGAAAGCTGATATATCCGATGGCGCCGGTATAAACATGGCGTTTTACCGGTTCCAGTTCATCAATAATCTCCATGGACCGAATTTTGGGACAGCCGGTAATGGATCCCCCGGGAAAAGTGGCCCGCAGCAGATCCACAGCGGACTTGCCTGTTTCAAGTTCCCCTTCTACAATGGAAACCAGGTGAAAAACATTCGCGTAGGGTTCCAGACATTTATGTTCGGACACAACAACAGATCCCTGTCGGGTCACCCGGGACAAATCGTTTCGCATGAGGTCCACGATCATGGTCAGTTCGGCATCATCCTTGATACTTTGGGTTAGATGCTGTCCATTCTCCCTGTCCTGTGCCGGTGTGTCTCCCCTGGCAATGGTGCCTTTGATGGGCCGCGTTTCCACCCGGATGCCATCAAGTTTTATAAACCGTTCCGGCGAAGTGGAAACAATTTTATGATCCCCGGCATGGATATAACTAAAAAACGATGCCGGGTTTCGATGAAATAATTCCAGAAACAATGAATAAGAATCGCCTGAAAACCCTGTCTCAAATCGCTGGGAAAGGTTTGCCTGGTATATATCTCCCGCCGTAAGATAGTGGGTTATTCGTTCAACTGCCCGGATATATTCCTTCTTTGTGAAGCTGGATTTAAACCCCCTGTTGTCACTTGAAAAGAAACTTTTTTCCCAAGCCTGACCCAATTGTTTCAAAAAGGCTTGTTTCCGGGCCGACACATAGTCGTTGGGGGTGCCCTGGCAATTGGACAATACGGGAATAGACAAAAAAGTTTTCTGGGAGATCCGATCCTGGACTAGGAGAACAGAGGGCGCAACGAGACAGATCTCGGGCAGATGAATGTCCACACAGGTCCTGGGGAGGATTTCAATCCGGTCCTTCAGGTCATAGGAAAAATAACCGAATAGTCCGGCACAAACCGGCAATTCCTCTTTGGCCTGGTCCAGTTTCAAATGGTCCAGTTTCAAATGATCCATCAACTCCCCAAGAAAGGTGAAAGGATCCCGGGCAAGATCAAAGGATTCATTGTCAACCTTCAGGGCGATGGCTTCCCCCCGGCCTTTAAGTTCAAGCCAGGGCTGAATCGCCAGAATATTGAATCTTGCACACCCTCCAGCAGGGCTGGTGCCCGATAAAAGTAGGACTGTTCCAGGATCTGCGGCAAATCTTGCAGCAGCCATCTCAAAGGGCAGCCCCAGATCAATCTCTTCCATAAAAAGAGAGGCTACCCGGGGCAGTTGTTCAATACCCCATTTCATCTGAGGAATGGATTCATTCGCTTTTCATCGCCGATGGTGGTTTCAGGACCGTGGCCGGTATACACAATGGTGTCATCCGGCAATCTAAAAAGTTTTGTTTTAATACTGGATATCAAGGTATCAAAATCCCCGCCAGGCAAATCCGTTCTGCCAATGGAACTTTTAAACAGGGTGTCTCCGGCAAAAAGATGCCCTTTGGTGTACAGGCAGATTCCTCCCCTGGAATGACCCGGGGTATGAATCACCTCCAGGGTAATATCCCCAAAACTTACCGTATCGCCATGGTTGAGTAAAAGATCGGCCGGAGGAGAATTTTCCACAGACAGACCAAACATGGAAGCAGACTTGGACAATTCCATGAGCATGGGCTCGTCATCGGGATGGATGGCAAGGGTGGCATGGGTCACTTCTTTCAATTTTTTATTGGCCCCAACATGGTCAAAATGGCCATGGGTATTGATCAAATATTTTACCTTAAGTTCTAATTTGGCAAGGGCCATGAGAATTTGATCCCCGTCATCTCCCGGATCAATCACAACCGATTCTTTCGTACGTTCACACCCTAGAATATAACAATTGGCCATGATCGGCCCGACTTCCAGTTTTTCTATGATCAAAACCTTCCTCCCTGATAAATGGATCTATTCAAACCCTTCTTGCAACCGAATCCTGTCCAGCACCCCGTTTATAAAGGCACCGGAATCCCTTGTACCGAATTTTTTACCGATTTCAACGGCCTCATTAATGGTAACGCTGGGAGGAATATCCTTACGTTTCAACAGCTCAAAGGTGGCAATACGCATGATATTCCTGTCCACCACAGGCATCCTGGAAAGCTTCCAGTTTTTGGAATATTTGTTGAGCAGACCGTCGATATCACCCATGTCGGCAACAACCCCTTCCACTAATCCCAGAAAAAAAGGTTTCACCATGTCGGTGAGTTCATCTTCCCGCTGGGCACAAAATTGTATCAGTCCTGTGGCAGGATCTAATTTGTTGACATCAAAGGAAAACAATGCCTGCAGCGCCAGTTCCCTTGAAAGCCTGCGATCTCCCATTCTCTTATTCCGCCTTTCCAGATTCGAGGGTAAGCTCACAGCAGAGGTTTGCCATCTCAATGGCCGCCATGGCCACGTCAAAGCCCTTGTTCCCGGCCTTGGTGCCGGCTCTTTCAATGGCCTGCTCAATGGTTTCAGTGGTCAAGATTCCAAACATAACCGGCACATCCGCATCCAGGCCCACAGCGGCGATGCCCTTGGAGACCTCTGCGCAGACATAATCATAATGGCTGGTGGCACCCCTTATAACAGCCCCCAGGCAGATGATGGCATCATATTTTTTCTGGCGGGCCATCTTCTGGGCAACCAGGGGGATTTCATAGGCCCCTGGTACTTTTACAAGGGTGATGTCCTTGTCCTGGGCTCCGCTTCGTACCAGGGCATCCACGGCACCGTCCACAAGCCTTGCGGTGATAAAATCATTAAACCTGGCAGCAATGATCCCAAATTTTTTTCCCCGGGCCGTCAGGCCTGCTTCTATTATCTGTGGCATATTTATATCCTTTATGGTTGATCTACATATGAAGCAGATGGCCCATTTTGGCCTGCTTGCATTTCAGATATCCCTGGTTATAACAGTTTGGCGCGACTTCGATGGGCACCTGTTCCACTAAACTGAGACCATAGCCTTCCAGTCCGATCATCTTTTTAGGGTTATTGGTCAGCAACCGCATTTTTTTCACCCCAAGATCCACCAGCATCTGGGCACCAATCCCATAATCGCGCATGTCGGCCTTAAAGCCCAGTTTTTCATTGGCCTCCACGGTGTCCAGCCCCTGACGCTGGTATTCATAGGCCTTAAGCTTGTTGACAAGCCCTATTCCGCGGCCTTCCTGGCGAAGGTAAAGCAATACGCCGGCACCTTCTTCCTCCATCATGTCCATGGCCTTGTGGAGCTGCTCCTGGCAGTCGCATCTTAAAGAACCGAAGATATCACCGGTCATGCATTCCGAATGAACCCGGACCAGAATGGCTTGTTCCGGGTCAATATCTCCTTTGACCAGGGCCATATGGGTGAGATTGTCCATGTCATTCTCATAGGCAATAATTTTAAATTCCCCTGCTTTGGTGGGGATAACGGTCTGGGCAGCCCGCTTAACAAAACTTTCATTCTTGAGGCGGTATTTTACAAGATCCGCCACCGTGCAGATCCCGATGGAGTGTTCCTTTGCAAAAACTTCAAGCGTAGGCATTCTAGCCATGGTGCCGTCCTCATCCATGATCTCACAGATCACAGCCGCCGGCTTTAACCCGGCCAACCTTGCAAGATCAACAGAGCCTTCTGTCTGGCCGATACGGACCATGACCCCGCCGTCCCGGGCGCGCAATGGAAAAATATGGCCAGGCCTGGCAATGTCCGCAGGACCAGTACCATCGGCGACTGCCGTTAAAATAGTGGTGGCCCGATCTGCAGCTGAAATCCCTGTGGTCACACCGACCTTGGCTTCGATGGACACGGTGAACCCAGTTTCAAACTGGGAGGTATTTTTGTCCACCATCATGGGCAGATCAAGGCGGTCTGCAATACTCGAATCCAGGGGAAGACAAATTAAACCCCTGCCGTATTTGGCCATAAAATTTATGGCTTCGGGGGTGACAGCTTCCGCTGCCATGGTGAGATCCCCTTCATTTTCCCGGTCTTCATCATCCACAAGGATGACCATTTTTCCGTTTTTAATATCCTCAATTGCCTGTACAATCGTTAAATGCGGCATTCGTTACATCCCTTAATTATAAAATATGATATAAAAATTATAAAAATCCATTCTTGGCGAGAAGGGCCATGCTGATATCCGATTTTTTTTGGCTATCAGCATCATTTTTAAGCCCCCTGCCCGTTAATATTTTTCTGACATATTTGCCCAGCATGTCTGTTTCTATGTTCACCTTATCCCCCACCTTTTTAAGCCCGATGGTGGTGATATCTGCTGTGTGGGGAATAACACTTACCTGGAACGAAGCCTTTGAACCCGCCTGTGAAAACTGGTTGATGGTCAGACTGATCCCGTCAATGGCCACGGATCCTTTTTCAATCATATCCGCGGCCAAGCCCTCATCAACTGCAACGGACATGATCAGCGCATTGGCGTTTCGGGTAACAGAAGAAATCATTCCGGTACCGTCAATATGCCCTGAGACCAGGTGCCCGTCAATGCGGTCGGACAATCTCAATGCCCTTTCTATATTCACCCGAGTCCCTGGTCCCATCCGTTTAAAGGTTGTCCTGGCAACTGTTTCCGGTGCCATATCAACCTTAAAATCAAATTTCCCCAGGCTTACAGCCGTCAAACAGGCCCCGTTTACGGCAATGGAATCCCCAATTTTACTGCGGGCCAAATCCAGATCACACCCAATGTGAAGGATCTTTCCCTCTCCATTGGATTCAATTGCCTTGATGGTTCCAAAGCTTTCTATAATACCTGTAAACACGCACTTTTCTCCAAAGGGTCTTGCCCCGTTATTCCGAACCAGGTGGTTCCTTAAGGTATCCGGTTATCAATACATCATTATCAAACAATTGTACCTTCATGTGTTTGAGTTTAAATGCATCACAAATTTTTTGGGGTCCCTTCCCGTTAAATACGGGCACCCCATCGCTGCCACCTAAAAACTTGGGGGCCAGAAAAAACAACACCTTGTTGACAATCCCCTCTTTTAATGCAGCTGCTGCCACCTTCCCTCCCCCTTCAATGAGGAGACTTTGGATGGACATGTTTCCTAACTTAATCATGAGTTGGCCCAAATCAAGCCTTCCATTTTTTAAGGGCACTTCCAATACCCCCACCCCCATTTTTTCCAGGCGCTGCCGTTTTTCAAACGGTGCGTCCGGCCCCACCACAAGAATCGTATCGGCAGTGGATTTTTGGGTGATCACCCGGGCGGTTTCGTCAATGCTTAAGTGTGAATCAAGAATAATTCGAAGAGGATCTTTGGTCTGAAAATTTTCAATACGGGCGGTTAAAGAGGGATTATCCGCATGGAGGGTGCCCGACCCGATGAGAATGGCATCCACTTCATGGCGAAGCCTGTGGACCTCCCGCCTAGATGTTTCATTGGTAATCCATTTAGAATCGCCTGTGGCAGTGGCGATTCGCCCGTCAAGGGTACTGGCACATTTTAAGATAACAAAAGGGAATTTCTTGTTTTGCGTATACCAGATAAATGCTTCGATAAGGGTTTGGGCCTCAGGTTCTAACAGGCCGCATTCAACCTGGATGCCATTTTCCCTCAAGTATCGGATACCGCCGCCGCTGACATAGGGGTTGGGATCTTTACAGCCCACGACCACCCGGCTAATACCGGCATTGATTATTTTATGGGTACAAGGAGGGGTTTTTCCAAAATGATTGCAGGGTTCAAGGGTAACATAGATGGTGGCACCCTGGGTAATCGGCGGGGTATTCGATGGATAATTTTTTAGGGCATCTTCAATGGCTTCCACTTCTGCGTGGGCCATGCCAGCTGCCCTGTGCCAGCCCTGGCCAACCACCACACCGGCGTTCACCACCACCGCCCCCACACAAGGGTTGGGAGAGGTAACCCCTTTTCCCTTTAGGGCAAGGGACAGGGCCCGTCGCATATGGTCATGATCGGTCATCAGCCTTGTCCGTCACTTTTTCCACCAATTGGTCAAATTCAACCGGCTGGCACTCTTTGGGCAGAAGCCCTTTAAGTTCCTGGATAAAGTCTGCTACATCTTTAAATTCCCGATATACCGATGCAAACCTTACATAGGCGACATCATCCACCCCTTTCAGGGCCAGAATAATTTTCTCGCCCACCACCTTTGAAGGGATCTCCCGGTCATTGTTTTCCCGCAACTCCTGTTCAATGACTTCCACCATCTCTTCAATGAGATTGATACTAATGGCTCTTTTTTCGCAAGCCTTGGAAATTCCCCGGATCACTTTGTCCCGGTCAAACTCTTCCCTGCGGCCGTCTTTCTTGATAATTATAACAGGGGCCTGCTCCACCCGCTCATAGGTGGTAAACCGCCGGGAACAGATTTGACATTCCCTGCGGCGGCGGACTTCATATTCAATTTTACCCGGCCGGGAATCAACTACCCGTGTATTTAAATTGGTGCAATAGGGACACTTCATGGCCGCCTCTTCTTCTTCTATTTCTATTTAAAACTGACATTTAAAGCTGGTATTTAAAGCTGGACAAGGTCCACCTTGGCCTGGTCAAACATTTCCAATGACAAAGGATCATCATACTCCTCCTTAAAATATACAATTTTAATCCCGGCATTAATGATCATTTTGGCACAAATGGAACAGGGCTGATTGGTACAGTATAATACAGAACCGTTTACGGATACCCCATGGAAGGCGGCCTGGATAATCGCATTTTGCTCTGCATGGACCCCCCGGCACAATTCATGTTTTTCCCCCGAAGGAACATTGAGCTGTTCCCTCAGACAACCGGTTTCCCTGCAATGGGGAACATTTGCAGGGGCCCCGTTATACCCGGAAGATAAAATTCTCTTCTCCTTGACAAGGACAGCCCCGACCTTGCGCCTTAGACAGGTGGAACGACTGGCCACAAGGTTGGTAATCCCCATGAAATATTCATGCCAGGAAGGCCTGCCGGAAACCTGTGGGATCTGCTCTTTTTTTGGGATTTTTTTCATAGGGGGGTCTTTGCATACAGGGGATATTGACCACAAAGTGCCTTTACCTTGACAGCCACAGCTTCCACATTATTCTCGTCAGCATTCTTATCATCCAAGATATCACAGATGTAGCCGGCAATTTTTGTGGTGGCCTCTTCCTTCATTCCCCGGGAGGTCACCAGGGGCACACCGATACGGATACCGGATGTGACAAAGGGAGAACGACTTTCATTGGGGACTGTATTTTTATTCACCGTAATATTGGCCCGGCCCAGTCTCTCTTCGGCTTCTTTTCCAGAAATATCTTGCTGGCTGAAATCCACCAACACCATATGATTATCCGTCCCATTGGAAACAAGGTTATATCCACGGTCCATGAGCACAGATGCCAGTGTGGATCCATTTTTAATCACTTGCTTCTGATAGTCTGCAAAGGCCGGCTCAAGGGCTTCTTTAAATGCCACCGCTTTGGCGGCAATCACATGCATCAAGGGGCCGCCCTGGATACCCGGAAAAATCTGACTACCGATCTTTTTGCTATAACGTTCGCTGGAAAGGATCAATCCCCCCCGGGGACCCCTCAGGGTCTTGTGGGTGGTTGAGGTAATGACATCGGCAAACCCGACAGGTGAAGGATGGACCCCACCCGCCACAAGGCCAGCAATATGGGCCATGTCCACCATAAAAACAGCGCCCACAGATGCGGCAATCTGGGCAAACCCTTTAAAATCGATAATCCGGGGATAGGCACTGGCCCCGGCCACAATCATCTTGGGTTTATTTTTTTTGGCAAGCGTCTCCACCTGGTTCAGATCAATCATCTGCGTATCCGGGGAAAGTCCGTAGTGGATAAAATCATATAATTTGCCGGAAAAACTCACAGGGGCCCCATGGGTGAGGTGACCGCCATGGGCGAGGTCCATTGCCAGGACCCGGTCTCCGGGGTTTAAAAATGCAAAATAAACCGCCATGTTGGCCCCCGACCCCGAATGGGGCTGTACATTGGCATATTCAACGCCAAAGAGCCGCTTCACCCTTTCAATGGCCAATTCTTCTGCCTGGTCAACAAACTCGCACCCCCCGTAATACCGCCGAGAAGGGTACCCTTCTGCATACTTATTGGTCAGTATGGACCCTTGAGCCGCCATCACAGCAGGACTTACCGTATTTTCAGAAGCAATGAGGTTCAACCCATACTCCTGGCGAATTGACTCTTTTTCGATGATCTCTGCTATTTCCAGATCACTTGTCTCAATACTTCCCATTCTTATAGACCCTCGGATTAAAGATCAATACACTGAATTCTATCTTGATGCCGGCCGCCTTCAAATTCAGTTTCAAGCCATGTTTTGACCAGCTCAAAGGCCAGGATATCACCGATAATCCGACCGCCCATCACCAAAATATTGGCATCATTGTGAAGCCGGCTCATGCGCGCTGAAAAGAGATCCGAACATAGGGCCGCCCGAACTTTTGGGAACCGATTGGCCACCATGGACATGCCAAGACCTGTTCCGCAAAGCAGAATCCCACGGGGAAACTGACCCCTGGAAACCGCATTGGCCACTTTTTTCCCATAATCCACGTAGCTGACAGATTCCGTACCGTTTGGACCGGCATCTTCAACCATAAAGCCCTTGCTCAAAAGAAGCGCTTTTATTTTTTCCTTTAACTCAAAGCCACCATGGTCACTGCCAATAATAATAGAATTGCCAATAAAATTATTGGCAGCCGGTTCTTTATCCATTGCTTGCTTCCTTTGCTTTAGAGCCTTTGCTGTGGCGCCCTTTGCTTTAGCGCCCTTTGCTGTTGCGCGCTTGTGTCAGGATTTTGTCTTGATATAATCAATAGCATCCTGAACCGTCACAAGTTTTTCTGCTGCGTCATCATCTATTTCAATATCAAAAATTTCTTCCATGGACATGACAAGCTCGACAATTGTCAAAGAGTCTGCTCCAAGATCTTCAATCAGAGACGCCTCGGGCACCACATCTTCTATGTCAATATCAGAAATCTTTTCTGCAATCACTTTCCGCACCTTGGTTTCAATCGTCATGACACAGGCTCCTTTTTACCTTTTTTTATGCTTCGTCTGCTTTGACTTTAACGTTCCTGTCCTTGTAGGCACCGCACTCGGGGCAAGCCGTATGAGGAAGCTTGGGTTCCTGGCATTCCGGACAGGTTGCGATTGTCGGGGCGCTCAGTTTGTAGTGTGTCCTTCTTTTCCTGCCTCTTGCCTTGGAACTCTTTTGTTTTGGTACTGCCATTGGTCTCTCCTAACTATACTATTTTACTTGTTATTTTACTTTAATTACCAGTATTATCCGCCAAACACATAAAACAAACATATTTACCCCAATTTCCAAAAACTGTCAAGGCAATAAAATCCTGGCCTTATCCCTATTGCCCAACGATGGGTTTTGTGATACTTAAGGGCTCGAATTTACAGA
>CAYWNB010000005.1:0-42623 GCA_964459195.1 uncultured Desulfobacula sp.
ATTTAAATTTGCCCCTTTTAAACAGTCTCGAAAAGGACAGGCAGACCAAAACCATTGCCGACATTGATTTTGTGCTGAACCAGGCCAAGATTAATATCAAAATTGAAAGTCTGCCCTTTGCGCCCGGGCGTGATTCTGTTGTGACCCTGAAAACCGGTTCCATTGATTTTTTAACCTATTTGAAATACCTGCCCCTGCCCGATACGCTTCTGGTGAAGCGACTGGAGACATCCCTTGATCTGGCCATGACCTATTCCCAGGCAGGTGTTAAAGAGAAGCCGTCTTTGATTTTAAAAGGGGATGTAAAAATTTCCAACATTGATATCCAGGATGCCGACCATACCCCGGTTTTAACCATACCCCAAATGAATCTTACCCTTGCGCCTTCGGATCTTCTGGACAAACGGTTGAGGCTTGCCGATTTGAAAATTTTATCCCCAAAGATTCACCTGACAAGGGATGCCAACGGCAACCTGAACCTTTTGAAGGATGTATCAGAGGAAAAGATACCCGTGGAGGAGGAGGATACACCTAAGCCAGAAAAACCAGAAAAAGAAGTAGTAATGGCTTCAGGGGGTGAAAAAAAAACCCCCGGATTTGTCTTTCAGCTAGACACAGGAGACATCGTGGATGCCAGCCTGTCGTTCACGGATGTCTCAAATAAAACACCCTTCAACACCATTTTGTCTCCTGTCTCTGTCCAAGTAAGGGACATTGTGGCACAAGAGGGGGTTCTGGGTAAATACAGTATTTTCTTAAAAACAGAAACAGATGAAAGTATCGCATCTGCTGGGCAGTTTTCAACAACGCCCCTGGCTCTTGAAGGGTCTGTTACCCTTGAACGACTGGTGCTTAAGAAATATCTGCCCTATGTTGAAAATCTTATTAATTTTGATCTCCAGGAGGGTCAGCTGGACCTGGATGCCGGGGTTACCCTGTCGGAGAATGATAGTAAATTATCTATTGTAATCAAGAATAAGGAGCTGCGCCTTACCAATCTTAAGGTGTGGGACCGGGTGAACAAGGAAATACCGGTCTTTATACCGGAAGTGATCGTCACAGGTTCTGTGGTGGATACGGGAAAACAGCGGCTTGATCTGGGGAAAATCAAAATCTCCCAGGGGAAAATTCTTCTAAAACGCCAGGCAGACGGGTCGATTAATCTTATGAACAATTTATTACCCGAATCCCATAATGCCCAAGGTAATCAAGACAATACGGAGACGGTTTTTCCAGCAATGGGTGCAGATAAAAACAAGGGATCTGCATGGGAGATGAGTCTAAGTGATTTGGCCGTTGGGAAATTTGGGATAGATATCTTTGATGCCGTCACAAAAGAACCCGTTGAAATTAAGTTGTCTGATATCAGCCTTCATGCCAGTAATTTTAAAACCTGGGGCAATGAATCCTCTGGGATTTCGGCTGGAATGGCATGGAATGATACAGGAAGGATACAGGTGAAAGGGGATCTGGTTTTGTCAGCACAGACAGCAGACCTGGATGTTTCCCTGGATAAGATTGATATACACTCCTTCCAGCCCTATTTTACAGAACAGGTGAATCTTCTTGTCACCCAGGGTCTTGTTCATACCCAGGGGCAACTGTCTCTTTCCATGCGAGAAAAAACCAGACCCCAACTTTCTTTTAAGGGGAAAACATCGGTCACTGATTTTGTATCAGTGGGGAAATTTTCAGGCAAAGATTTTTTTAAATGCAATTCCCTTTATCTCGCTGGCATGGATATTTCCCTATTGCCGGTGAAGGTGGTTGTCGAGGATATTTCCCTCACTGATTTTTATTCCCGGGTGATCATTTCCGAGCAGGGAAATATCAACCTCAGACAGATAATGGCGGGGAGTGAAAAAGGGAACTCCGGTTCCCAGGCAGAACCAGCACCTGCAGCGCAAAAGGAAAATACCAGCCCTCGCCCTGAGATTTCCATTTCCAATGTGACCCTCCAGGGAGGGGCGATTTATTTTGAAGATAATTTCACCCAGCCCAATGTTTCCGCGGATATGAAAGAGATTGCAGGAAGGGTCATGGGGCTCTCCTCCATGGAAGGGATTGCGCCGGCTGAGCTTCAGCTTCGCGGGCTGCACGGGCGTTCATCCCCCCTGGATATTGCAGGGCGGATCAGTCCTTTGACCCAGAAACAATTTTTAGATCTAAACATCTCTTTTAAAGACATTGAGCTGACCCGCTTTTCTCCCTATTCTGCCAAATATATCGGGTATGAAATCGAAAAGGGAAAATTGGTTCTGGATTTGAATTATCAGATAGACGGAAATCTTATAGAAGCCCGGAATCGGTTTTTTCTGGACCAGTTTACCCTTGGGGAGAAGGTGGAGAGCAAGGATGCCACATCTTTGCCTGTGCCGCTTGCCATCTCCCTTTTAAAAAATGCGGATGGTCAGATCGATCTGAATGTGCCCCTCAGCGGGGACCTCAATGATCCTGAGTTTAGTTTTTCAGTTGCTTTTTTTGAGGTTTTAGGAAACCTGATCATGAAAGTGATCACATCTCCCTTTAAAGTTTTGGGAGCCATGTTTGGGGGAGGAGAGGATCTTGGATTTGTGAATTTTGAATATGGCAGTGACGTCATACCAGATAAAGAAATTCAGAAGATAGATAAGCTCATTGAAATATTAGAGAAGAAAAAAGAGCTTAAGTTGGAGATTGAAGGAACCTACGACAAGATTGCGGATGGGGATGCCCTTCGGAACAAAGCGTATGATACTCTCCTGAAATCGAAAAAAATGAAATCCCTGGCGGCAAAGGGGACACCGGTATTGTCTCCAGAAACGCTAACGCTTCTCCCGGAAGAAAGGCAGGCCGCTGTCCTGGCAGCCTATGAACTGGCAGCCTTTCCCAAGCCCAGGGAAGAGGATGGTAAGGAAAAACAGATCAGCATAGAGGAAAAGGAAAAACTGCTGCTCACCCATGTGGATATCAATGAGCGTCATTTAAAGGAGTTGGCCATAACCCGGGCTGAAAATATCAAACATTATATTTTATCCGCCGGTAAGGTTGTAGCGACAAGAATTTTTCTCCTGAACCCCGAAGAGGCGGAACAAAGTCCGGACAAGGAACAGTCTGGCCGGGTAATTTTTTCAATCAAATAATTAAGGTTGCTTTCCAGGAGATATCTGTTAGGTTGCCATGATAATTTTATTCTGGAATTTATGAATGTTTAAGCGATTAAAATTTATTATATACACCCGGCCTTTCATTGTATTTATTTATTATTTTATCCGGGTTTACAGCATGACCTTCCGGCTCAAAATTGAAAATAAAGATCGCTGGCAGAATCTGAGGGAGCAGGGGACCGCCGTTCTTTTATGTGTATGGCACCAGCAGTTTTTTTCCGCTATTTCCCATTTTAAAACCTATTCCAAATTTAACCCCGGCCTGATGATCAGCCAGAGCAAGGATGGGGATCTGATCTCGGGAGTGGCCAACAGGAGCGGCTGGCATACCCTTCGGGGATCCTCTTCCCGGGGGGGAAAAAAAGCCATGGATGCCATGATTGATCATTTAAAGACCTATGGATTTGGTGCCCACATTCTGGACGGTCCCACCGGTCCCATTGGCAGGGTCAAGGCCGGAATCATTAAAATGGCCCTTGAAGCAGATGCGGTTGTGGTTCCTTTGTATACCTCGGCTGAAAATGCCTGGTTTTTTAATTCATGGGATCGGTTTATGCTGCCAAAACCCTTTTCCCGGGTTTTTATCACCTTTGGCCAGGAAATCCGGTTTGGATCCTCTGACCAAAAAGATGATTTTGAAAATCAGCGTTTATTACTTGAAAAAATCATGAGACCCGGATTATTACCATAAACAAGGGATCATGCAATTTCCTTGTTTACCGGAAAAAAACCGAAAGCCGGATAAAAGCAAGAAAAAAACAAAAGATAATTGACATTGGCCTGAAATTTCGGGAGAAGATATAGAGAGTAAGGAACGCGTGTATGAATTAATTCTTTTAATGGAGCCTGCCCAATGGAAGAAAAGTCATTAAAAAGTGTCTATTTTCATTTTCGGTTTAAATTTCTCGCAGTTACGTCCATTGCATTTCTGCTCTATGTCATACTGTCTGGATCCGGTGAATTTGATCAATTTTCAGCCAGTATTCAGTTCAAACTCATCGGCCCTTTTTTTGTGTTTGCAGGTATCTCTTTTTTGATTTTCAGGCGATTCCCCATTAAATGTCCGAGTTGTCACGCCCTGGTTGCGACTAGAAAAGATTGGGAATGCACCTATTGTCATAAATTTCAGGGGAAAGATCGGTACCTGATTGATAAGTGTGTCCACTGCCGGCAAGTCCAGGCCAAGGCCTCCTGTGAACATTGTAAGGAAGAATTTTTATTATAGGTATTAGGGCGAATCAGGCGATTCCCGTAAAATCGTAGTGGAGTTTTTGCTGTAATTTTTCCGTCATTTTAAAAATTTCCCTGAGCATCTGCTGATCCAGGTAAGAAAGGTTTCCCGGATTGATATAATTGTCCGGTTTTGTTTCCTCATCCATGATGGTGGTGATCTGTCTGCGGAATCTTAAATCCATCAGGTAATTATAGGATTGCACAATGTCATTGTATTCTTTGTTGGTCAGGATATTTTTGGTGTATAGCCTGAAAAGCCGTGTCAGGGTATTGGTTTGTGAAATTTGATTTTTCAGGGCATAGACCCGGGTAAAATCGATGAGGGGAAGCAGGGCCTGCTTGATATCAAAGGCATCCTTGTTTTCTCCCTCGGAATCTACCAAAAATTTTCCAAACCGGCCGATGGGGGGTCTGAAATAGAGGGCATTTTCCGTCAGATGTCGCAGGAATCCGGACCATCCCTGTATGGAGTTTAAAAGAAAGGTTTTAAGGCTGTCGGAAAGTTTCATCTCCCCCCAGGTTCCCCGGAAATCAAAAAAGATGCTGGAGTATAAAAGATCTTCCGGGTTTCCGGTTCTGATCCATCGGGTAAAGTTCTCCTTCCAAACGGACAGGGGTTGACACCATTTTGGGTTCTGGGCCATGTTATCCCCGCTGCAAAATTGATACCCTGCCATGTCCAAGCGGGTACAAACGAGTTGGGACAGATGGTCAAAATAAGTTTTTACCGCTTTTGCAGCGTCTGGGTTGTCATTGTCTTCAAAAACAATGGCATTGTCCTGGTCGGAAATCAGGGTTTGCTCTTCCCGGCCTTCCGATCCCATGGTCAAAAAAACAAATTTACAGGGCGGCGGGCCTGCTTCTGCAAGGGAAAAGGTGATTACCTTGTCGATGATGGCATCGGAAAAAGTGGTGATCAGCCGGGTGATATATTCTGCACTGGCACCGTTCCGGATGGGGTCCAGCAGCATAATTTCCAGTTTGGAATGAATATTTTCAAGGTCCGCCATCGTCTGGGCCGCTTTTATGGATTAGATTAAAAGAAACGTGGACCGGGTCTGGGCGGATATCAGGTCTTTTTCCGTTAAAATTCCGGATATTTTGCCGGATTTTCCGTATACGGCTAAATGGCGCTTGTCCTTTTGAATCATGACTAAAAAGGCTTCAAATACCTGGCTGTCCGAGGAAATGGACATAAGGGGTGCGGACATGATCCCGGATACAGGCGCTAACGGGGAAATATTTTGGGTCAGCACTTTCTCTCGCAGGTCCGCATCGGTAACAATCCCCTGGATTTCGTGGGTATCGGATTTAACCAGAATGGCACTGGAATTGTGTTTACTCATTTTTGAAGCAGCTTCATGAATGGTGGTAAAATCTGTGCAGGTGGCAATGTTGGGTCTAAAAATAGCAGAGATGGGCTGATTGAAAAACGGTAGGTTTAAGGCCTTATCCAAAACCTGTCTGGCAATAATATGGGCAAAGGTTTTGTTGAGCATGCATCTGCCAAATTCATTGGTAAAATATTCTCGGAATCCCTTGTTATTTTTGCACAAGGTTTCAAAAGAGACGGCATCAATGGTTAAAAAAACGGTTTCTTCAAGTGGCTTTAGGGTGTGTATGGCCATTGCATCGTTAAATAGGATTGAGAGACCGCCAAAGCAGTCCCCTGGTAAAAGTGTCCCTTTTAAGAGTTGGATGTTGTCTTGTTCAAAATAATAGGCAACCGATCCCTTTGAAATAATAAATAGTTTTTCAACTTGAGAGATCTCCTGGACAAAAAGAAGGGTGTCTCTCTTGTATTTCTCGTAGGAAAAGACGTTATAAAGGGCTTGCTCCTCGGATTTGGACAAGGTTGAAAAAGCAGATATAACCGCTTTTTTTTCTGATCCCAAAGACATCTGTATCAACTCCTTAATTTTTCAGGTTTAAACAGATCTGTATTGATTTCATAAATATGGATTTTGTCAAGTTTGAACAGTTTTGCAATAAGAAATCCGGGGAATATAGATTTCCTAGTGTTAAAATATTGGGCTTCTTTGTTGTATTGAATGCTGTGGTAAAAAACCGTAATTTCAAGGTCATTAAATTTTTTTTCAAGATCGATAAAGGCCTGGGAGCTCTTTAGGTTTTCCTCTTTTTTTAACGGGATGATCAAGCCGATAATCTCCCGACTCAAATGGACCTGGGATTCTTCAAAGGCCAGGACCAATTCTTTTTTCAGGGGTTCTTTTTTGGACGTGATCCGGATCAATATGGTTTTGGTATTAAGGGCAGCCTGCTCCAGCTGATTCAGTTTTGCCTGATCCAGAAGGGTCTGATTTGAATTGTTCGGGTTAAGACGGTTAAAAGAATCGGTTTTGCGAACTATGGCCACTAGGTCCGGGAGAAGATCCAATTGTTTCTGGCATTCAATGGTTACCCGTATTCTGGCATCTCTGGCCCTGTTCTGGGCCCGGTACAGACTGCTATAGCTGCCAAAAATAACACTGAAAAGGATAATACCGAAAAATACAGCACTGAAGATGGAAAGTGAAAGCAAGGGTCTTTTCATGGTGAGATTCTCCCGTTTAAGAGTATAGTATAGATTATAGCCTATCATTTACCAATCCAATTGAACAACTTTTATTCCGTGGGCAATTATGCAGGGGTGCAATCTTGGTTAATATTTTAATCTGGCATAATAGGTTTTTTTGGATGCCTTCAATGCATCTTTCAGGGTTAATATGCCGTTGCTGTTCAAAATAGGAATCAGTCGTTTAAATATTTCAGCCGTTGTGATGGCGTCCCCCAGAGCCGTATGTCTTCCAATAATATTTACGCCCAGGCGTTTGGCAATATTTTCCATGTCATGCTGTTCATGAACGGGATGGAGCACGGCTGAGAGTAGCAAGGTGTCCAGGGTGGGGTTGTTAAACCGGATGCCCGTTGACTTTTCTTTCACTTTGAGCATTTTCATGTCAAAGGCGATGTTATGTCCCAGAAGAACGGTATCAGCGGTGAATTGCCGGAATCGCGGCAACACACGTTCAATTGGGTCTTTTTCCATGACCATTTCATAATTAATACCGTGGATCCGGTAGGATTTCATGGGAATATCGCGGTTGGGATTCACCAGTTCCTCAAAAACATCCTGGTACACAATTCGGTTGTTCACAATTCTGACCGCACCGATGGAAATGATCTCATCCCCTCCGTCGGGATTTAAGCCGGTTGTTTCCGTATCAAACACCGTATAATTTAACGCTTTCAGGCTGGTATCCAGGAGATTCTTTGACGGGGTGTCCACACTGAACAGATCAAAATCATAAAATTCTGGTCGGCTTCCTGCCATGACCGGCGCTCTTTTTTTAAAGGGGAGTAAAGATTTTTTCCCCGCCTTTGCTATAATATTGATGCCGGAACAGGTGTCCTTGTCCGGAGAAACGAGGGTAATCCGGGCATTATTGAATTTGAGGACATAGCCAAATCCGGGAAGGGCATTTATCCTATGGTGCATGATAGCGTCAATATCAACCAGTTGGCAGGCAGATTCATCCCAGGAAATGGCAAAGCCGATGGCGCTGGCCGGGTAAGAAATAACCAGGTTAAATTCTGTCTGTGCCAAGAGACGTGATAAATTTTGAAATAAAAAAATAAAGGCCCGGGTCAGGGAATACGCGTCGGCAAGAAGCCGCGTATTCCACTGGTCATTGAATATATTGATTCGGATGTCGCATTCATGGCCCGCTTTTTTCTGGAGAGTTCGCAGAAAATTTCTGAGGTTAAGGGTTGTCAGGGGAAGTCGTAACAAAGAAAGATCACGGATAATGGTGGAAACCTGGTGGTATTTTTTTTCAACCCTGTCAGAACTTCTCCCGGATATTTCGTTTTCCAATGTGGCCTGGAATTCAGACAACTGGGTATCGATGGTTTCATATTTTTGAATATCCGGTGAAATATCCTGAACGGTCAGGATAAAACCGGTCATTGCACTATCGTTGTCCAGAATGGGAATGGCTTCAACGCTGATGAGGTCTCCGGTATAAATGGGGGTGATAAAAAAAGAACTCACGCTTTTTTTTTGACTGTTAAGCCGTTCTTGGATTTCGCCAATGGCATGGGCAATCAGGTTTTTATCAAGGAGGTGGAAAATAGATCTGCCAAGCCCGATGAAATTTTCTGTTCTTTGGGTACTTGTCCTGGGGGCAATTGTCCTGGGGGTGAATAATTTTTTGGCAAGGGAATTAAAAAGCAGAATCCGTCCGCTTTTGTTGCAGATAATCACCCCGTGGGGTAGTTCTGACATGATGGCCGCCAGAAGGTTTCTTTCCTTTTCTGTCTCCTTTCTGGCGGCAAAAATCTGTTCGGTGATGGTTTTATTTAAATTTTCAAACATGTCGGCAAAATCGTTTATTACCCGGGAAAGGGTGATAATATCTTTGCTGCCTTTGATGTTGATCCGGTGGGACGGATTAGACGCATAGATGACACCGGCTTCCGCCGACATTCTTTTCAAGGGCCGGATATAGGTGTTGTAGGTAATATCAAAAACCACCCAGAGGGATCCAATCACCAGAAAGGCCAGCCACAAAAGAGGGTAAATATTTTCTTGCTCAATGGTAATGAGCAGAACTTCCTGGCCTGGGCTCAGCCGAAACCAGATAAAGGTCAAAAAACCTGCGACCATCAAAAAAATGCCCAGGGCACTGGCGAACACAAATTTCCAGAATCGATTGGTTTGGGTCATGGGCAAAACCAAAGAAGAATTCTGAACCCTAAAGTCGGGGCTCAGAATTCTTCCGTATTAAAGGTTAGTTGTTTTGAGGATGATTATCCCCACCATCCCCAGCCAAAACTGGCAGTAAAAAGAATACAAAACACAATGGTTGCGATGAGATATTTATCTTCTAGGGCCATGATATGTCCTCCATAAAAGGTTTTAAGAAAATGTTCTTGTGATCAAGCATCTGCTTCCTTGGTGACATCCATGAGCTCAACATCGGCACGCCTGATCTGTTCCTCAGAAGTAGTGGACATTTCCGCTTTAAAGCAAAGAGCCCACATCATCACTATACCCACAATCCACCAGACAATCTGCCATGCCCAGATGGCAGGGAATCCGCAGAAGGTAAAGGCAGAGTTGCCTAGTAAAATTCCAGGTCCCAGGGCAAAGAAATACCATACGGGAACAATGATCTTCATGCGGGAACGCCAGACCTTACCCTTCTCAGAGGGTCCATCAATGCTGTTCAGCCATGTTCTGACTTCTTTTTGCCGGTCAATGGTTTCCTGGGAGTCTTTGATGCCCAGGCCCCGGCAGCCATAGGCCACAACAAGGCCAGCAAAAATACCCCAGAAGGCGGTATGCATGGACAGCGGGTATTTCCAGACAAAATAGGTGAGCATATTAACAACAATGCCGGTCAATAGACCAAGTGCTGCCCCTGTGCTGGGAAATTTGAATCCCCAGTGAACACCGATGAGCATCAGGTACATGATGGTGCCGAAGGTGGTGGCGAATCCGCCGATCATAACAATGGCATCCGAGGAGGTCAGGCTAACCACAACCGCGGCCAATGTCAGCAATGTGGCAAATACCCGGTTGGTCCAGATCTGTTCTGAATGGGAGCCACCCTGTCTTCTCACATACCGCCACCAGACATCGCGTTGGATGATGGTGCCGCCGGTTCCGATATAGGGAGCCGATGTGGAGTGAATGGCGGCAATGGCGCCGAGAAACACAAGACCCAGAACCGGTCCTGGTAAAAATTTTGTCATGAGTTTGGGAACCACATCGCCGCTGTTGGCAATGATCATCTCTCCGGACATTTCAAGTATTTTAGCACCCATGCCCTGGAAGGCGGAAAAGAAGAACAAGCAGATACCCACAATAAAGGTGGACATGAACACCTGCTGCCAGGCCAGGGGTTTGGGGGATTTAATACCAAAGTTCCACAGAATAAAGGCAGGAGATGACTGAATCCCCATGAGGGCAAACATATAGGTGAGGATCATCACCGCTGTCCATCCGCCGCCGATGCCAAAGTGGATCAGCCCGGGAACCTGGCTTAATTTAGGATCAAGCGTTTTTAAAGAGGCGGTCATGCCGGACCATCCGCCGATGATGGGGGATTTGATAACATAAAGCCCCAATAAGAAAATACCGCCGACCAGGAGCACAAACTGGAGAACACCTACCCAGGTGCTGGCTTTCAGGCCGCCGGTGACCACATAGAACCATACAATAAAGGCCATGAAAATAAGGCCGATGGTCGGGGGCACGCCAGCCACCCAGTAAAAAAGTTTTGATGCGGCAATCAGCTGGATACCCGAATAAAATATGGAGTATAAGAGGGCTGCCAGAACAGTGAGCCAGCGAACCAGTTCATTGTTGTAGTAATAGGCAAACATATCGCCGGGGGTGATAAACCCATAGCGTTTGCCCATGAGCCAGTTTCTTTTGGCAAAAAAGGCGCCGGTAATGGGAATGGTCAATACATAGAAGGAGGCAAAGGCATATACCAGCCCTACCTTCCAGATCAGGCCCGGATGTCCGACAAATGTCCAGCCGGAAAAAGAGGCGGCCGTGGCAGCCATCAAAAATGCGATAAAGGGTATGGAACGGCCTGCAATCCCGTATCCTGATGCGGTTTTCTCAGAAAAGAAACCTTTTAAACCCCACCAGAAACAATAAATTATGTACACTATCAACATTCCCCACACCCACATTACTTTTGAATCCATAAACTTTTCCTCCTAAATCATCTATTATTGAGTTGATCGGATTTTCCTGTAATTTTATCATTGTAACAGGGACAATTAGGGCATACTGCACCACCTCCTTGGAATTATTAAATATCTATATGAACAATCTCATGCATTTTTCCCATATCCGATCTTACCCAAGGATGCTTCAATTTCATCCAAAATCGCATAATCATCTATTGTTGCCGGAACTTTATACTCTTTTTGATCTGCAATGGAGCGCATGGTTCCCCGTAAAATTTTTCCGGAACGTGTTTTGGGAAGCCGTTTGACCACGGTGGCGGTTTTAAAGGCAGCAACCGGTCCTATCTGGTCACGGACCCGTTGGATCACCTCTTTGATCACCTCGGCTTCATCCCTGTCAACTCCTGCGTTGAGCACCAGCATCCCCAGGGGAACCTGACCTTTCAGTTGATCTTCCACCCCCATGACCGCACATTCCGCTACATCGGGGTGCCCTGCGATGGCTTCTTCCATGGCACCGGTGGACAGCCTATGACCGGCCACGTTAATAATGTCATCGGTTCTAGCCATGACGAACACATAGCCGTCTTCATCAATATACCCGGCATCCGAGGTTTCATAATACCCCGGGAAGGCGGACAGATAGGCGGATTTATACCGTTCATCATTATGCCACAGGGTGGGCAGGGTACCCGGTGGTAAGGGCAATTTTGCTACAATGGCACCGATATCACCCTTTACCACCGGTTTTCCATCTCCATCCAGAACCGCCATGTCCCAGCCGGGAGCAGCTTTGGTGGGGGAGCCGGGTTTGACCTTAAACTGATGAAGCCCCACGCAGTTGGCGGCAATGGCCCAGCCAGTTTCCGTCTGCCACCAATGGTCTATTACCGGTATTTTTAGAGAGTTTTCCGCCCAGAACAGGGTATCTGGATCGGTTCTTTCTCCGGCCAGGAAAAGATATTTGAATTGTGAAAGGTCAAAATTACCCATGAGTTTTGCTTGTGGATCTTCCCGTTTAATAGCCCTGAAGGCAGTGGGAGCTGTAAACATGGTTTTTACCTTGTGTTCTTCAATGATTCTCCAGAAAACCGACGCATCCGGGGTGCCCACGGGCTTGCCTTCAAAGATGATGGTGGTGCACCCTTTTAACAGCGGCGCGTAGACAATATAGGAATGACCCACCACCCATCCGATGTCCGAGGCTGCCCAGTAAACATCCCCCTGGTTCACTCCGTAAATGGCACTCATGCTCCATTTCAATGCCACCATATGGCCGCCGTTATCCCTGACAATCCCCTTTGGCTCGCCGGTGGTGCCGGAGGTATAGAGGATATACAAAGGATCGGTTGCCAAAACCGGTACACAATCGTGGGGGGCTGCCTGGGCCATGACCTCTGCCCAGTCAAAATCTCGGCCGTCTACCATGGCGGCCTTTGCCTGGGGACGCTGGAAGATGATGCAGGCTTGCGGTTTTTCTGTGGAAATATCAATGGCTTCGTCGAGCATGGGTTTATATTCAATCACCCGTTTCACCTCTATGCCGCAGGAGGCAGACACAATGACCTTGGGCTTGGCGTCATTTATTCTTGTTGCCAGTTCATTGGGGGCAAATCCGCCAAAAACAACCGAATGGACTGCACCGATTCTGGCGCATGCCAGCATGGCGAAAGCGGCCTCGGGTATCATGGGCATGTAGATCAGTACCCTGTCTCCTTTTGCCACGCCTTTGGCGGCCAGGACCCCTGCAAACAAGGAAACCTGTTCTTTCAGGTCAGTGTAGGTATATTTTTTAATGGTGTTTGTGACCGGACTGTCATAGATAATGGCCGTCTGCTCCCCCAGGCCGTTCTCCACATGAAGATCCACCGCATTGTAGCAGGTATTGGTCTCGGCCCCTGCGAACCAGCGATAAAAAGGCTTGTTGGAATCATCCAGCACTTTATCCCAGCGCTTATACCAGAAACAGTCTTCTGCAATGGGACCCCAGAACCCTTCCGGGTCCTGGATTGATTTTTCATGGGCTTCAGCATACAAATTGGACATGAATCTCTCCTCAAATTAGATCAGAGTGAATTATTTGTCTTGAACCATGGTTCTAATTTCTTCAACAATTTCCGGGTTGGCAAGGGTCATGACATTGCCCACGTCGCTACTATTTGAAATGGCACCCAATACCCGTCTCATGATCTTGCCCGAGCGTGTTTTCGGCATATCCGGAACCAGCCATACCTTTCTGGGTTTGGCAATTTTACCGATCTGGTCGCAAATGGCATCAGAAATTTTTTGTGCCAGGGCTTCCGTGGGTTCAACCCCTGTTTTAAGGGCAACGTAAAGATCCGGTTCCTTGCCTTTGATTTCGTGGGCCACGGGCACAACGGCCGCTTCAGCCACTTCATCCACCACAAGGGCGGCAGACTCAATCTCTTTGGTGCCAAGTCTGTGACCGGACACATTGATCACGTCATCAATTCGCCCGAGGATCCTGAAATAACCGTCCTCTCCCATGGTGGCGGCATCGCCTGCCAGATAGGGCCAGTCTCTCCAGTTCTTGCTTGAAGGATCTCTGCAGATATCGGCAAAATAGGTTTTAACAAATCTTTCTCGATCCCCCCATATGGTCTGGAACATACCGGGCCATGGGTTCTGGATGCAGATATTACCGGCAATCCCGACTTCTTTGATCTCTTTGGCATCTGCATCCAGGATAAAGGGATGAATGCCGGGTACACCCGGACCTGCACTGCCCGGTTTCATGGGTTGGATTCCCGGTACCGTGCTGCAGAGAAATCCGCCGGTTTCCGTCTGCCACCAAGTGTCGACAATGGCAGCTTTCCCTTTACCCACGGCAGATTCATACCATTTCCAAACGGCGGGTTCGATGGGTTCTCCCACCGTGGTCATATGTTTAAAGTTGTAATTGTACTTGGCGGGTTCGTCCGGTCCTAGTTTTCTCAGGGCGCGAATGGCGGTGGGGGCGGTGTGGAAAATATTGATATCCAGTTCCTGGGCAATCCTCCAGGAGCGGCCGGCATCGGGATAGGTGGGGACGCCCTCGTAAATAACAGAAGAGGCACACAGGGCTAGCGGTCCGTATACGATGAAGGAATGGCCGGTGATCCACCCGATATCCGCCATACACCAATACACATCTTCCGGGTGGATATCCTGAATATATTTGGACATGGCCGTAACATAGGCAAGATAGCCGCCGGTGCCGTGCTGGCAACCCTTGGGTTTTCCCGTGGTGCCGCTGGTATACATTAAAAACAAGGGGTCTTCGGACAGCATTTGTTCCGGTTCAATCCGGACGCCGTAATGATTCTTTAATTCTTCGTTGACGAATACATCCCGTCCGTCAACCATGGGGGTATCTGCGGAATATTTGCCGGGGTACCGTTGCCACACGAGAACCTTGTCAACCACCTGGCCCTGTTCGGCGGATATTCTTGCGGCATCATCGGCGTGTTGTTTGTGGTTGAGAAGCTTTCCTGCCCGGTAATAGGCATCCATGGTAATCAGTACCCGTGAATTGGAATCCACAATCCGGTCGGCACAGGCAGAGGCGGAGAATCCGCCGAATACTACCGAATGGATTACCCCAAGCCTTGCACAGGCCAGCATGGTAATGGGCAGCTCGGCTGACATGGGCATGTGTATGGTGACCCGATCTCCCCGTTTGAGTCCGGCAAAATTTTTGAGCAGGGAGGCAAACTCATTGACCCTGACATAGAGTTCCTGGTAGGTGATATGGTCGACTCTTTCTTCTTCCAGTTCTGGGACAAAGTGGATGGCGGTTTTGTTTTTATTGTCTTTCAGGTGGCGGTCGATACAATTGTAACTGGCATTGAGCTTGCCGCCTTTAAACCATTTGTAGCAGGGGATATCACTGGAATCTAAAACTTCATCCCAGGATTTATACCAGGTGAGCAGATCTGCAAATTCTGTGAAACAATCCGGGAAGTTGTCCAAACTGAACCGATCAAAAATATCCGGATCTGTCAGGTTGGCCTGGCCTATAAATTTTGATGACGGATAATAGAGTTCTTCTTCTTTCCAGTGGACGGCGATCTGGGCCTCTGTGGTCTCGACAACTTCTTTTTTACTCATTGGTCATCTCCTTTGGGGGGTTATATTATTAACTATTTGAAATTATGAATATTTTTCAGATAAATAATAAAGCTGTACCACCTCCTTTTCCCATAAAAAAAAATGATGTTAACCTGAAATTTGAAGTTTGTTATATTACGTTAAAAAATGCTTAATGTGCTTGGTCAGCTTCTTTTCTTAAGTTAAGGCTGTAAAAATCAGGACAGGAGCAAGCAACGTGCTAAGTGAGAAGGAAAATTGCAGTTATTTAGTGAATGCAATTTATAAAGTACATAAACCAATATTAAGATCTTAAATTTAAGTCAATAGAAAAATTTGGTTTATTCACTATTTATTTTGGCCTAATGGCTTAAATAAAAGGGAAAACCGACCGTATCATAATGGCAGTAAAAAGGTTAACACACTATAAATATGAGAAATTTACTTAGTAAACATGGTTTGATGGTTTTAAACCCGCTATGAAACGAAATGGGTTAGAAAATAAAATAATTCTTAGAAAAAAAATGGTTTTAGGGCAAGATGAAAGTAATATTTAAATTATTCCTTGGAATTCGTCGTCCATGAAATAGAAATAATCATTGCAAGGACAAGACAAAAACAGGTATAATTTTAACCTGAAAAAGATTAATATTTAATTTTAAGGAAAATTTATATGACTGATCCCGTTAAAACAAGCCCCATTGATACCTATTGGAATTTAAAACTTGAAGCAGTTAAAGAAAATTTGGAAAATAATAAGTTTGAGGTATTTATAGCCCAGACAGCGGAAGCGGCCAAAGAGATTGCATTGGATCAGATTATTCCCGGACTTGATATTAAAAGTGTTTCCTGGGGCGGTTCCATGTCTTTTATCAGCACGGGTCTTTTTCATGCCTTGAATAACAACAAGGACCTTGAGGTGATTAATACCTTTGACAAGAGCCTGTCCATGGAGGAAATGCTGGAACGTCGACGCAAATCGCTTATGGTGGATCTGTTTGTCACAGGTACCAATGCCATTACCGAAGCCGGGCATTTGGTCAACCTGGATATGATCGGAAACCGGGTGGCAGCCATCATGTGGGGGCCTAAAAATGTTCTTTTGATTGTCGGAAGGAATAAACTTTGTTGTGATCTTGAAGATGCCATGTTCCGGATTAAAAATTATGCAGCCCCGGTTAATGCAATAAATCTGAATAAAAAAACCCCTTGTGCAAAAACAGGCGTTTGCCATGATTGTTCCAGCCCGGACAGAATTTGTAATTATTGGAGCATTACTGAAAAATGTTTTTTAAAGGGCCGGATAAAAATTATTCTTGTGAATGAAGAGTTGGGATTTTAAAAAATATAGTACTGGATATCAAAATTATTGTACCGTTATTTTTTGTTTCTTTTTTTTATCCTTGCTTAGGTTTTTTTCTGGTTGGATTTGCTAATGAAGCTTTTTTTACCATACCAGATCCAAACTTTTCCATGATGGAATCCACTGCCATGTCAACGGATTCCCATTGTTTTTTTTGCTGTTCACCGGGCTGGCAGAGCAACTCCATCTGAATGGGTGCATCTTTTTCCCTGAAATGGGAAACCCCCACGCCCAACAGCCGGATTTTTTTCTTTAATACCACCTGCTCGTACAGGGAAAGGGCTTCATTGAAAATGGCAGCAGAAGAACAAATCCAAGGCTCGATTTTTTTGCTCCGGGTAATCTGGGTGAAGTCTGAAAATTTAATCTTAATGGAAACGATGCGGCAGACCCATTTTTTTTTCCGTAAATCCCGGCCCACCCGTTGGGCGAGTGACAATAATATGTGTCTGGCACTCTCTATATCACAAATATCCCGGTCGAGGGTTGTCTCGCTGGAAATTGATTTTCGGGTATAATTGTTTTCCACCTGGGATGGGTCTTTCCCCTGGGATAGCGCATAAAGCCTTGTTCCCATTTTACCCAATTTTTTGTTCAGCAAATCGGGGTCATGTTTGTGAATGTCTCCCAGGGTCACAATTTTTAAAATCTCCATCAATTTCATGGCCTGTTTGCCCACCCCGGGAACTTTGGCGATGGGCAGGGTAGCAATAAAGGTGTCCATTTCATGGGGGGAAATAAGGGTAATGCCGTTGGGTTTATCCATGTCAGAGGCAATCTTGGCCAAAAATTTGACCGGTGCAATCCCGATTGAACAGGTTAGAGAAACCGCGTTGAATATGGCTGCCTTGATTTTTTGGGCCATCCTCCCGGGAGGACCGAATAATTTCTCACATCCACGAATATCCACATAGGCTTCATCAATAGATACCTGTTCCATAAGAGGGGAAAAGCCGGAGATGATATTCATGATTTTTTGGGATTCTGCTGCATATTTATGCCGGTTTCCCGGAACAATGATAATCCGGGGGCAGCGTTGTTTCGCCTGGAAAACCGGCATGGCAGAATGAATCCCGAATTTACGGGCTTCATAGCTGGCAGTGGCGACGACGCTGCGTTTTGAATTACCTGCCACAATGATGGGTTTGTTTCGAAGACTTAAGTTGTCCCTTTGTTCAATGGCAGCAAAAAAAGCGTCCATGTCAATGTGAAGGATCATTTTATTTGTTTTCTGGTCATTTGGTTATCATTTCTTTTTTCTGCATTTCAAGAACATATTTGTGGATTATCTCGTATTTTTGAATGGTACAATTTTCAAAAATACTATGACAAACCCCTTGGCCGAAGATGTCCAGGATTCTGAGCTGGGCTGAAAAGAAGGTTTCTTCCTCTGTAATTGGGGATATCAAGAACAAGGGTTATCTGATCAACATCATATCGCGTATCTGTGCAATGATCCCAAACGATTGTTCCATATTCAGGTATCCATGCTATTATATTAAATCTATGGGGTCAAGATTTTATAGCCATCCCTGTCAATTCGATTTTAGCAATTTAAAAAAGAAAGATTGATCATTGGTTTGGGAATTTGATATGGTTTGTTAATACTCATGAGAAAAGTTGCACCGGAAAAAGCCTTGGTGATGCTGGGTGTTCTGCTAAATTATGGAGAGAAAATGCGCGTAAACCAAAGGTTTCATTTTTGTACTGTGCTGATAGTTGTCCTGATTTTGATCTGCTGCTCTGGGTGTAACAGCCCGGAACATAAAGAGAATAAAAAGAAACAGGGAACAGAGGCAAAACCACTGTTCATCGCCAAAAAACAACACTATGAAAAATTACCCGAGAATATTGAGTGGCTGACCAATGACGCTGATCCTGTTTTTGCTTCTTCAGATGCTAAAAAAGGAGGAACCTTCCGATCAGCCCTTCTGAGTTTTCCCATGACCTTCCGCGTGGTGGGGCCCGATTCAAACGGATCATTTCGGGGGGCGATTCTGGATAATCAGCTGTCTTTGATCAATATCCATCCCAATACGGAAAACATCATTCCAGAACTTGCCACTCACTGGGCATTTGGGAAGGACAAAAAAACCATGTATTTCAAATTGGACCCAAAGGTAAAATGGTCGGACGGGGTGCCGGTCACGGCCTGGGATTATGTTTATACCCTGACCTTTATGCGCTCCGAGCATATCATTGCCCCCTGGTACAACGATTATTATGCCAAGGAAATTGAATCTGTGAGGGTGTTTGATGATTACACCATTGGGGTCACGAGCACCAAGGCGGTTCCGGACCTGCATTTAAAACTGGGAATTTCTCCCACGCCCCAACATTTTTTTGATCCCCTGACGCCCCAATTTATTCAGGACAATAATTGGGCCGTTGTCCCCAATACCGGGGCTTATCAGATCCATGAATTTAAAAAAGGCCGGTTTATCAAATTCAAACGAAAATCAGACTGGTGGGCCAGGGAAAACCGTTATTTTCAAAACCGCTTCAATGTGGATTATGTCCTCTATACGGTCATTCGGGATTTTAACCTTCAATGGGAGCATTTTAAAAAAGGCCGCATTGATGCCTTTGGTCTGAGCCTGCCCAAATACTGGCATGATAAAACCAGGACCCGGGTTTTTGAAAATGGGTATGTGAACCGCATTTGCTTTTACAATGATCTCCAGCGGCCTTCCCATGGAATGTGGCTCAACCAGGATAAGGAGATTTTCAAAGACAAACGACTGCGAGAGGCCTTTGCCCATGCCATGAATGTTGAAAAGGTCATTGATAAGGTACTCAGAGGGGATTATCTCAGGCTCGCCCAGGCCTTTTTCGGATATGGGAAATATACGGATTATACCATTACCCCCAGGACATATGACATTGGACGAGTGGAGTCCCTCATGGGCGACGCCGGTTGGAAAAGGGGCAGTGACGGTATCTGGCAAAAAGATGGCCAGCGATTTTCCGTAACTGTCACCTATGGGTTTGAGGAATATATGCCCAGGCTTGTGGTCCTCAAAGAAGAGGCACTAAAGGCCGGGATTGAGCTTGACCTGGAAAAATTGGATTCCACTGCCACCTTTAAGAAAATTCTTGAAAAAAAATATGATGTGGCCTGGATGGGGTGGAGCACCAATTCAAGACCCTCCTATTGGCAGGGGTGGCACTCGGATAATGCCCACAAACCCCAAACCAATAATATTACCAATACAGATGACCCGGAACTGGATGCATTGATTGACCAATACAGGGCCAGTCTGGATGAACAGGAGCGTGTCCTCTTGTCCCTGAAGATTCAAAATAAAATCCATGACATCGCCGCCTTCGTGCCCACCTTTATGGTGCCCTATGTGAGAATAGGATATTGGCGATGGCTGCAGTTGCCCTCTTTCCATGGCACCAAATTGTCCGAAGGTCTGTTTGATCCCTTTTCTTCCACCGTGGGGGGACTCTTCTGGATTGACAAAAAAATCCGGGAGCAAACCCTTGATGCAATGGACAGGGGAATCCGGTTTGAACCCAAAATAATTGTGGATGAGCAATTTAAAATTAAAGTTGTCAATTAATGCAGAGAAAAGAAGGCAGGAAAAGAAATTGAGTCAAACGACATCTGAAAAGAGCAAAGCGAGTATATTGCGCCTGGAAAATCTGGTGGTAGCCTTTGATACGGAGCAGGGCCCAATCCATGCAGTGGATGACATCAGTTTTATCATGAACCAGGGAAGTATTCTGGGAATTGTAGGGGAATCCGGGTGCGGAAAATCTGTCACCGCCCTGAGTATTCTGCGTCTGCTTCCCAAACCTGTCTCCCGCATTGTTTCCGGTAAAATCTGGTTTAAGGATAAAAACATTCTGGAGCTGCCCATTGAACAAATGCAGCGGATCCGGGGGAAAAAAATAGCGATGATATTCCAGGAGCCCATGACGGCTTTAAACCCGGTCCATGCCGTGGGACGGCAGCTGGTTGAAGTCTATCAGCTGCATTTTCCTCAAATGGCTCCTTCTGATATGAAAAACCGTTCGGTTCAAATGCTTGCGCGAGTGGGGATTGCGGATCCTGTCCAGGTCATGAAAAAATATCCCCACCAATTGTCAGGGGGGATGCGGCAGCGGGTAATGATCGCCATGGCCCTTGCCTGTGAACCGGATATCCTCATTGCTGATGAACCCACCACGGCCCTGGATGTAACGGTTCAGGCCCAAATTCTGGATTTGATTAAAGCCCTGCAGGTTAAAACGGGAATGTCGGTTATCCTGATCACCCATGATCTGGGGGTTATTGCTGAAAACTGTGACCAGGCGGTGGTGATGTATGCCGGGCAAATTGCGGAAACAGCCACTGTGACGGATTTATTTGAAAATCCCCTGCATCCCTATACAAAGGGGCTTCTAACCTCCATTCCTTCCCGTGCAAAAAACCCTAAAACCATTTTGCCCACCATAAAGGGAAGTGTCCCCTCTTTGCTGAATATGCCAACGGGCTGTAGGTTTGCAGATCGGTGCCCCCAGGTTGAGGAAATCTGCCGGCAGAGTTCTCCTTTGGAGCGGTCCACTGGAACAAAGAGAACAGCCTCTTGCCATTTTGTTTAACTACTCAATTCTAATAAAAAATGAACTTTTTAAAAAAAAACACTTGATTTTTAGATAAAAGCTAATAATATACAGAAAAAGTCAATGGAGAAGGGCTTTTCAGTTTCGTTCTAAAGGATAGACCCATTTGTTGAAGTGGCAGAACCTGAGGTTTGAAACTACTATTATTTACCTAAAGTAAGGAGAGCGTCACAATGGCAAATGGGACAGTGAAATGGTTTAATGATTCAAAGGGTTATGGATTTATTGAGCAGGAAGATGGCCCGGACGTATTTGTTCATCACTCTGGTATTAACGCTTCTGGTTTTAAATCATTGAGTGAGGGAGATCGGGTTACGTTTGATGTTGAGGACGGTCAGAAAGGACCGGCTGCAGTAAATGTGACCGTACAATAATAAAAATTTCAGCATATTTTATAAAAAAGGATTTTGCTACATGCCATTGCAGCAAAATCTTTTTTTTATGGGTTAGAACCGGTCAAGGCCAAAGGGGCCTATATTAATCTCCGGGGTCTTGTCGTATACCATGTCCGCCACAATTTTTCCGGTTCCCGTTGCCAGGGTCAATCCCAGCATGCCGTGGCCCGTTGCAATGACCAGGTTTTCTTGTGCGGGGGATCGGTCTATGATGGGCATATCATCGTAGGTCATGGGTCTAAATCCTGCCCATTCCTCAATGACCGGATGCCCTGTTGGTTCTTTCAAGTATTGGGTTGCACCCGTGACAAGTTTTGCCAGGCGTTTGCTGTTTAAAGTGGTGTCGTATCCGGAAAATTCCATGGTGCCGCCCAACCGGTATCCACTCGTCCAAGGGGTGACCACCATGTTTTTTTCGTAGAGAACGCAGGGCATTTCAGGACATACCCCGGGCCGTTCCATGGTAATGCTATATCCTTTTCCGGGCTGAACCGGCAGGTGCAATCCCAGCTGTTTGGCGATCTTAGGTGCCCAGGCCCCCGTGGCCAGGATAAAGGCATCTGCAGCAAATTTTCCTTGTACCGTATTCGCATGGGTAATGGTATTGCCCGAGATTTCAAAATCAAGCAGTTTTGCATGTTCTTCTATGATCAGGCCGCGCCGGGTCAGGTATTTTTTCCAGGCGGTCATGAGCATGTCAGGCCGTAAATGCCAGTCAAACGTACTGTGCCAGCCGCCAGCAATACTAGGTTTTAAGGCCGGTTCCATTTCCAGCAGCTCGTCACGTTCAAGGGATTTGTATCCCATGCCAAACGGTTTTAGAAAGTCATTTTTTCCCTCCAGATTATTCAGATTTTTGGGATCGTTGCAAATGGTTAAAATGCCGGTTCGTTCAAAATCGCATCCCATGTCCGGAAGTGCCAGCAGCTGTTCAAACAGGCCAATGGAGTAATGAAGTATTTCACTTTTGTTTATAGCTGTCCGAAGCATTTTGCGGGGGCGGCATTGGGCGGCAAATTTTATTAACCAGGTCAGAAGCGTTAGGTCTATAGTGGGTTTGATGTAAAGGGGGGAGGTGCCGCAAAGGGCCCGGTAAATTTCATGGCTTATTGCTCCCGGGGCACACAGGGGGATCAAATCTGAGAAATAAAGCAGGCCGCAGTTGCCATGGGAGGCACCCTCGCCAACCCCATCCCGTTCAATGATTCTGACGCTTGCGCCTCGTTCGAGTAAATAGTGGGCACAGGCAAGGCCGATGACACCTCCGCCGATGATGATGACTTCTTTTTTTGATTCCATATGGGGTATATCCTCAAAACCGATAGAAAACCGTGGTCGTTTATAAAAAAATAAGGGCCACTTTATGATTGTTCGGTTTAAAACTCAATTAAAAAATTATCAGGTGTCCAAATATTTGGAACCCCTATTTTTAAGACCTTCAGGTTATTTGTTTTTTTGTAAGGCGGAACATGGTATATAATCCCTTGTTTTTGGCTGGGCGCAGACCCCAAAATTGATCAATGACAAGGAAACAGCATGCCCATTATAGAGGTTAAAAATTTAAAAAAATATTTTCCGGTAACCGGCGGGGTATTCCTTCGCCGTACCGGATGGGTATATGCGGTGGATGATGTTTCCTTTACGGTGAACAAAGGCGAAACCCTTGGGATCGTGGGCGAGTCCGGCTGTGGTAAAACCACTTTGGGACGGTGTGTCATGGGGATGTATGATTTCACCCTTGGCGAAGTGGTCGCCTGCAGTCAGAGGGTTTCCAAACTCAATTCACCCCAGAGGCGAAAGCTTGCCTTAAACCTCCAGATGATTTTTCAGGATCCCTTTGAGTCCCTGGACCCCCGGCAGACCGTGGGGCAGACCCTCGAGGAAAAATATCGAATCCATGGACATGCAGGGGATGATCTTGATGCAGTCATCGGCAGGTTGATTGAACAGGTGGGGCTTTTACCTGATGCCCTGTCAAAATACCCCCATGAGTTTTCCGGAGGACAGCGCCAGAGAATCGGTATTGCCAGGGCCATCAGCATGGAACCCGATATCATCGTCTGTGATGAACCCGTATCTGCCCTGGATGTCTCTGTCCAGTCCAAGATTTTAAACCTTTTGCTGGAACTTCAGGAACGAATGGGATTGACCTATATTTTTATTTCCCATGATTTGTCTGTTGTTCGGCATGTTTCAGACAGGATAGCCGTGATGTATCTGGGGAAAATCGTGGAAATCGGTGGCGCAGAAACCATATATAACCACCCCTGTCACCCCTACACAAAAGCCTTGTTGTCTGCTATCCCTTTTCCTGACCCAAAATCGGGTAAAGAACGGATACTGTTAAAAGGGGAGGTGCCTTCCGTTGAAAATCCACCTCCTGGATGTCGTTTCAACACCCGGTGCAGCTATGTAAAAGAAATTTGTAGGCGAACAGAGCCCCCGCTTTTTGCCAATGAAACCGACCCCTCCCATTTGACGGCCTGTCACTTTTTTTCATGAAAAATTGCCAACCAAATTGACTTGCGAAAAAATGTCTGGAGTGCTAAAGTTTCCCCCTTATTGGGAACGTGGTTTTTTAACATAGATTAAAGGGGAAGGCTTGCATGCCGGGTCTGTATCGAATTCGAATTTTTAATTTTTTTCTGTGGGGGCTGTTTTTATTCGGAATTTTCGGCTGCACGGAACCGCCCGATACTTCCGCACCCGATTATCTGATAAAGACAGGATCGATTACGCTTCTTCCAGTGGAATTTGCTCAAGAACTTGATCTGAAACTTTTGGCCTATCCCTATGATTATAACAAAAATCCAACGGAATACAATCGACTGATATTTGATCTTGTTTTTATTTTGTCCGAGGAAGGCGTCCTGCTTGCTGCTGCCCATGACAGCAAGATTCTGGTAAGTGATTCGGAACTGGCTGCCAAAGAATCTTTTTACCGGGAAGACTACCCCGAAGACAGTTTTGAACAAATGTTGCTGGAAAATGCCATTTCATACCCCTATTGGAAAAAGAAACTTAAAGACAATCTGGTTATCGACAAATTTATCCAACAGGAACTCAAGGACAAAGTTGAAATTTTATCCGAAGATGTTGTCTCTTTTTACAACCGGCACCGACTCCAGGAAGCTGTTTCAGATGAAAAAAAACTGCTATCCCATCTTCGAAATGAAAAAAGCCAGGAATTTTATGACCAATGGATCATGGGGTTGAAAAAACAATATTCAGTGGATATTAACAAGAAGGCTCTGGCCCGGTTTTTAATGAAGGTGGAAAATAATAAAGGACAGATAAATGATTAAACAAACAAAAATAGGAATACTGTTGACACTGGCCATCGGGATTTGCGCAATTGCTTCTGCTGAAGTTGTGGACCGCATTGTGGCGGTTGTTAACAATGAGATCATCACTCTCAGTGACCTCAAAAAGACAACCCTCCCTTATAGACAAAATATAGACGCCTCCCAAAACTCCAGTGCAAAAAAACAGGAATTGATCCAAACCCTTGAACGGGATGTGCTTGAACAATTGATTGACAGATCTCTTAGCTCCCAGGAGGCTGTCAAATATAATATTGAGGTATCCAAGGAAGATGTTGATTCTGCTATTCATAATTTTATGACCACCAATAAAATGAACCCGGAAGAACTTGAGGCTGCTCTGGCGGGCGATGGGCTCACTTTGAAGGATTACCAGTCAAACATGAAGAAAGAAATTCTTCAATCCAGGCTGATCAGCAGGGCAGTCCGATCCCAGGTAATTATTACGGACGCTGATATTAAAACATATTATGATTCCCATGGGGATGCCTTTACAGGGGTTAAAAAATATCACTTGCGAAATATCCTCATGAAAAATGAAGCCGATCTTGCGACAATTGAACCAAAGATAGGCAACCGGGTCTCTTTTGAACAATTGGCAAAGGAACATTCCATTGCCAGCAACGCAGCAGACGGCGGTGATCTGGGGGTCTTTGATATTAATAATTTTAGCGAAGAGATCAAAATAAGTTTGCAGGCCCTGGGAAAAGGGGATCATACCCCTGTTCTTTATGTGGGCCAGGGATATCAGATTCTCTTTGTGGAGGATATCTTTATGGAAGGAAATAAAACCCTTGACCAGGCCCGGGATCAGATCGAGAATATTTTATACAAAGAGCAGGCGGAAAAGCGGTTTAAAGAATGGATTGAGTCTTTAAAGACACATGCCCATATCAAAATTATGCTTTGAGTATGACCAGAATTCATCTATCAGGGGAAAACAATGCGAAATGAACAGATACTGATTTTGACGGTCAGCATAAAAAGGTTGTTGCGCCGCGGGGCAACCAAGCAATTGATAAATATTATCAACAAGACCCATATGGCGGACCTTTCCATTGTTTTTGAAGAGCTTTCAACCCTTAATCGACAAAAATTATTCGAGCTTATCAAGGACCCGGAACAAATTGGTATCCTTTTTTCAAAGTTAGACGAGCCCATTTTCCTTGAGTTTGTTAAAAATATCGAAATAGAAAAATTGGTAGTGATTTTTAATCACTTGCCCTCCGATGATGCAGCAGAGCTTTTGGGTCTTTTAGATGAAGAATTATCGGATCAGATTCTTGCCAAAATGCAGAAGGAAGAGTCTGACAATATTGAGCAGCTGATGAGTTATGGAGAGGATACGGCAGGCTCCATCATGGTCACCGATTTTATCGCCCTGGAAGAAGAGGTAACCGCCAAACAGGTCATTGAATCCTTGCAAAATCAATATCTGGATGTTGAAATGCCCTTTTACATCTATGTGGTTGACAGCTATGGCAAGCTTGTAGGGGTCAGTTCGCTGAGGCAGCTTGTGGTGGTTCATCCGGAAAAGCCTTTAAAAGAATTCATGGCCACCGACCTTGTCTCTGCAAAAACCTATACCCACCGGGAAGAAGTTGCCCGGCTGGTATCCCGCTATGATTACCTGGCCGTACCCGTGGTGGATGATGACAATCGAATCGTTGGGATTGTGACGGTGGATGATGTCATTGATATTCTTCATGAAGCTGCTACTGAAGATATGTTGAAAATGGCAGGCGTCGGCGATGAATATGTGGAAACCCAGACCGTTATCAAGGGAACCAGAATCCGGCTTCCCTGGTTGTTTGCCAGCTGCCTTGGCGGGGTGGCGGCCTTTTTTATCATTGGCGGATTTGAAGATTCCCTGATTAAATTTGCCGGGCTTGCCGCCTTTATTCCCGTTATCATGGGCATGGGGGGAAATATCGGCACCCAGAGTTCCACCATTGTAGTCCGGGGGATTGCCATGGGCCGGATCAATCTTCAGGATTTTTCCCGGGTGGTGACCAAGGAACTGGCCGTGGGATGTATTCTCGGGGTGACCTACGGCACCTTGATCGGAGTTGTGGCAAAATTTGCCTATGCAAATGAACCCTTTTCCTGGGCCCTGGCCGTTGCCGTGGGGCTTGCCATTCTGGTTTCCATGTCCGTTGCCGCCCTTGTCGGGTCTGCCGTGCCCTTGATTTTCGAGCGATTCCACATAGATCCTGCCGTGGCCACGGGCCCCTTTGTGACCACTTCCATTGATATTGTCAGTGTGTATTGTTATTTTATGATCGCAAAAGTGCTGCTGGATATATAGGCAACCCATGTCGGATTTTTGTACAGATGCCATTTTATTGCGTAAAATTGAATACGGGGATCACGATTATATTATCACCTTTTTGACCCGGTCCCGGGGAAAGATTTGCGTAATTGCTAAAAATGCCAAAAAAAGTGTGAAACGGTTCTCAGGCGCCCTGGATCTGTTCTCAGTCAACCATATCCAGTGCAGGTTTCCCAAAAAAAATAAAGACGCGTTGATCCTGCTCGCCCAGACCGACCTTGAAAACGGATTTGGCAATATTCGGTATGATGTTTTTAAAACCACCTATGCCTGTTATTGGGTTGAACTGATTTACCTCTGGCTGGAAGAGGGAAAAGAACAGACACAATTGTATGACCTGCTTTTTTTTGTTCTGGATATGCTCAACCAGTCTGATATCCGAATGGAGGTCCTAAGTCTTTTGTTTCAAATTCGGTTCATGGGAATTTCCGGGTTTAATCCCAACCTTGAAGTCTGTGGGAATTGCAGCACCCCGGTGGACGATATCCATCAAAAAAATGTCTATTTCGATTTTAAGGAAGGCAGAATCCTTTGCCAAAATTGTCTGAATAAAAAATCAGGACCAGGATCCGGATCGGGATCGAGATATGGTATGGGGGTTTCAAAGGGGACCTTAAAACAGCTTGTATGGATCAATACGGCAGATCTCCAAAGGGCAGACCGGATTAAGTCTTCCCTTTTCGCCATCAAGGAAGGAGAAATCCTCCTGGAATCTTTTATCCCCTTCCACATTGGGCGGGAATTCAAGAGTTTGAAATTTTTAAGACAATTGAGACGGGAACGATGAATTTTAAACACCTATTAGAAAAAAAACCAATAGAGACATCGGTGCCCTGCCGGGTGGATTTTGGCGGGACCCTGGATATTTCTACCTTTTATTTGCCCCTGGCCCACCTGAATCCTGCCAGTTTTAATATGGCCCTTAACCTGCGCACCTTTGTCACCCTCGCCCCCTGGACCAAAAACCGGATAAAAATATCTTCCCGGGGATTTGAATCCATTGAGGTTAAGCAGGACCAGGTCCGGTTTGATCATCCCATGGGACTGATGTTTGCCGTGGCGCGTTTTTTTAATGCCCATGGGGTTCATATCCATATTAACTCCACCTCTCCCCCGAGAAGTGCCCTGGGAGGATCTTCCTGTGCGGCCGTGGCCATAATATCAGCCTTTTATGCAGCGCTTGGCCAAGAGATAAAGCCGGAAAAAATTGTATGGCTGGCCCACGCCCTTGAATCTTCTGTGGCGGGGGTCCCCTGCGGGGTTCAGGATCAGGCCGCCGCCGCCTTTGGCGGGGCAAATCTCTGGGAATGGCAGATGGGGGAAACCGGGCCGAAATTTAATCAATTGAAGGTTTTTGACACTGCCAGGGACCTGGAAGGGTTTAATGATCATATCCTTGTTGCTTATTGCGGTATTCCCCATGTCTCAAAAGATATTAATAAACAATGGGTTGACTCGTTTATTCAGGGAAAAACCATTGCGATTTTTGAAAAAATTGTGGATATTACAAAAGAATTTTACCTGGCAATAAAGCGCAAAAACTTCGCTCTGGCAGGGCAATTGATGGTCAAAGAGACCCGACTGCGGCTTGGAATGACACCAGAGGTCCTTGACAACACCGGTAAAAAGTTGTTTGAAAGGGCTGTGGCATTAAATTGTGGTGCAAGGTTTACCGGGGCCGGCGGGGGCGGGTGCCTCTGGGCAATTGGAGAACAAGATAATATTTCCAAGCTGGCAGATGCCTGGAAGGCGTTGCTTGACCCTATTGAAGACGCAGCGCTTCTGGACGCAAAGATAGATCCAGACGGTATTGTAATTTTATAACCAAGCTAATTTTATAACCAACATAATATTCAACAACGGGAGTAAGATGAATTTTCAAGATGTTATTTTAAACCTGAACAATTTCTGGGCAGAAAAGGGCTGTGTGCTGATACAATCCTATGACATGGAAGTGGGTGCCGGAACCTTTCATCCCACAACCTTGTTAAAAGCCCTGGGACCTGAACCCTGGAAGGTGGCCTATGTCCAGCCGTCAAGAAGACCCACCGACGGCCGGTACGGTGAAAACCCCAACCGGCTTCAGCATTATTATCAATACCAGGTCATCTTGAAACCCTCTCCCCCCGATATTCAGCAATTGTACCTGGATTCTTTAAGAGTTTTGGGGGTTGATCCTTTGGAACACGACATACGATTTGTGGAGGATGACTGGGAATCACCGACCTTGGGTGCTTCGGGTCTGGGCTGGGAAGTGTGCCTGGATGGCATGGAAGTCAGCCAGTTTACCTATTTCCAGATGACGGGATCTGTGGAGGTGAACCCCATACCCGTTGAGCTCACCTACGGGCTGGAGCGGATCTGCATGTATCTGCAGGGGGTGGACAATGTGTTTGATCTCAAATGGAATGATACGGTCACCTATCGGGATGTCTATCACAGCCAAGAGGTGGAGCAGTCCACCTATAACTTTGAAATAGCCGATGTGGATCTTCTCTTTGATCTGTTTACAAAATATGAGGCAGAGGCCCACAGGATCGTGAAAAAAGGGCTTGTGATTCCTGCCTATGAATATGGTCTTAAATGTTCCCATACCTTTAACCTGCTGGACGCCCGGGGCGCCATCAGTGTGACGGAAAGAACCGGTTTTATCAAACGGATCCGGGATATTGCAAGAGCAGCTTCCCAGGCCTATCTTGTCCAGCGCGAAGAGATGGGTCATCCATTGTTGAGAAAAGAAGGGGATAAATAAAATGAAGACATTGTTAATTGAAATCGGCTGTGAAGAGATTCCGGCAGGATATATTATCCCGGCATTGACGGCATTTAAAAACAATATTTTAAAAACCCTCACCAAAGCCCGCATTGACCATGGAGAGGCAAAAATTCTGGGAACTCCCAAGCGTCTCACCCTCATGGTGGCCAATGTGGCAAAGGTCCAGAATTCCAAGACTTCCACACTTTCAGGGCCCCCGGAACGAGTGGGATTTGATGAAAACGGCAAGCCCACCATCGCCGCTCAAAAGTTTGCCGAAAAGGCAGGGATCAAGGTAGATGCAATTGTGGTGGCAGATACGGGCAAAGGACGTTATTTGACCGCAGTGGTCCAAGAAAGTTGTGAGGCCGCGGCTGTTATCCTGGAACGAATGATGGCAAAGCAGATCCTTGCCATCCCCTTTCCCAAGAGCATGCGATGGGGAAGCCTTTCCATCAGTTTTGCAAGGCCCATTATTTCACTTGTGGGGCTTTTGGGAGATCAGGTGCTGAACTTTACGGTGGGGAATATCACCTCTTCCAATAAAACCTTTGGTCACAGGTTCATGAACCCTGGGTCCGTCAGGATTGAAACAGCGGATGACTATGAAGCCGTGGTGGAATCTATTGGGGTTATTGTGGACATTGACCGAAGAAAACAGATGCTGGTCGATGCCATCCAGGTTCTGGCCAGGGAACATGACAGTCAGATATTAGAGGACCCGGCCCTGGTGGATATCGTGGCCAATCTTGTGGAATATCCCTATCCGGTTGTGGGCCGCTTTGACGAAGCCTTTCTCGAGGTTCCAGATGAGGTGCTGATCACGGCCATGCGTGAGCACCAGAAATATTTTGCCCTGGTGGATTCAGACAAGAACCTGAAACCCTTGTTCATTGCCGTAAATAATACCCAGGCAAAGGACATGGACCTTGTGGCCAGGGGCCATGAAAAGGTATTGAGGGCAAGGCTTTCCGATGCTAAATTCTTCTATGAAGCCGATTGTGAGGTCAGTCTGGATGCCTTTGCCCAAAAACTAAAAAAGGTCACCTTCCAGGCAAAACTGGGATCTGTTTATGAAAAGACCCAGCGCATCGAAGTTTTGGTGGATTACCTCGGAGACGCCAGTTCCTATGCAGACACGGCCACCTTGAAAACCAATTTGTCCCGGGCCGCAAGGATCTGCAAGGCAGACCTTGTCAGCCAGGTAGTGATTGAGTTTACTAAACTCCAGGGATTCATCGGCCGGGCCTATGCCATAAGAGCAGGAGAAACCACCGACGTAGCCGACGCCATTGAGCAGCATTACAGACCGGTACAGTCCGGAGGTCAGCTGCCGGAAAATCCCACGGCGGTTCTTTTGGCCATTGCCGATAAACTCGATACCATCTGCGGCTGTTTTTCAGTCGGCCTGATCCCCACGGGGGGGACAGACCCTTACGCCCTGCGTCGTCTGGGAATCGGTATTATTCAGATTATCCAGGCGGAAAACCTTGTCTTTTCCTTGACTGCCCTCATTGAAAAGGGAGTGGCAGGCTTTGTGCCCGACACGGCCAAAAGTGATGAGATTGTGGGTCAGGTCAAAACATTTTTAAAGAACCGAATGGTTAATATAATGACAGACCAGGGGTTTTCCAGGGAAGCGGTCAATTCTGCATTGGCGGCATCCTTTGACAATATCCCCGATGTGCATCTGAGGGTAAACGCCCTGGACATCTTACGAAAAGAGCCGGATTTTGAACCCCTTGCCGTAACCTTCAAGCGGGTGGAAAATATCCAGAAAAAGGCCGGGGAGATCGACACCCAAAAGGTGAATACTTCCCTTTTTGAACATGCCGCAGAAAAAGATCTGTTCGATGCATGTACAGCCGTGACCTCAACGGTTGAAGCGCTCATAGAAAAGGGGGAATACACGGGTGCCTTAAAAGAGATTGCCACCTTAAGGCCTCTGGTTGACAGCCTTTTTGATGATGTAATGATTTTTGCCGATGATGCGGCAATCAAGAACAACAGGATTGCCCTGTTGGCATCTGTATCCGGCCTGTTTAACAACATCGCCGATTTTTCAATAATATAAGTAATCCGGTCGGGCAAGATGTGTGGCAGGAATGCTGTGCCTGACCTCAAAGCAATAGAAAGGAAGATTTTATGGCAGGTTATGATCCTGAAATGGACAAAATGATAAAAGAGTGGAAGAACGAAGAAACAGGACTTTTAATTTCCATCCAGCAGTATGGGGAGGGAGAGCCCAAGGTCCAGATAGGTCCCAGAATTCTTAAAAAAAAGGATGGGTCTGACAGGGCCCCTTCCAAAGCAGGGCGGCTTTCTGTTGAAGACATCATGTGGGTCTATGAAATAATTGACGAGGTAAAGGATGAATTATCCGACATGGTCGGACCTGAATAATGAATCCGTTGTACCGCCCTTAGGTGCAAGACAGGCACCGGATATTGGACCGATGGCCCTATTGGTCAGCACGGAACCCGATATCCGGTACCTGCGGACAACACTTGGAAACCCAAAGGCCCAGGGTTTTTTCATGGGGTCCCTTATGACCCCGGAAGCAGGTCCTGAAGTATTCTCAGTTGCAGGTCCCTATATCGGGGCTCCCTATGGGGTGATGCTCCTGGAATCCCTTATCGCCAAGGGGGCCAAACAGATTGTTGTCCTGGGATGGTGCGGCGCCCTTACCCCGGATTTGGTCTGCGGGGACCTGGTTATTCCTGAGTATGCCATTGTGGATGAGGGCACCTCATGCAGTTACACAGTATTGGACCGGGAATTGCCCTCTACCTTGCCGGATGAAGATTTGTCAGACCAATTGGCTGACCATTTAACGGCTTCGGGGGTTAAGGCCTCGCGTCACCCCATCTGGACCACCGACGCCATTTATCGGGAAACCCCCCAAAAGGTGGCCTGGTTCAGGGACAAGGGTGCCCATGCCGTGGAAATGGAATGTTCTGCCTTGTTTGCTGCGGCAGCCTATAGAAAGGTGAAGATCACAGCCCTGCTGATTGTATCGGATTCTGTGTCTTCGGGATCCGGGGACTGGGATCCCGGGTTTCGGAAAAAAATCTTTAAAGCGGCAAGGAAATCAGCCTGTAAATTAGTGTTGAGCTTTGTTGAAAAAGTACATAAAAATGGACAATAGCCTGAAAAAAGAAGCGCAGCAGCTTCAAAAAGAATTGACCGAGCATAGTCATCGGTATCATGTCTTGGATGACCCCATTATTTCAGATGGTGAATATGACAGAAAAATGGCAAGGTTGTTGGAAATTGAAACCCAAAATCCTGAGCTTTGTACTGCTGATTCCCCCACAAAAAGGGTGGGGGCGCCGCCCCTTGATGCCTTTGAATCCGCTGCTCACTCCATTCCCATGCTCAGCCTGGACAATGCCTTTGAAGATGCCGATGTCCTGGCCTTTCACGCAAGAAACGTCAAAATTCTGGAATCTGAAAAAATTTTTTACACGGCAGAGCCCAAACTGGACGGACTGGCCGTGGAGCTGACCTATGAAAACGGAATCCTTACCCGGGCCACGACCCGGGGGGACGGCATCAACGGGGAGGTCATCACCGAAAATGTCAGGACCGTAAAATCCATTCCCCTGAGGTTGAAGGCAACCAAAGATGAGGTTCCGGCACTTCTGGAAGTCCGGGGAGAAGTCATCATCATGCACAAGGATTTCGAGCGCCTGAACCAGACCCGGCTGGCCAAAGGGGAGGCCGTCTTTGCAAACCCCAGAAATGCGGCAGCAGGCTCTTTGCGGCAGCTGGATTCCCGGGTGACGGCCACAAGACCCCTGACAATCTTTGTCTATGGGGTGGGAAAGGTAACGGGGTTGGCATTTGAAACCCAGGCCGGGATGCTGGCTGCCTTGAAAGAGTTCGGTTTCCCCGTGAACGAACACATCCAGACCCATATTACCATCCAAGAGGTGTTAGCCTTTTATAACCGACTGGCCGAGATCCGGGCGAATCTTGATTATGAAATTGACGGCATGGTGATCAAGGTGGATCGCATGGACATGCAGCAGGCCCTGGGTGAAAAAATCAAAAGCCCCAGGTGGGCCATTGCCTATAAATTTCCAGCCATGCAGGAAACCACCACAATTCTTGACATTATTGTCCAGGTAGGCAGAACCGGCACCCTGACCCCGGTGGCCTTGCTGGAACCCACCAATGTCGGCGGAGTGGTTGTCGCCCGGGCCACCCTGCACAATGCCGATGAAATCAAACGAAAGGATATCCGGATCGGGGACAGGGTATTGATAATGCGGGCAGGGGATGTGATTCCCAAGGTGGTCAAGGTCATAGAATCTGCACGGAAGGGAACCGAGCAGGTCTTTGAGATGCCCGAAACCTGCCCGGTATGCAATAGTCCGGTCCGCAGATTAGCGGATGAAGCCGCCATAAAATGTATCAATGTTGCCTGCCGGGCCCAGTTGACAGAGCGGATCAAACATTTTGTGTCCAAAAAAGGGTTTGATATGGACGGGCTGGGAAAAAAGAGTGTGGACCAGCTGGTCAATGAGGGCCTGATCGCTTCTTTTGCCGATCTTTTCACCCTTGATAAGGAGCGTCTGGCATCCCTTGACCGCCAGGCGGAAAAGTCTGTTTCCAATATGCTCAAGGCCATTGAAGGCTCAAAGCAAATCAGTTTTCCCAGGTTTTTATTTGCCCTGGGCATTGATCACACCGGTGAAAATGCCGCCCGGCTTTTGGCCGGGCAATTTGAGACCCTGGAAACCCTCATGGCAGCAGACAAAGCGAGCCTTGAAAATATCCACGGCATGGGGGAAAAGACGGCGGCATCTGTGATCAGCTTTTTTGCAAACCAAGAAAATAAAAGGATTATCCAACAGATCCTAGACGCAGGGGTCGAGATTCAAAACGATCTGTTTGCCCGGGAAACACCAGCGGATCACCCCTTGTCCGGCAAAACCCTTGTGCTGACTGGTACCCTTGAAACCTTGAAACGCTCCGAGGCAAAACGATGCCTTGAGGAGCTGGGGGCTAAGGTCACCTCCTCCGTGTCTGCACGAACCGATTTTCTGGTGGCAGGCCGGGATGCCGGGTCTAAATTGGAAAAAGCAACACGCCTGGGCGTCACCGTCCTCGATGAAACAGAGCTGAAAGCGTTACTCCATGATTGAGCCGGCTGTTTTAATCTTGTTTATCCCCACTTTTTTTATGGTCTCTTTCACCCCGGGGATGTGCATGACCCTGGCACTGACCATGGGCATGACCATTGGGGTCAGAAAAACTTTTTACATGATGTGGGGGGAACTATTGGGTGTGGCCCTGGTTTCCGTGGCCGCTGTCTGCGGCGTGGCCGCCGTCATGCTCAAATATCCTTCCATTTTTTTGTTGCTCAAATACCTGGGGGGAGGATATTTGGTTTATTTGGGGATTCAAATGGGTTGTTCCCGGGGAAAGATTCCCCTGGATTCCGACGGGTCTCACCTGAAAAACATCAGTCCCAAAACCCTCATGGTCCAGGGGTTTGTCACGGCCATTGCCAATCCCAAGGGCTGGGCCTTCATGATCTCCCTGCTACCCCCCTTTATCACGCCTTCCAAACCCTTTTTGCCTCAGATCACGATTCTGGTCCTGATTATCCTGACAACCGAGTTTCTTTGTCTTGTCCTTTACTCAAACGGTGGCAGAACCCTGAGCCGGTTTCTTGAAAAACAGGGGAACCTGCGGATCCTCAACGGGGTATCCGGCCTGCTCATGGCAGGGGTTGGTATCTGGCTGGCATTCGGATAAACTGGAAAAAAAGATTTATAAGACATTTGAAATAGCATGGCTTCCATGCTATCATAGTTTCATGATCGATTCATTTAAGAATAAAGGTACAGAAGATATATTCAATGGCAAAAATACAAAAGACGCCAGAAAAATTTACCCTAAGAATCTTTGGAAAGTTGCCGTCAGAAAATTAGATCAAATTGATTCAATCATAAATTTAGAGGAATTAAAAATACCACCAGGGAATCGATTTGAATCATTCTCCGGAGAGAGAAAAATTGAACATAGTATTAGAATAAATGATCAATTTAGAATCTGTTTTCTTTGGAAAGATGGATGTGTAAGCCTGGTAGAAATCGTAGACTACCATTAATATAAAAGAGGTGACCATGATACGTATACCTACAAACAGAGAACCGACCCATCCAGGGGAAATGCTTCTTGAAGAATTTTTAATCCCAATGGGTATGACTCAGAAAGAATTAGCAAAAGCGATACACGTCCCCTATCAGCGCGTTAACGAAATCATCAATAAAAGACGTGGGGTAACGCCAAGCACTGCATTGCGGTTGGCAAAACTTTTTGAAATGTCAGAAGATTTTTGGGTCAATTTGCAACTCAGATGGGATTTGTATAGGGTAAAACAAGCAGAAGCAGAAGATTTGAAAACGATTAAACCATTTAAATTATTGGCCCATGCTTAAACCAATATTGATCACTCGTGTAATTGTGAAATAGAAACCACAACATACAAAGGGTTAAACCATGAAATTACCGCAAAAAGGAATGACCAGAGGTGATATTGCAAACCGGTTGGATGCCTTCAAAGCTGATGATTTAGACTGGCAATCGGGAAAAGTGTTCGGGTATGTGTTTGACCCGGGCAAAGAAGCCATGGAAGTGGGCAAGGAAGCCTACATGAAGTTTCTCACGGAAAATGCCCTGGATTTCACCTCTTTTCCCAGTCTCTACAAATTCGAACGAGAAGTTGTGGACATGGGGCTGCAGCATTTAAACGGCCCCGAAGGGGCAGTGGGAAATTTTACCAGCGGCGGGACAGAGAGCATCATCCTTGCGGTAAAAGCGGCCCGGGAATATGCCACTGCCCGAAATCCTTCGATCAAAAACCCCGAAATGATTCTTCCCATCACGGCTCATGCCGCCTTCCACAAAGCCGCCAAATACCTGAGTGTCACGGTGGTTCCCACGGCGGTGGATGAAAATTTCAGGGCCGATGTGAAGGCTGTCAAAGCTGCCATTACCGGAAATACCATTCTCATTGTGGGCTCGGCTCCCTCCTATGCCCATGGGGTTGTCGACCCCATTGCCGCCATGGCCGGCATTGCCAAGGAAAACAACATCCTTTTCCACACAGATGCCTGTGTGGGCGGGTTCATGCTCCCTTTTTTTAAAAGATTGGGAGAAGAGGTCCCTGACTTTGATTTCTCTGTCCCCGGGGTCACCTCCATCTCCATGGATCTGCACAAATATGCCTATACCCCCAAGGGGGCCTCCCTGGTCTTGTACCGCAGCAAGGAGATCCGAAAGCATCAGATTTTTGCCTGCTCCCACTGGACCGGATATACCATCATCAACAATGCTGTCATGAGTTCCCGGAGCGGGGGACCCATGGCCGCGGCCTATGCCGTTTTAAATTTCATCGGCGAGGAGGGCTATCTTGAGATTGCCCGAAAAAAGATAGCAGCCACCCGAAAATTGGTGAAAGGCATTCGTGCTCACAAGGATCTGATCCTTATGTCGGAACCCGATTTTTGCATGTTTTCCTTTACCTCCGAAACCGTCAGCGTGTTTCACCTGATTGACGAGATGAACGCCCGCGGTTGGTATATCCAGCCAGCCCTGTCCTATGCCCATTCCCGTCACAACATTCACTTGTCCATAAATTTTTCCAATGTGGAATGGGTGGATGCATTTTTAACGGATCTGGCTGACAGCATTGAAAAAATCCGGGATGTCGTCTATGGTGCAACCGGCGACGCATTGAAAAAAGAGTTTGAAAACAGGGACGTAGCTGCCCTGGGCGACCATGAAATTGAGCAATTGCTGGAACTGGCGCAGATCGGCGGGGACGGGTTCCCTGACAAAATGGCCCAGATCAATGAAATGCTCAACGCACTCCCGGCAGGGTTAAGAGAACGACTCCTGGTTGCATATACAAACAACATCTTTTAACGACCGGCCCCATATAATAAACCGACCCCATAAAAGGAGACGCCATGAACAGCCCCTTTCCCTTTGATTCCCTGCTGGTATTTGGTTTTTTATCCGTCCTGCTGCTGTCCGGCACCCTGATCAGAGCCAAGTCAGCGTTCGTTCAACACTACCTGTTCCCCAGCTGTCTCATCGGCGGGGTCATCGGCAGCATCCTGGTGAACACGGATCTGGTGCAGATAGGATCCACTCAGCTGGAAACCTTTGCCTATCACCTGTTTAATCTTTCCTTTATCTCCATCGGCTTAACCAGGGAGACCGAAGCTTCTCAATCTCGTGCCGGCAAGGCCAATATCTTCAAAGGTTCTCTTTATATGGCCCTGACTCAGGGGATCACCTTTCCGGTCCAGGCCATCATCGGCGGCCTTACCGTTCTAGTGTTCGGTTTTTTCGGGACAGATCTGTTTGCCACCTTCGGGTTTTTAGCGCCCCTGGGATTTAACGAAGGACCGGGCCAGGCATTGTCCTTTGGAAAAGTCTGGGAAGGGATCGGGTTTGAGCACGCCGTTACCATCGGGCTGACCTTTGCCGCCGTCGGGTTTATGTTTGCATTTTTCATCGGGGTGCCCCTGGCCAACTGGGGCCTGCGCAGGGGACTTGCAAAGAACGGCAGCAAACGCCTGCCCAAAGAATTTTTAATGGGGCTGCACCCTAAAAACAGTGAGGGGCAGAGTGCGGGGCAACTCAACCTGCATTCAAGCAACATCGATTCAATGGCATTTCAAACCGCTGTGGTGGGTCTTGTTTACCTGCTGACTTATTTTGCTGTGGATGGCCTGGGACGGGCTTTCGGAGGGGATGTCGCCAAAATGCTCTGGGGGTTTTTCTTCTTTTTCGGCCTGGCCATCTCCATCCTGGTCCGCTGGCTCATGGATCGCCTAAGTTTCGGCTACCTGCTGGACCCGGGCATCCAGAAACGGATTACCGGCTGGTCCGTGGATTACCTTATCGTGGCCACCATCCCCGCCATCCAGCTGGCCGTGGTGTGGCAATATATCTTGCCCATCGCCCTCATTTCGATCATCAACGGGGTGTTGACCCTCCTGGTGGTGGTCTATCTTGGGCGGCGATTGGTGTCACAAAATCTGGAGAGAATCGTCGCTATTTTCGGCACCGTTACCGGAACAGCCACCTGCGGGTTATTGTTGCTCAGAATCGTCGATCCGGAGTTTAAAACTTCGGCGGTTATCGAGCTGGCCCTGATGAACCTGTTGGTGCTGCCCATTTTACTTCCCTGCATGATGCTCGTCAACGCCCCCCTCTGGTGGAACTGGAGCCTTGGCATAACCCTTCTGGCCTTTGCCGGAATCGCCATCATCTCCCTTGTCTTGATGAAAGTTTTCAAGGTGATTGATCAGCCGAAATTTTAAATCGGTTCCTCTATAAAGAATCTTTGACGATCGATAAGGTCAAATGTCACCTATAATTATATCTTGTCCTAATCTGCGTTTGCCGATATAGAGGAATTATATAACGGCTTTGTGCCGGAACAAATTTTTGGAATAAGTGCTTTGGCAAAAGATAAATTGAAATGTTATATTATCGCAGGACCAAACGGGGCCGGGAAAACTACATTCGCTGAAAAATTTCTTCCTGTAGAAGCAGGGTGCCTGAATTTTTTAAACGCCGACCTAATTGCAAAAGGGATCGCTCCTTTTAACCCGGAACGTGTAGCCTTGGAAGCGGGAAAGTTATTTTTAAGAAGAATGAGCACCATCGTTTCAAATAGAGAATCCTTTGCGATTGAGACAACATTAAGCGGTTTGAATTATATTGAAAGCATCAAACATGAAAAAAAAATCATATTCTAAATTAGCGTTAAATGCAATGCACAGGGCATCAAAAGAGGCAATCGAAAAAGCGGCAAATCTAGATTTAAAACTACCTGAATGGAAAGATGGTAAAATTATCTTTGTTGATGCCAAGAAAAAACTGGAACAATTGAACTATTCTTGACTATCTACAGGAGAATAGTCCTCCTGCCGCCCTTGGAAATGCTCCGGTATATGAGAACCTCCCTTTGATTCATTCCATTTTTGGTGACCCGGCTGAAAAAGAGTTCGGTTCTCCTTATCGTCTATTTAAATGGGATTTTGTTCTGGTTTCCATCAAAGGACACCCGTTTATATATGCCGGTTTCCCAGTTTTTCAAGTCTGAACAATACCATTTTGAAAATCTTCGATCCGAAGGCCCTCCTGCCATATTGGTGTGAATTTCATCTATTGCCATATCAACTATCATTCGAAATGAAGGAGAAAAGGTTGTCTGCCGTCCGCCGCTTTCAAAAATCTGCCCCTGATGGGGGGTCGCCAAACTGCCGTTAATGGTGATAGGACCCCGGTCAAACCCCAGAAACCGGGGAAGTTTTCCATCAAAAACGATATTTTTCATCATCACCTTCCGGGTATCGCCCCATCGTTTAACCGGGGCAGCCAAGGCGGTTTCAACGGCCTGTTTGTAAAGCATTTCCCGGGATTGACCCGCAAACCACAGAGAGTGTTCAGCCAGCAGTATCCGGTCAAAATTGATATAAAAATCATTAAACATACCGGTTTTCTGGTCAAGATAATCAACCGCATCGACGCCAAGCCCGTTTTGGCCAAAAACGATCCGGTAAAGTTCCTTATAAAATTGATCAAACAGATATGCCCCTTCTGATTCGGCAGTGTATTCAAAATTCCAGTTTCGGAGAATATCTGCATTGCTGTCTTCTTTTGGAAGCAAGGGGACAAGGATGCCCATAAAGAGCGCTGCCTGATTTGAATAAAAATCATGGTGGATAATGGCCATGTCTTTGACCGTCATCTGGTTGTTTATAGCAAGGTGTTTTGCGATTCGATCCGACCGGTAGGATCCCATTCCGACATTGATCGGATCAACCTTTCCGTATTCGTTCAGATCCTGGTTCGAGGTCACAAAATAACCGCATTCCGGGTTATAACAGCAGGGCAGGTCACAGGTTTCCACAAATCCCTGCCAATCATTTTTCACTTCCCATCCCGGCAGGGGCACAAACCCGCTGATCCCTTGTCTGCGTTTGGGCATCAGGCCTGACATCTGATATCCGATATTCCCCTTTTTGTCTGCCAAAACCCAGTTCCAGGAGGTTTCAACCTTGCCCAGACATCCCATACCCTGCTCAACATTTTTCATATTGAAAAGTTCCATGGCATTGTTGAGGGTAACCCCGCCTGAACGAGAGGATGACCAGGCAGTTGTGAGGTAATAACCCTCCTGGTGGGGATCTCCTTCCAGCACCCCATGTGGGTTCTCATAAAAGGTCACCGTTACCGGATCCTTCTTTTTTCTTTTTATGATTTCTATCCGCTCACTAAAGGGGATCCACTGGTCCGTCTCCCGCAGGTACTTTCCGTTGCTGCATTTTTCTATCCAGGAATCGGTCCCGTCCATAAAGGTATAGGTTGCTCCCCAGGAAACCTGGTCGTTCCGTCCCACCAGCAGAACGGGTATGCCGGGCATATTCGCGCCAACAGCATACCCCTCGCTTGTTTTTACAGCCATTTCATACCAGACATTGGGCAGGCGGTTGATCTCCAGATGGGGATCATTTGACAGAATCGGTTTTCCCGAAGCTGTTTTGGTTCCGGAAACCACCCAGTTGTTGGAGGCCATTGCCAGGGGCGCTGCAATGTTCCAGAGAGATGAGGGAGAAACCAGCCGTTCCTGAAGTTTTATCTCTTTTATCAGCTCCATATCCAGTTCGCCCAATATTCCGGGGAACAATTCATGGAGTTTTTCTTCATCCAGCCCGGCCTGAATCATCTCAATCAAAAGCCGTTCCATCTCACCTTGTGACTGGGCCAGTGTAAGATAGCCAATCATGCGCAGCATCAGGATGGAATTTTCCACACACCAGGGTTCCGGCTTGTAGCCAAAAAGCCTGCATTCCCAGGGGCGTTTTTCAGTAAGAGCCGTGTTGACACCGTCACAATAGTGATTCATGGCAGTGATTGCTTCTGGTGTCAGTTTTTCAACCTCCTGGGATATCAAGCTGTGCCAGTTCATTCTTCGAAAGAAGGTATCAACGGCCAGCATCTCATCGCTGGAATCCAATATTTCAGATGCCCGTCCCTGTCCCAGAATTCTCATGAGCAGCATCTGCATCCCCCGGTCCCTGCCGTGGGCATATCCCATCAAGCGATACGCATCTGATTTGTTGTTTGCCTCGATATGGCAGACACCATTGCCGTCTCTCCAGATTTCATCGTTATTGTTCATATCACCACCTGAGTTAGAGGTAAGAAAACCTATTAAACTGAACGATTGGTACAATATTGACAATTGGGAACAATTGTCAATTAAAAAGTTTCCTTCTCCGTTAATGAGGATGATAGTCAACTCCTGGCTGGTATCCAATGAAAAACTAAAAAAAAAAGAAATGATTGCAGCCGCAGAAAAACAGTTTTATATATAGGGCTTTTGGGGTGTTCCCTGGTTCGGCTGCCCCATGGCAGATGGTTGATAGAACGACGGTAAAGACGATCTGATAACAAGAGGTTTAAAATTTTTTATATGGAAAAAACCGGTATCGTAAAAGAAATATGTTCAGAGTTGTTTTGCATTAAAGTGCCCCTGCCTGACAGCCCGTTGAAATATTTAAACTCCTATGTTGTGCGGTCACCTGACCGAAGCCTGATTATTGACACCGGGTTTAATC
>CAYWNB010000006.1:0-14720 GCA_964459195.1 uncultured Desulfobacula sp.
TCTTTTTTTAAATTTGTAATGACTGAAGATTTTTGACAATCTTGAATACAGTCCTCATCCATTCTATCTTTTTCACACCCGATCACCTGGTGAAACAAACATTGCCGGCTCGATAACAACAAAATCGGATGATAGATACGATAGTACAGGTTAAAATTTTCAGGCCGGACAATACTTTTTATCTGATATTTGCTGATTTCATTTGAAATAAAGGACCCATAACAATTAAACCTTTCTTTCAAACATACGAGACCAAAGGAATTCACCATATTAAGAGAGGGTCCTGCTATCCAGGGGATTCCCCGTTTAAAGGCTTCATAGGCAATTGCGGTATTATCGGTCACAATGCGGCCTGGTTTCACCTGTTCAAGAAATTTTGTGGCAGCCCCATAATTTTCTTCCATGAGAACAGAAGGGAACCAGGGCGTTAATTGGGGATTGTCTGAAAAAAGAGAGATCAAACCAGAAACCTCATTTTTAAAACAATTGGGAAGTTGAAAAAAAAGTTTTGCACAGGTCCCAGAACAAAGATGAACATCCTTCGGGGAAGAAATTAATATCCCAAGGACAGGTTTCCTTTTTAGGGGAGGGGCTTTTTTTAAACGAGGAACTTCAATGGAGCCCATGATTTCTTTTAAGCCCGTTAAGCAGGATAAACACTCTTTTTTTATTGTCCTCAGTTCTTTAAAGGATATAAAAAGATCCGGCCCAAGATTTTCCACCTCCAGGCGCTCAATGTAATAGGCAGTATCGTTTAACGCGCTGAATTTCGCCAACAAAAAGTTGTGGGTTAGACTCTTTGCCCTGTTTTTTATAGTTACAAGGTTTGTTTTTGAAAGCAGAATAAAGGAGGTGTCCGGTGTTTTTATGGAGACGGTTAGAGGGGTATCCACTTTCCCTGAAATGCTAATTATTAATGGTATTTTAGCGATACTCAATTTTTTTATTTTCTGTTTAACCCGGGTGATAATGTCTTCTTTTTCTTCATAATAGTCTATTTTGTCTTGTAGCCTTTTTTTATTCTTGGAATTTTCATCAATGCTGGCAAATTGTTTGATTGAATGATCCCGGGGATTATCAATAAACATCTGTTTATTGATATCTCCCTTTAAATAGCCGTTTGAAAAATCCCGGTTAAACACCTTATACAACTCACGAGTGTCCGTGCTAAGCCTGTTGTGAGTATAGAAACTGGAAAGTTGTTTTTTCCAGCAGTCGACCACCGTAAATACGTAATCAAACTTCTTTATTCTGCCTTCAATCTTAAGAGATGCAACCCCTGCATCGGCAAGTTCCCTTAGATCAAGATAAGCTGAATTGTCCTTAAGGTTAAGGGGGAAATCTTTACCTTGGGGTGTTGTGACATATCTATCTCGACAGGGTTGACTGCATCGGCCGCGATTTCCGGAATTGCCACCCTGGACAGAACTCATATAACAGATACCAGAAAAACAAAGACAATAGGAACCATGGACAAATACTTCCGTTAACATATTCTTTTTATGCCCCGCCACCGTCAAGGATCGTATCTGTTCAATATTCAACTCCCTTGCAAGATTCACCCGGCTGGCCCCAAGCCTGCTTAAAAATTTTATCTGGCCTTCATTATGGGTATTTAACTGGGTAGAGGCATGTATTTCAAAGCGCTTAAAATAGGTTGATAAAAGATAAAATAATCCCAAATCCTGAATAATGACCCCATCTATTCCGGTGTTAACCAGTTGATTGAGTAATTTTATAAGGGCTGGTATTTCACTTCCCACAAGGATGATATTAAGGGTCAGAAAAACTTTGCAGTCATGTCCATGGGCAAGATGTATAACCCCATTTAAATCTTCAAAAGAAATATTGGTTGCCCGGTTTCTCGCATTAAATCTATCCAGACCGCAGTAAATAGCATCTGCCCCTGCCATAATGGCCGCTCGTATGGAATCAATATCACCACCTGGCGCCAATAATTCAATTCTTCTTTTCATGGGATCAATTGTAACATATAAAATGGGTTTTTAAATCAATCCGTTTAAACAACAATTGAAAATAGGAACTGCTATAATTCTAACTTTGGAATATTGCTGAAAACCTTGGAAAGTTTCCCCAGGGATCGGGTTAAATTTTCAAGGTTAAAAACTTCCAGGGAAACCGTCCCTTCATAGGCGGTCAAAAGTTCGGTTGTAAGCATAAACAGCTCATGGGGAAGCCTGTCCAGGCGGGTGTGGCCCTTGGGAACCGGGCCTGAAAAATCCACGCCGTGGAGATGAACAAGGGGTATTTTGTCCTTGAAGCGTTCAAAGGTGGCTCTCAAATCATGGCCGTATTTAAAATGGTGTCCCACATCAATGCACAGGGAAAGATCATAATCCTTGACCAGAGGGTAAAGAGTGTCCGGGGCGTACCAGAGGGTTTCAAGGGAAATCAGGCCCGGATCGGGTAGCCTTGGCACCAGAAGTTCCAACCCCTTTTTCGCCCGTTTGTCCCAAAGAAGATCTTCCCGGGTGGCGGTTCCCCTGTCCATGGGCAAATGAAGGGTAAAGGTGGTGGGTCTTAGGGGGGCAAACAATTCCACTACCGCAAGCAAGGTATCGGCAGCCTTTGCCCGTTGTGTCCCGGAGGGGTCTGTCAGGCTAATATCCGTGGGCAAATGAATATTATAGCTAAGACCTAGGTCTTCGGACAATTGGTCAAGCTCCCTGACATCCGCCCGGGAGGGCAGTACTCCCTTGGGCTGACTTTCAAATACCAGCAGCTCAATCTCGTCGAAGAATGGCCCAATTTTCCGAACATTGGGAAGGATGTGGTCCGGATAAATAAAGGAAGTGGTGGCCAGCCTGAAGGGTCGGTCGGGCCGGTCGGGCAATGGCAGCATCTTTTCTTTCATCTGTTTTCTCCCCTTAAACAAACAGCAGGCTCACCCCGCAGGCAGCAAGGGTTGCGATCAGTGTGGCGAGCAGCATCAGTTCACAGGCCCGGTCGATCCCCGTGATGTCCGGATCTAAAAATTGCCCGCCAATATAGGGCTTGTCCACTAATTTTCCATGGTAAACATTGGGACCGCCCATGCGAATTCCCAGGGCCCCGGCAAAACAAGCTTCCGGGTAACCGGCATTGGGGCTTTTATGCCGCCGTCCCTGGACGATACCTGTTTTCAGGGCAGACAGCCCTCTTTGAGCAGACAATAAAAAAGCGGCAAGACCGATCACCAGAACCGAAAGCCTTGCCGGTATAAAATTGGCCAGGTCATCAATCCGTGCAGATGCCCGGCCAAACAAAAGATAGGTCTCATTTTTATACCCTACCATGGAATCCAGGGTATTGACCATTTTATAGGCCATGGCACCGGGCACCCCGAACAGCAGGGTAAAAAACAGAGGCGACAAAAACCCGTCCACAAAATTTTCCGCCACGGTTTCCACTGTGGCCCGGATGACAGCAGCCTCGTCCAGATCCCGGGTATCGCGCCCCACAATCATGGCAACTTTTTTTCGGGCGATTCCAATATCATGAGCTTCAAGGGGGCAGGCCACCTCCCTGGCCGCATCAACCAGGCTGGTTGCAGAAAAACAATAAAAAAGAAGCAGCACCTGCACCCCGGTCCCCAGCAGGGGATGAACCCAAACCGCCAAGCGTACAAGTCCAAAGGAAAGAGCCCAGGTGGAGATTATCAAAAAGACAGCAAATAAAATCCCTGAAAAAAACGGGTTTGAAATCCAGCGCCGAAACCGGGGTTCAAACCAGGAGATGGCAGCCCCCATGCCCACCACAGGATGGGGCAACCATCGGGGATCCCCCACAATAAAATCCAGGACAAAGGCAAAAAAGAGAACATACCAGTGAATCTCACACATGGGCTGCCGTCTTAGGGGCCAGGTTCTTTTTAATACTGTCCGTCAGGGCCAGGTTGATATCTCTTGTCTTGAGGGAAAACCGCACAAACCGGTCACTAAGTCCATGAAAATTTCCACAATCCCGGATCAAAATTTTATCCTGGCCAATGGCCCAGCAAAAATCAGGGGCTGTCATCTTGCCCAGTTCCGCCAGGATAAAATAGGTGGGTGCATCAAAGAGGGAAATGCCCGAAATTCCCTGGAGGGCCTGGCGAAACACCTGCTTTTCCTCGCGTATATAGGCCCGGGTCCGTTGATAAAAGGGTTCAATTGCTTGGGGGTGGGCAAAAATATCCGTGATCACTTCCTGGGCAAGGGAGTTGACACTCCAGGGCTGGAAATGCTCCATGACTTTGTCTATCAAGGAGGTGCCCCCGCTTAAGAACCCCGTGCGAAGTCCGGGAATTTTAAATATCTTTGACATGGAAGACAAGACCAGCAGGTTGGGATAATGGGTGTCGGAAACAAAGGAAAGATTCCGGGCATCGTCCACAAAGGGCAGATAGGATTCATCCACCACAAAACAGGTGTTCGGGTGGCGTTTAATCAGATAGGCAATCTTGATTTTGGGTGTCAAAATTCCCGTGGGATTGTTGGGGTTGCACAAAAAGACCAGGTCAGCTCCCTTTGCCATTCCGGAGACCTTGTCAATATCCAGTTGAAAATTTTGCTCTTTTTTCGCCAGGCAATGGGTAGGGTCTATCCCGTGCATTCTGCAGGCATCTTTATAATCTGAATAGGCGGGACCGGCAATAATAGCCTTTTTAACCCCAAGGGCCCTTGGGATGGTATAGATAAAAAAAGTGGTGCCGTTTCCGGCCATGACATTCTTGGGATCAATGTCATGGTAACGGGCAAACCCCTTGCACATGGAGGCCGCATCCGGTTCCGGCAGAGAATGAATAGCCGACAGCCGTTCCCTTATAATGGCATGGACAGTGTCCGGCGGTCCCAGAGGATTAAGATTGCTGCTCATATCAATGATATCTTCAACAGGACAGCCCAGCTGCCCTGCAAGTTTGCTTTTATTGCCCCCATGTCCTTGGATCATGTTTGTTTCCTTATTAAAAGAGGGAATCGGGTTACAAGACCAGAGCCGCACCAACGACCAAAAACAGAACGGCTTCCAATACCTCGTTCATGGCGCCCAGCATATCCCCTGTGATACAATTAAGCTTTTTCTTATAAAAAACCAGTATTAAGGCCGTCCCCATAAAAAAAACACTATTCAACACCAGGCCCTTAACCCCCAGGAACAAGGAGAAAAAAAGGGGGATCAGGCAATAGGAAAAATCACGCAAACCAATGGGCCGACTGAAATGTTGCCTGCCGGTTCCTTCCCCTTTTCTGCCGTAATTTAAGGCTTTGATTCCAAAAATCATGGATGCCCGTGAATAGGCCGGTACAATAAACAACAAAATGATAATTTGAACCGGGGTCCCGGTTGATTTGACGGACCAGATACCCGCCAATTTTACGGCCAGCCCGCAGACAACGGCTACAAGCCCCATCATACCGGTCCGGCTGTCTTTCATGATCTCGAGAGCTCGTTCCCGTGACCTGTGACTGAAAATACCGTCTGCCGTGTCTCCCAGACCATCCAGATGGAAGGCGCCGGTGACCACCACCAGGAAAAGAAGGTCCAGCAAGGCTGCCACAGGGCTTGCCCAAAGTTGGGAGACCACAAGATCGAAAAGCACCAGCAAGGCACCGATGATCAACCCCACCACCGGAAAAAACCGGATCATGCCCATGGGGGAATAGGCCACATTTTTACCCGCTGGCAAAATGGTGATAAATAAAATGGCAGATCTTAAATCTGTTAAACTGCTGGTTTTCTCGTCCATTACCTGTCCTCTATTTATTGACCCGCTATTGATTGGCCCATTATTTAATAGTCTGGTAAAAAATACCCCGGGCCTGCTGTCTTGCTTCAATCCGCCCCTCGGCTTCAAGGCCCACCAAAAGGGTTTCCATCTGGTGCGGGTCTGCATTTAAAATAGCCACCAAGTCCTCCCGGGTGCAGGGCCTGCGATGGATGGTTTCAAGAACGGCAGACACCATATCACGGTGCTGACCACTGTTTTTTTTGGCTGCCACCTTGGCAATAATCTGAATAATATCCATGTCTAAGATTTCTTTTACCCGTTCAAGTTGTGCCGGTGATGCCGGCTGGATATGGGAAACCGTGCCCGGCCGGTCCAGAGTGTTTAGCTGAACCATTTCAGGATCAATGGACAAAATGACCGCTTTGAGCGCTTTGAGCTCCTGAGGGGTGTCATTGATCCCGGGCAGGATAAAAATTTCCAGCCATATTTTCCCGGTAAATTCCCTGGCAAAGTCTTGAATTCCTAATATAATATCTTCCACTGGCAATCCTTTAACCGGCCGGTTAATCCGGGCAAATGCCGTTTTGGAGACCGCATCAAGAGAGGGAACCACCAGATCAGCCAAGGCCAGTTCCTGCCTGACGTCTGGATCCTTTAACAGGGAGGAGTTTGTCAGAACAGCCACCTTTACCCCGGGTTTTTGATCTTTTATATAGGCGATCACTCTCCCAAGTCCCCGGTTTAATGTGGGTTCACCGGAACCCGAAAGGGTTATATAGTCCGGATCGTCATTGTGTTCCCAATAATGGTCCAATTCTGCTTTAACCGCTTCAAACGCGACATAGGCCCTTCGTTGAAGTGTCAAATTTGTTGTTTTCCCACACTCGCAATAGACACAGTCCAGGCTGCAGATCTTATGGGTGACAAGGTCCACCCCAAGGGAGATGCCCAAACGCCTGGAGGGGACCGGGCCAAAAATATGGTGATAGCTCATTTACACAAATTCCGGGTTAGGCTTTTCCAAGGCTTGATGGGAACGTCAATACCCGCCACCGTCAGGATGACCTGGTCGGCCATTGCCGCTATTTCCTGATTCACAAGCCCCGCAGTGTCCCGAAACTGCCTGGCAAGAGAATTATCCGGCACAATTCCATACCCCACTTCATTGGACACGAGGAAAACAGGACAACAGCTTTTTTCCAGGGCTGCAGCCAAAAGAGTTGTGGCCTCCATGATCCGGGGCTCATCATATTCGGCAAACAAAAGATTGGAGATCCACAGGGTCAGGCAATCCACCAGAATCACATCTGCTGTTTTTGAAGCCCTTTCAATAATTTCGTGAATCATGACGGGTTCTTCAATGGTCTGCCAATCCTCACCCCGCTCCGCCTGGTGGGCAGCCACCCGCTTGTCCATTTCCGGATCCATAGGAACCGAGGTGGCCAAAAATATTTTTCGGCCACCCCCGGCCGGGTCAGCCTTGACCTGATTGCCTATAATTTGATCGGCAGCATCCAGGGCAAAACGGCTTTTGCCGCTCCTGCACCCGCCAATCACCAGGGTAATCCTTGCTTTATTTTCCAAAATCAGCCTCTTTTTTTATCGGTAATCTCATATTTCAAGGACAAATCCCATTAATAGGTTGTTACGGGATTTTCTTCTCTCACTTTTCTAATGACTTCTTCCATACTTTCTTTTTGTTTGTTCCCTGTGAGCGTCCTTTCCATTTCAGCCCTGGCGTCGGCAAAAGAGTTGATCCCGGCTGCTTTTTTTTCATCTACCTTGATAATATGATACCCAAATTGAGTTTTCACAGGATCACTTATCTCATCTATTGCCAAGCTGAACGCTGAGTTGGCAAATTCGGGCACCATTTGTTTCTTTTCAAACCAGCCCAGGTCCCCGCCTTTTGTGGCGCTGGGCCCAATTGAGAGCTCTCGGGCAACATCTTCAAAAGATTCGCCTTTTAGAATACGCGCTTTAGCGGCCACGGCCTCCTCCTGGGTTTTGAAAAGAATATGCTTTGCCTTGACCTGTTCTTTTTGAACAAACATGGCTTTATTTTTATCATAATAGGTTTTCAACTCATCTTCGGTCACCTGGATCTTTTTAAAGACATCGCCTATGTATTGTCCGACCATTAGACGTTGTTTGGTCTTCTCCAATTGTTTTAGCACCAGGGCATTGGTGTCATAATTTTCGCTTCTGGCCTGGAGATAAATGAGTTTTTCCTGAACAAGCTGTTCCACCAGCATTTTCCGGCCCGCCTCCGAGGCGTAGGAGGCTTTGTACTGGGGTGGAAGTTGTTTTAATCTTGTGTCAACATCTTTATCCGTAATCTCAAGGGTGCCTACTTTTGCCACAATCTTTGCATTTGCTGCCGGCAGCATCATTAAACTAATCAGGATAATCAATACTATTTTTTTCATAAATATAACTCCTTTTAAACAGAATCAACAGATTCCAGCCTCCATTCTCTATGGTTAAAAATGGGCAGTATATAATCCCATAAACAAAAAGTCCCGGAAAATATTTCCTTTCCAAAATTTTGAATGACGGATCTGACGGCATGATATCAGCCAGGTTTTTGCAGTTGGTCTAAAATTCTATTCACTTTTGCCTTTCCTGAATCGGGGAACCAGATTTCTAATCCTCACCTGCATCCAGCTTTTTCGCTGTTTTTTTTGTCAATTTATCACCGTAAATTCCGGGGGTGGACCCCTCTATTTTTGTCGCCCCGATGGCCTTGGCGTAATAGTCGGCGGGGCCTGTTCCGCCAATGATGGCATAGGCATATCCGTTGGCCGCCATTGAGTGAAGACAGGACAATAACAAGGCCTTGCCGATTCCATGGCACCGTTTCTCCTTGGTAACACCGGTGGGACCAAAAAAATTCTTGCACGCACTGTCATAACAGGCAAAGCCCAAAATTCCCCCCGCTTCAGTGGCGATGAAGCAGGAAACCGGATGATGACTGAAAGCAACCTCACATTCACTTGCCCAGCCATCACTGAACAAGTCCCCTACCCACTGGACAATTAGGTGTTTCTCGCAGGCTCTGGCCCTGCGGATTAAAATCTTTTTATCCCCAAGCCCCTTTAACAGAGGGGCAACCTCTATAATATCGTATAATCTGACCAGCATATCCGCCATATGGTTTATTCCCCTTCACACGTATAAAAACCAACCATAACCCCCTGGGGCGTGTCCGTCAAAATATTTTTATTGAGCTCCCAAGTTTCTTTGTTGATAGCCTTTCTCTGGGAAATATCAATTCATGTTTTTCCCATGGAACCCTTTTCTCAAGACGCCTGTTTATCCAGGCGCATGCCTTTTCCATTGAGGATCTTATCCAGCATCCTGTATTCAAGGTTGATATTAAAAAATTGTTTATAAAACGCCCTGACTTCCTGTTTCATGTCGATATCCTGAAAAAGTTCCGGGTAGACCGTCTTTGCCGTCCAGAGAATCGCCAGGGGGGTTTCAAGTCCTCCGGGATGTCCCCACCGGGAAATACCCACGGGGATGGTAAACACCTTTTTATCCTGAACCGCTCGAATGGGAGCCCATTTTTTATCCCCTATAATCAATTGATTCGCAAAGGATTCGTTGACAATGACCACCCCGGGATTCCAGAGCAAAATCTGCTCAATGCCTGCAAATTTTTTATTTCCATGGCCAGCCAACCCTGCTTCAACCGATACGTTGATGACACCGCAGGCTTGAGTCCAGTCTGCTTCAATGGTGCCTTTTGCATCGGTTCGATAGGGCTCGTTAATGGCGTGGTAGAGACGAACTTTTTTTTCCTCGGCAATCCCTTTCGTTCTGGATCGAACCCGATCGATCATGGCCCTGTAATAGCGGGTATAGGCCAATGCCTTTTCATGGCAGCCAATGGCCCTGCCCATCATTTCTATGGTCTCCATCTGCTGGGCCATATTATTGTAACCGACTACAAAATAGGCAAGCTTGAACCGGGCCAGCTTTTTAAGCTCTGCTTTTATCTTTGCCGTTTCCGGCTTGAGAAAAACGAGATCAGGCCGGGTCTTGAGCAATGCTTCTATATGAATAATACCGCCGGAGGAAACCACCGGCAATTGCTGAACCCCCGGGACAATCTGATGCAAAAGCTTGTCTTTTTTCAACCCCTTGACCACGGCAACCATATCCTGCCCCCGGCCCAGCATGGTAACCACATGACCGCTAAAGGCATAGAGGCAGGCAATGCGGGAAACTGGCCTATCAAGGGTCAGACGATTGCCCGTATAGTCTTTGACAACAATTGCTGGGGTATCAGAAATAGGGGTACCGGAGAAAGCCGGAACAATCAGAATCAGTAAATTAACGCAAATAAAGGCGAGCCAATAACATAATTTCATTGATCGTTTTCCATGGTGTGCAGGGGGATAATCTGTTTTAGGGTCCCTCTTCCGGGAAGGGTCTGGGAAATCACCGATGTCTTGACCCCATAAAAATAGGCAAGATTTTCCTGGGTTAATGCCTGGGAAGGAGACCCTGCCAAATGCAGTTGCTGCTGGTTCATAAACCCTACTTTCACGGGAATACCGGCATTTTCAAAATAAAAGGCATGGTTGGGAAAATGGGTGGCCATGACCAGGGTAATTCCCTTTTCCTTGATGAGATTTACAATGGTTTCAAGCACCATAAGTTCATTTTTAAAATCAAGATGGGCCGTGGGTTCGTCCATGACAATCACAGGTGTCTCCTGGATCAATGCCCTCAGAATCATCACCAGCTGGCGCTCCCCGCCGCTGAGCCGGGTGTAATCACGGTGCTTTAAATGGGCGAGATGCAAAGAATCCAGCAGTTGTTCCGCCCGTTTTATATCAGCAGCCCCGGGCGAGGAATAAAAGGGGGTATAGGGGGTCCTGCCCATAAGGAGAATATCCAGCACTGAAAAAGAAAAATGGAGGGTGTGGGTTTGGGGAACATAGGCCATGATCCGGGCGATTTGCCTGGGGGAAAGCGTGCCGACAACATCATCCTTCAGGAAAATCTGCCCCTGGGTTAGTTTATGGAACCCGAGGATACAGTCGATGAGGGTGGTTTTTCCACATCCGTTGGGGCCCAGGAGACAAAATGTTTCTCCCCTGGAAACGGTTAAATTCACCGCCTTGAAAATAAGATTTTGCCCATGGGAAAATTCTGCATTTGTAAGGGTCAGCATGGAGTTGTTTCCTTGTTTACCATTCCCTGCCCTTTGTCTTCTTTAACAGATAAATAAAAAACGGGCCGCCGACCAGTGCGGTTAAGATACCTAGGGGCATTTCACTGGTGCTGATCATCCGGCTTAAAATATCCACAATAATTAAAAAGCAGGCACCAATGGAAAAAGAGACCGGAATGAGGTCCTTGTTGTCATTGCCGATCACCATCCGGCCCATGTGGGGCACCACAAGCCCTATCCACCCGATAACCCCGCTGACACAGACAGCAGCCGCCGTGGCCAGGGTGGCGCAGACAATAATAAACCCCCGGTTTAAATTGACATTAAGGCCCAGGGAATGCGCCTGTTTATCCCCCATGGCAAGAACATTTAAATGCCATCTGATGACCATCAGGCCAAAAGACCCCAGCACCATGGGAATGCCGGCAAGCAAAATCATGGAATAATCCGCCCGGGAAAGACTTCCCATGAGCCAGAACACAATGGCCGGCAGTTCATCATAGGGATCTGCCACATATTTCAGAAAGGAAATCAGCGCTGAAAAAACAGACCCCACAATGACGCCGCCCAGGACAAGGGTAACCGCCTGCCGGGAACCACCCGTTATCCGGCCGATGAAAAAACACAGGGACACGGCCACAAGTCCAAACCCGAAGGAAAAGAGGGAAACATAAAAAAAATTATTAAACAGGATAAGGGCCAGGGCAGCACCAAATCCTGCACCGGAACTGACCCCCAGCATGCCCGAACTGACCAGGGGGTTTCGGAACACCCCCTGGAAGGCGGCCCCGCTGACAGCAAGACTTCCCCCCACCAAAGCCGCCAGGATTGCCCGGGGCAGTCTGACATGGACAAGGATGGAAGAATGGATCTCATTCACCCCTTGATCACGGATCAAAGAGAGCAAAACCCTGAAGATATCTGAAATGGATATGGGATACCGACCCAAAAAAACAGATAAAAAGATGAGACCCAGGGGAGATCCCAGAACAACCAGATAAAAAACCACCCGGCTTATCTTGTTTTTTGATTTTCCAAGGGATTGTCCCATAATTAATTCTTTTATGCCGTTTGGAATAGTTCGTTATGGTTCATATTAGAAAATTTTACACTTATAGAGCATGAATTGATACAAAAGCAACAATTATTTGACAAAAACGGATAGCTGTGATTGATACCCAATGTTATATTTTAATCAAATTAAATTTAAGGAGCATTTTTAAAAATGGTAAAGAAACTTTTCAGGGCATTTTTATTTTTATCAATCAGCCTGGGCCTGACCCAGGTCCAGGCTGCAGAAGAGGCTGGGGTAACGGACAACATCTATACCCTGGGAGAGGTGGTGGTAACCGCCCCGGATGAGAGGGGCGTGGAATCCATTGGCACCCTTCGTCAGATTACGGCCAAGGATATTGAACTTCGAAATGTAAAAACCCTGGCCAAAGCCCTGGAACTCTTGCCCGGTTTGGATGTCCGGAAAGGGGCCCAGGGAATCCCAAGGGTCAATATCAGGGGACTTCGGTCCCGCCACGTTGTGCTTCTGCTAAACGGGATCCCCTTTAACTCGACCTATGACGGACAATTTGATCCGGCCACCATTCCTGTGGAAAAAATTGCAAAAATCAAAGTGAACTATGGCAACCATTCAGTACTCTACGGCCAGGGAGGACTGGGAGGCGCCATCAATATTATCACCAAAAAAGGAACACCGGGGTTCAGCGGGAATGCGTCAGCAGATATTGACGAGAGGGGCAATTCCGATGCAAGTGCAGATCTGTCCGGCGGAAATGAGCGAGTGGATTTTTTTGTTTCGGCCAACAAACAAAAATCCGACGGATTCCAAATGTCCCGGGATTTTACCCCCACTTCCGAAGAAGATGGCGGGGTAAGAGAAAACTCTGATTATGAGCGTAAAAATCTTTATGCAAATGCAGGGTTTCAAGCAGGAGAAGATTTGAACTTCGGTGTTTCCTTCGGCACCGGCGCAGGGGATTACGGAAAACCCCCCTCAACCATAGACGACAAAAAGGATACCTTTTCCAAAAGCCCCAAATATGAACGGGTGGAAGATTATAAAAACAACTTCGGCCAGATTTCTATGGGATATGATCCCGGCGGCGTCTTCGGCATGAGAGCCTGGGGATTTGTCAACAAAAACGAAGAAGACAAAACCCGGTATGATGACGATACCTATAGTACCATCACCCAAAAAAATAGCTACGACACGACAGATGAGACCCTTATAAAAGGGGCAACCCTCCAAGGAACCTTTGATTACAATACCTATGGAAAACTTGCCCTTTCCGCAAGCGGCGAACGAGACGAGTATGATTCCGTGGGATACAGCATTGACAAAAAGGGGAACAGGGTTGACCATTCAATTACCAATGAAATAGAACTCTATTCTTTGGCGGTTGAATATGATGTAACTCTTTTTGAAAAACTGGGTCTTGTTGCAGGGTACAGCCATCACTGGCAAAAAAAAGATGAGGGGGCCGATGATGACGACGGCAGCTATCTTTTGGGATTGTCCTATGATCTCACGCAAACCACACGCCTCAGGACCTCCTATGCCAGAAAAATCCGGTTTGCTTCCCTTAGAAATCTCTACGACATAACAGAGGGCAACAGCGAGCTGACAACGGAAACATCTGATAATTTCGAAGCAGGCATTACCCAGGAACTGCCCTGGGAGATGACGGCGGACCTGGCATTCTTTTTAAACAATGTGGAAAATTATATTGTAAAGAAAACCGACCCGATTACTGGAAACGACAAATATCAAAACGATGATGAATATCAGTTTAAGGGCGTTGAAGCAACTATCGCCAAGACATTTTTGGAAACCGGTTTGATCCGTCTGGGGTATTCATATCTGGATGCAACGGACGAATCAGCAGGATCTCTTGTGGATGAGCTGGAATACCGGCCCAAGCATAAAATAACCCTTGACGCCAATTATACCTTTGATTTTGGACTGACGGCCTACGCAAGCTTTATGTATTTAAAGGATCAGTATATTTATAACACGAATTATATCCAGGGAAAGCTGGATGATTTTTCCATCGTGGATGTGAAGCTTGAGCAGAATCTGCTCAAAAACATGTGGTTTGTGTATGCCGGGGTGGACAATCTTTTTGATGAAAATTACGAGGAAAGCTATGGATTTCCCCAGGCCGGGCGGACTGCCTATGTGGGAATGAGAGTAAAATTCTAACCCCCTGGAGATGATCCTTGAATCCGGCGTATCTGGATTTATCAAATTAAAACTTCCCCCGGGCTGTAAAGTCCGGGGAATTTCTAATATTGCTTGATTCTAATATTGCTTGGCTTCCTGCTTGGTGATGGTCCGGTATTCTATGCCTGTTTTTTCCATTTCTTCATTTTTTAACACCACCACCACCTGTCTGCTGTCCATTCGGACGGTTTTGGTTTTTTCCGATCCAATGGAAACAGACAGATCAGGAAGGAGTATGGTTCCAGATTTGGTAACCAATTGGTCAATAAAGGGGAATTGACACAGTTTGTCCACCCTTACAACACTGCCCGGCCGCCCAAGGTGATACCATCCCCGATACCTTCCGTCATTACCGGAAAGCCTTAAACCAACCCCGGCAACAGCTCCGACAACCCCGTCTCCGGTTCCCCCGTGTTCTGACAGATGAATCCCGGTTTTCCAGGCAAGGTCATAGGCCGCAGCCTTGGAGGTCACTGCCTGTTTGGCCATTTTCCCGAAGGCAATCAGCTCTTTTTGGCCAAGGGCCTTGTCCAGCTTTGCCACACAGAGCCCGGGATCGGACCCTTTTTGGGACCGGGTTTCAA
>CAYWNB010000006.1:14820-41706 GCA_964459195.1 uncultured Desulfobacula sp.
TCCAGCTTTGCCACACAGAGCCCGGGATCGGACCCTTTTTGGGACCGGGTTTCAAGAAAATTGGCCATATAGGAAATGATGGGTTCCATGGTCTGGTTTTCCAGGTTTATTTCAAAACACATGGACGAATTGTGGGAGGTATAGGGGATATCCTCATGGACAAACAGCTGGTGGCGGCTTATGCTAGAACAGTTTCCCCCAAGGGTTTCAATCTGTTCACACATCTCCTGGACCAGCCACCCCGTTCCCTTGGTCCCGGGCATATCAGTATCATCTATGCAGACCAGGTATTTCATAATCATTTCCTTTGCTTTTATATTTAATGGTTTGCCTTTGGTTTATGGCGTCATGCGAGTTCAAACAGGATATCGATCCTTAACGTTACAGGCGTCTTGAAAATAAAGCTCGGCGGCCTTGGAAAGGGTGCCGACCTTTGAATGGCCTCAATTGCTGCCTCATCCAGTTGTTTGTGCCGAGAACTTTTAAGAATTTTTATATCCGTGAGGGTTCCGTCGGCTGACAACACAAACTGAACTTTGACCCTTCCCTCAATGTGGTTTGATCTGGCGGATTCCGGATATCGCTTAAAACTATATATCCGCAAATGAAGCATTTCAAAATAATCTTTGGCATTGATAAATTCAACCGGGGCTTCATGGACCGTAACCTTGGCCATACCATTGGCAATGGTTAACCCAGGCACAGAAAATCCTGCAACATCCATGGGGCCCGGTAATTGCGGAAGATCAATCCGTTCAAAATCTTTTTGTAGTTTGGGGTCTTCCATCGCCGTCACCTGAATGTTGGGAATATGAACCTTTTTCACCTGAACCGTTTTTATTGCTGCTGCCTTGGGAGCTTTCTCCCGACGCCTGGGTCTGGGAATTTTTCGGACATCGGGTTTGTCCAGGGGGTGCATGGACAATTCAATATAGGAAATTGCCCGGCTCTCATAAATGCCTGCCGCATGAAAAAAAACAAGGAGATGGACAACCAGGGAGATGAGGATAAATCCCCAGAGAAGGAAATTGGGTCGTTTGCCCCTCTTTTCCACGACAGGGTTACAGCCCTTTTTCCGTTGCCAGACAAAGCCTGGAAGCGCCCGCGGCCTTGGCAATATCCATCACCCGGACCGCCTTGTTCAAGACCACGGTTCGATCGGCCTTTACCACCACCAGCCGGTCCGTTTCATTGTTGATCATCTGTTTAATCTTGGTGTACAGCTGATCAATGGGAATCTGGACATTTGCAATATAGGTAGCCCCCTCTTTGTCCACAAAAATGGTGATTTCCTGCTTTACCTGGGGAGCAGATGCCTTGGCATTGGGAAGCTTGATCTTGATTCCCTCTTCCACAATAAAATTGGTGGTCAGCATAAAATAGATCAGCAGCAAAAAGACAATATCAATCAGGGAGGTCAGTGGGGCCTGGATCTGGTATGGATTCTTTTTTTGTTTAAATTCCAGCATATCAAACCCTTTTGGCAATGGCCTTTAAGAAAGCAACAGATCCGTCCCGGAGTCTGGCCTCATAGGTTTCCACCCTGGACAGAAGATAACTATGGGCCACCATGGTGGGCAGTGCCACAACAAGCCCCAGGGCCGTGGTCAGCATGGCTTCCCATATGCCGCCGGCAAGAACAGCCGCATTGACCTTGCCCCCCATCTGCTGGATCACCATAAAGGCCTTTATCATCCCGATAATGGTGCCCAAAAGCCCCAGTAAGGGGGCAATATTTCCAATGGTGGCAAGGGTTTGAAGATAGGCGGACAACTCCCTGACTTCCGTTTCAACGGCATTGACAATAACCGATTCCAACATCCGGTTTTTCAAATCTTTGGCCCCGATAGCCTTGGTCAAAACCCTGCCCATGGGAGAATTGCTTTTTTGGGAAAGTGCCAGGGCCGCCTGGGTGTCCCCGGCTTCCATGAGACGTGCCACTTTGTTCTCGATATCCTTTCCCCGGCTTCGGTTGATGGCATACCGAATGATCCGTTCAAAAAAAATTCCAAACACCAGGACAGAACAAAACACAATGGGAATCACCAACATCCCGCCCTTTGATAAAATTTCCAGCATAACGCCTCCGGCTGATCAGCTTCCTGTTTCAGTTGGTTCATTCATATCAGTAAAATCAGGCACCCCGTCAAAATCAAGATCCTTCTCCCTTTTCACGATGGCCTGTGTATCATCATATTCTTCCCACAGATCCGGCTTACCATCCCCGTTGGTATCTTCTCTCACCTGCTTTAAGACCCCGTTTTCATAAAGGTACCAGATCTCAATTTTCCCGTCGCAAGTTTTGTCCTCTTCCCCCCGGATGGGAATTTCCCTGCTGTCATAAAACCAGGTGAGAAGGGTTTTTCCCTGGCTTTTTTCTTCTATTTTTTCCAGCATCCCGGCCTGATTGTAGTGCTCCACACAATCTACCTGGCCATCCTTGTTTTCATCTTTCTCGACCCTGGAAAGTTTATTGTCCTGATAAAACTGCCAGACATCCTTTTTACCGTCAAAATCCGAATCGCTGATGAGGCGTGTTTTTTCCTGACTTTTATCAAAAAAAACTTCCATATCAGCGCTGCCGTCCTGGTTTTTATCTATGAAATTTTTAATGATTTTATCATTTTTAATGGTGGAAACCGTTTCAAAGAAACCATTGCCGTCATTGTCCGATTTAACCCGAAAAAGTTTCCCGGCCTTGTAGAACCTTATCCGGTCAATCTTTTGTTTTTCCTTGGTTGCTTCCCGGGTTTTTGCAAGCTGCCCATTTCCATCAAAACTAGCAAAATAATCCGATGCACCATCAAAATTGGTGTCTTTTTCCTGGCTCACCATCAGGCTGTTTGAAAAGCGGGTCACCACATCAAAGCGTCCGTCAAAATTGGTGTCTGTTTTTTGTTCCCGGGGAAGCCCTCGCTCAAACACCGTTATGGTATCCGGCTTTCCATCTTCATTTTTATCTCGTTCCTGCCGCTTGATCTCCCCCTTTTCATAAAACCCGATGCTCTTGTATTTTCCCTTTCCATAGGGATCTTTAGATATCTGTTTCAAGTCTCCCACGGCATCAAAGGTCAGAATTTTATCCATGACACCGTCCTCATCTTCATCCTGTTTTTGCCGGGTGGGCAGTTGATTTTCAAAAAGTGTCCAGATGTTGACCCTTTCATTGTCATTGGTATCCCGGGTGGAAGATACCAGAATGCCATTGGTAAAATAATATTGGATATCAAAGTGGCGGTTCCGGGTGGTATCTTTTTTCATCAGATAAATCTGTTCATTTTCATCAAATAAAGAGGTCTGAACCAGGTTCCCGTCCGGGTCCAGCCTCTCTTGAAGGGTTCTTTTCTCGTTTTTGAAACGATCAATGGTGTCACTCTTTTTATCCCCGGCCGTGTCCCTTTCAATCCTTCCCAATTTGCCAGCTTCATAAAATTGTTTTTTTTCAGCAAACCCGTCATGGTCGGCATCAGTCTCAACCCGCAATATGATTCCGGCATCACTGTAAATGAGCACCTGATCTATCTGTCCGTTATCGTCAAGGTCCTTTTCAATCCGCTTATCCGCCAGAGCGATTGCCGCAAATGAAAAAAAGATTGCCACAAGGCAAAAAAATTTAAAACACCCCCCCATCCCTTTTCGAATATCCATGCTATCCCCATGTGTCATTTTTCAAAAAACCGAATATTATTTCTGGTTATTTTTGTCAAGTAGATTTCTATTCACTTCTCCATGCAGACAAAAAACAACTCCTTATTACCACAAAAGCAATAATTATCCAATAGCGCTCCTGGAAGAATCATATTACAGCGAACACGACCAAGGGTTGATTGGGTAAACCACTCCAAGTTCACAGGAAAATTATGTTATTTTTGGTAGATATTGGTAATTTAAATAATTTTTAACAAATGTTTTTAACAAATGTTGACAAATAGCTACAAGATAACTATACCGAGCATAATTCGTATTGAAACTGAGTGTTAATTGAGTGCGTTTAAGGAGGAGACTATGAAATCTGTTACCCGTGTATTAATCTATTTGATTTTTTTAATGGCAATACCTGCCGGTCTTGTGCTGGCAGAAGATCCACAAAACGAGTCGACAACCACACAAGAGGAAAGCCAGGTATTTGACCTGGGCCAGGTGATGGTGATTGGAAAATCAGACAAAGCCGACAAAATTACCACCACCGATGTGGTCACCATGGAGGACATCAAAATGCAGGGGGCTCAGTCAGCGGCCCAGGCCCTGGAAATGGTCCCGGGTGTGGATGTCCAAAACGGTAAAAAGGGCCAGGCAAGTTTGACACTTCGGGGCTTTGATCAAAAGGATGTAAAAGTTCTGATTGACGGCGTTCCCGCCCATGTCTCCTATAACGGGTCCCTGGATTTAAGCCAGATTCCCGTGGAGACCATTGCCAAAATAGAAGTCGTCAAAGGGGCATCTTCCGTATTATACGGATCGAACACCATGGGCGGGGTCATCAACATCATTACCAAAAAAGGTGGTAAAGAACCCTATACCAATGTGTCCACCTCGTTTGGAGAAAACAATACCCAGAACTATATACTGAACCATGGATCCTCTGTTGGCAGTTTCAATTATTGGATATCTGGCAGTCTTCGAAAATCCGACGGGTTTGAACTGTCCGATGATTTTGATCCCAGCAACGACAGAACCGGGCTGGGGACAGAATACAATGAAGACGGGGGTACCCGGGATTTAAGTTATTATGAGGATCATACCCTTAACGCAAAAATCGGATATGAATATGACAGCACCTCCAAGCTCTACCTTTCCTTTGACTACCATGACAATGAGAAAGGCCAACCCACAGATTCCTCTCGATACTGGGCATTTGACGAATGGAAACAATGGCATTTAAATCTGGTGGGGGAACATGATTTCACCGATATCTTGACCATGAAATCTAGGATCTATTATGTGGATCACAACGATACCATCAAGGATGTAAGCTGGGATGACGATCACACCACTTCCAAAAAATGGTTCCAGGAAAGCTCCTATGACGACTATACCCTGGGAGGCGAGGTCCAGGCATACCTGGATTTCGGTGACGCCAGCCTGGTTAAAATGGGAATCTCTTATATGAAGGACAACCATATTGCCCAGGATTATTATGATGCCACCACCCTGAGCGTTATCAATGGTTGGGCAGATGAGGGACTTCAGCCGGAAGAAGAGTATGAAACCGATATTTACTCCTATGGGATTGAAGATGAAATCAAACTTTTTGAGAAACTGATCCTCAAGGCCGGCGTCAGCTATGATGTCCATGATCCGATCAAAAACTATGACGGGTATGTCCGGGGCAAATCAGATTCCTGGAATCCCCAGGCAGGCCTTGCCTATGAGGTGACCCAAGCTTTCAACCTCTATGCATCTGTGGGCAAAAAAACAAGATTCCCCACAATGCAGGAGCTGTACTCTGATCTTTCCGGCGGGAACGACAGTCTCAACCCCCAGCAAACCATTGCCTATGAGATCGGCGGGGAGAAACAATTTGGTGACATGGTTACCCTTTCCGGGGCTGTTTTTTACAATGACATAGAAGACAGAATTATAGAAGACGCCAACGATGAAAACATAAATGCAGGGGAAACCAAGATCCAGGGGATTGAAACCACTCTCCGCATCAAGACCCCCTGGCGGCTGGATATCGGCCTGGGATATACCTATCTCTCCTCAAAGGAAAAACGAACCAGCACAAGCCCTGAAACAGATGCGGAATACCTCCCCGACCACAAGGCAACCCTGGATCTTCGATATGCCTTTGACTTTGGATTGTCCGCTTCCTTCCAGACCATCTACACAGGGGAGCAGATCGAATATGACGATGACAAGGCCTATGAAGTAGATGATTTCATCGTGTGCAATTTGAAACTGAACCAGGAATTTTCATTAACCCCCAAAATGTCCACCGATCTTTTCATTGAAGTCAAAAACCTCTTTGATGAAAATTACGAGGAAGGCCATGGCCCAACACCGGGCAGAAGTTTTCTGGCGGGAATGTCCTTCACCTTTTAATACATATCCAGACAAAAACCATTGGGACCATAAAATCAAAATTCAATTGATTTTATGGTCCCAAATTTTAAAAGCGCTTACCCAATATGACAAAAAAAAGAATCTTCTGGCTGGTTTTATCCGCTTTTTTTCTATTCGTTTTTTCCCGGCTCTATCTTACCCCCAAAAAGGCGGAAACAATTACCGGGAAAGCCTCCCGGACCATTACCGACATGAAGGGCCGCAGCTTTGACGTGGCAGATCCCATACTTCGCATTGCCCTGCTGGGGGGCCCCACGGGCCAGGTGGCCTTTATACTGGGAGTCCAGGACAAGCTTTGTGCCGTGACCAACACGCTTAAAATGTCAAAACTGGTCCGGGAAATGTACCCGAAAATTGCGCATCTTCCCGGCCCCCGAACCACCTCGGGCAGCATCAATGTGGAAGAGCTGATCCAGTCAAACCCGGACATCGCCATTGCAGGGGACCTGGATGGCCGGATCGTCCTTGATAAAACCCGCATTCCAGTGGCATTTCTGGAAGACAGCATGGGGGACGGGATTGCAGATATGAAACGGGAAATCCGGTTTTACGGATATGTTTTCAATACCCCGGAAAGGGCCGAAAGCTATGTTGCCTTTCTGGAACGGATCATCACCCTTGTGACAGAAAGAACCGGGGATATCCCGGCCTCCCAGCGCAAAAGCGTGTTTCAGGGCTACAGCCCCAGCCATTTGGTGACCCTGGGGGGGGACACCTTTATGCAGGAACGCATCGAATTGGCCGGATGCCTGAATGCCGCCAAGAGCGTTATCACCATCGGCAAACGGGTCGGGCTCCATGCGGGTTTGGGAGAAATTTCCATGGAACAGGTGCTGGAATGGAACCCGGACATTCTGGTGATCAATTACGGAACGTCAAAAGACATCATCAACGATCCCCAATGGCGTCATATAACAGCGGTTCAAAATAATCATATCTATGCCCAGCCGGCCGGGGTGTTTATTTTTAACCGACCTACCATGGAATCGGCGGTGATTTTTCCCCTGTGGCTGGCCAGCATTGCCAATCCTGAACGGTTTAAAGATATCTGTGTACCAGACCTGGTCAAAAAATTTTATAACGAAATCTTCCAATTTGACCTGAGTGACCAGCAGGCCCGTGATATTTTAACGGGAGCTTATGAATTTAAGATGATGACGGGGATTAAAAATAAAGGATAACAGCCGAAAACCCATCAAAGAATCCTCCCCCCTGGCACCGGAAACCTGGATTACCCTCTTTATGATCCTGCTTGTTCTGGCGGTCCTCGGTTCCCTGGGGTTTGGCCGGGTTAACATCCCCTTTGCCACGGTATTAAAAATATTATGTTCCACCATCCTGCCCCTGGACCAGGACTGGTCGGCCACCGCCTATTCCGTGGTCATGGATGTGAGGCTGCCCAGGATTCTGGCAGGGGTTCTCGTGGGAGCGGCCCTTTCCATTTCCGGGGCATCCTTCCAGGGAGTGTTCCAGAATCCTCTGGTCAGCCCCCACATCCTCGGGGTTGCATCGGGGGCGGGATTTGGCGCAGCCCTTGCCATTTTGCTGTTTGACAATCTATGGCTCATCCATCTGGTCTCCTTTTTATTCGGCCTTGCCTCGGTGGGCATGACCTATGCCCTGTCGCGGGTATACAAAACCACTCCCATTCTCATGCTGGTGCTTTCCGGCATTGTGGTGGGATCACTTTTTTCTGCCCTGACCTCATTTTTAAAATATATTGCCGATCCCATGAACAAAATGCCGGCCATTGTTTTCTGGCTCCTGGGCTCTCTGAACCATGTCTCCTCCAAGGACCTGTTGATCACCGCCCCGATTTTCATCACCTGCATAACCTCCCTTCTCATGGTCCGGTGGCAAATCAACCTGCTGGCCATGGGAGAAGAAGATGCAAAATCCCTGGGGGTCAACACGGAAACCCTGAAAACCCTGATCATTATCTCTGCCACCATTGCCACGGCATCTGCGGTGTGCATCAGCGGGATCATCGGCTGGATCGGCATCATGATTCCCCATATCGGCCGCCTCATTGTGGGACCCGACCACAAATATCTGCTGCCCATCTCCATGCTCATCGGCGCCGCCTATCTGGTAACCGTTGATACCATTGCAAGGACAGCCCTTGTGACGGAAATTCCCATTGGTATTTTAACCGCCATTTTCGGAGCCCCTGTGTTTGCCCTTTTGCTCAGAAAAACCCAGAAAACAGGATGAAAGATGACCGGCCGCATAAAAATTGAAAATCTTTCCTTCGGGTTTACAACGCAAGACCCAATCTTTTCACATATCAATTTTAATCTGGACCCAGGAGAGGTTTTCTGCCTGCTTGGGCCCAATGGCTCGGGAAAATCCACCCTGCTCAAGTGTATTGCCCAACTATTGTCCTCCCCCACCGGAAGGGTGCTTCTGGACAGGGAGAATCTGGGGCAATTGCCTTCGGGAAGAATTGCCAAACTGCTGGGATTCGTCCCCCAGAGCCTTGTTTCAGCCTTCCCCTTTTCCGTGGCGGATATCGTGGTCATGGGACGTGCCTCACGGATCGGCATGGCCTCTTCTCCCTCAACGACCGACCGGCACCATGCAGCGTCGGCCATGGAAAAGCTGGGCATAGCCCACCTGGCCAAAAGGCCCTGCAACCGCCTGTCGGGCGGGGAGTGGCAGATGGTGCTCATTGCAAGGGCCTTGACCCAGTCGCCCAGGGTGCTGCTATTGGATGAGCCCACCTCCCACCTGGATCTCGGGAACCAGATCAAAATTTTGGAAGTGGTGGACAGCCTGTCAAAGGAGGGCATGACCATTATCATGGCCTCCCATTTTCCCGACCATGCCTTTTTATCGGCCCACAAGGTGGGGATTCTCAAAAACAAATCATTGAAGGGGGTGGGAAATCCAGACCAGGTATTGACCCAGGCTCTTCTGGAAGCCACCTATGACACCCCCATACGAGTTTTCAGTGTCGGTGACGGTGTCGACCGGAAGATCTGTGTTCCCCTTTTAAAAAACGCCGCGCCCCAGGCACCTAAACCAACAAAGGACAACGAATGGAAAAACTGACACATTGGCAGACCCTATGGGAACAGCTTTCAGAGATTCAGTCCCAGGCCTTTGCCCCAAAAAAGCAAGACCAGACAAAACCTGCGGTCCAAGGTCAGGCACACGGCCAGGAAGAAGGCCAACCAGAAAACCAATCGGACGATTTCTGGGAACATAAGGCCGGACAATTTGACAAAATGGTGGAGGACCGCTGGTCCAAGCCGGATTCATCCCGGGATTTTCTGGTTCGCAAATTACGAAAAAATCCCGGGTCAACTCTCCTGGACATAGGAGCTGGCACGGGCAAATGGTCCCTTTTGGCCTCCCCCCACGCCGCAAAGGTCACCGCCCTGGATCCCTCACCGGCCATGCAGCAGGTGTTAAGGGAGAAAATTAAAAACAAAAAAATCACCAACATTGACATTGTCACCGGCACCTGGCCAAAAGATACCATGCCCCTCCATGATTATGTCCTGGCATCCCATTCCATGTACGGGGTAAAAGAATTTGAACTCTTTGTGAATAAAATGACAGCCACCGCCACCAAGGGGTGCATCATGGTGTTGAGAGCCCCCTTTGCTGATGCCATTATGGCAAAGGCCGCCACACGGGTGTTTGGTCAGCCCTATGACAGCCCCAATTTCCAGATTGCCTATAATATCCTGCTGGCAATGGACATCTACCCCGATGTGATCATGGAGACCGACGGATCATGGCCCGGCTGGGACCATGACAGTTTTGAAGCCGCCTTGGCTGAGCTGAAAAACCGGCTGGCCCTTGGGGACAATACCGAACACGATCCCTTTCTTAAGGACCTGCTCAAAGAAAACCTCACCCGTGAGGGAGATCGAGTGGTCTGGCCCGCCGGCAACCTGTCTGCCTTAGTGTACTGGGAGGCGTGATGAACATCAAAAAAAAAATCTTTTCTGCCTTTCTGGTGATGCTTTTTTTTGTCTTCATCCCCCTGGCAAAATGCGATGAAACCCTGGTAAACCCCAAAAGACCAAATAAACAAATAAAACTGGCCGCCCTCGAAAAACGAATTCTGGACTATAAGATCAATGATGCCTATGGAGACGACCCCTACGGACTGGTGGTGATAAAAAGTGGCCTGGAATCCCTCAAAGAAGGCTCCGGCGGCATTGGGGCCTGTCTTGTGGACAGTACCACTGGAAAGGTAGTCGAATATGGCCGGAATCGACAATATGCCGCCTATTTTAAAAGCGACCTCCACGGAGAGATGGACCTGCTCAACCGGTATGAAGACCGGATGAAAAAATCAACCAGATCCAAAACAGGCAACAATCCAAGGGAGTGTAAAAACCTGGTCCTGGTCTCTTCAATGGAGCCCTGTCCCATGTGTCTTACACGGATCATCAATTCAGGGATCAAAACCATGCTCTATGTCACCGAAGACAAGGAGGGGGGCATGGTCACAAGAATGAACGATTTGCCGCCCTTCTGGCGTGAATTTGCCGCTGACAGGGAATTTCGAAAAGCCGACTGTTCCCCGACTCTGCGGCAGATTGCCCATGATTTGTTTCAATTTTCCCACAGAGACTTTGCCAAAAACCGGAAAAAATAGGGGCAGGGAAACGACAAACTATTCATGCTTCTAACCGGAAGATCCCAGGCAGCAGAATTAAATTTATTGTAAGAATTGGTTGCTTTTAGTTTTTTTAACTATATTATTTTATCTTGTCTTGACATAAAGAACCAAAAATCATAACTGAATGGCCATGTAATGCGGAAATATGCTGTTGTCAACAAAGGTAAAGGACGGAATCATGGTGCAAAAGATAAGAGTGTGGACGGGTGTTCTTCTTTTGACCCTTGTAATCAATGTCTTTGGGCCCAATGCAATTGGCAAGGAACAGAACAGCCGCATGGTAATGGACCAGGCCGGCCGTCGGGTGGTGATACCGGGTGTGGTCAATAAAATTGTCACCACCTTTAAACCCGCCACCTTGTGTGTGCTTTCCCTGGGACTTGCACCAAAGCTGATTGGCGTTGATACCTCTTCCAAGCGGGATCGATTGTCCAAAGCGGTTTTCCCGAAAATAAATCAAGTGACCGGCATCGGCAACAAATCCATGGGCATCAACTTTGAAACCCTGGTCAGCCTGGAACCGGATCTGGTGATTCTCTATTCCCAGAAGGACGGGCTTCAAGTGGCGGATCGACTGGCTAGTCTGAACATTCCCGCCATTGTAATTTTGCCGGAAAGTTTTCAGACCATCCGACTCTCCTTAAAACTGATTGCCCGGGCCGTGGGAGGAGAAACCAATATTTTGGCCGTGGAACAGCAGATGGACAACCTGCTCCACCTGATCCGGGAACGGCTCAAAGATCTTCCCCAAGAGAAACGGAAAACCGGTTATTTTGCCTCTTCCAGAGGGGTGTTCAGCACTACCACCGGCAACATGATCCAGCATGAAATTTTTACCACTGCCGGCATTGAAAATGTATCCGGGGAGCTGACCGGCTATTTCCAGGATATTTCCCCGGAGCAGCTGTTTCGCTGGAATCCGGACCTCATGGTGTTGTCCCGGCACATGAAAAGAAGCGAAACAAAGCGGCTTTCCAACAAAGCCTTGTCCCGGGTGACCGCCATCTCAACCCAACAGGTCTTTCGCTGCCCTTCCTCCCTGTCCCCCTGGGATTTCCCTTCTCCCTTGTCTGTGCTGGCAAGTCTCTGGCTGGCAAAACGTGTCTATCCGGACTATTTTGTTGACATTGACCTTCTGGACAAAACCAATGAATTTCACAGGGTCCTGTTCGGAAAAACAATGGATGAAATGGGGGGAGGCCTGGATGATACCATTCAATGGGACCGATGATAATAAAAAGGATCATACGGGTGGGAGATATTTTTGAGATCCGCTAACCCCAAAGGCAAACTATTGATCCTTTCCCTGGTACTTTTGATCCTTTTCCTGGTATCCGTATCCATGGGCCGGGTTTTTATCCGCGGGACCGACCTTCTCACTCTGGTGATCAATTTTTTTTCAGGCAATGAAACCGCCAAGGATCTGCTGTCCAGGGAGTTGGTCTTCTGGTGGATCCGGGTTCCCAGGTGCCTCATGGCCATCCTGGTGGGATCGGGCCTGGCAATTTCCGGGGCGGTTTACCAGGCCTTGTTCCGGAACCCCCTGGTCTCCCCAGACATTTTAGGGGTTTCTGCTGGTTGCACCTTTGGGGCAGCCCTCGGTCTGGTGCTTCCCTTTGATTCTTTTTATCTGGTCCATGTCATGTCCTTTGGTTTCGGGCTTGTGGCCGTGTCCATGAGCATTACCCTGGCCCGGATGATCGCCATAAAAGCCGTGATGATTCTGGTGCTGGCCGGCATGGTGGTCCTCTCTTTTTTCAACGCCCTGCTCATGATCCTGAAATATTTTTCAGATCCCTATGAGCAATTGCCCAGTATCATTTTCTGGGTCATGGGCAGCCTGTCCCGGGTCACCTGGGAGAATGTTCTGGTCATGGCACCCTTTACCCTGACGGGAATTCTTCTCTTTATACTGCTGGGGTTCAGGCTGAATATTCTTTCCCTGGGGGATATCCAGGCCAGGTCCTTAGGGCTGAGCCCCTCTTTTTTCAGGCGGTTGCTCATCGTTACCAGTTCTTTCATGGTGGCTATCTCGGTAGCCACCTGCGGCCAAATCGCCTGGATCGGACTGATCATTCCCCACATGGCCCGGGCCATTGCAGGACCGGAACATGAACGAATGATCCCCATGACGGCCCTGCTGGGCGCTATTTTTTTATTGGCAGCCGATACCCTTGCCAGAACCGTCTCTTCGGCTGAAATCCCCGTGGGCATCATCACCGCCCTGACCGGCGCCCCCATCTTTGGATATCTCATGATTAAAAACAGGGGAAGCGGATGGCTGTAATTCTTGAATGCAAAGATCTTCGGTTTACCTACCGCCAGGTACCGGTGCTGGAGCATATCTCTTTTAAGGTTCATTCCGGACGATTCTGCGCCATCCTGGGACGAAACGGTTCGGGAAAAACCACCCTTCTCCATTGCCTGAACAACATACTAACCCCCGATTCCGGCAAGGTGCTGGTCCATGGCCAGGATATCGCGGATATGGGCCAGAACCAGATTGCCCAGAAGATCAGCCTGGTCCCCCAGGAGCACCTGGACATCTTTCCCTACCGGGTGATTGATGTGGTGGTCATGGGAAGAGCACCTTTTTTACGCCTGTCACAACGGCCGGGCCCCTCGGATTTTAAAACAGCCCGACAGGCCTTGGATTTTTTGAATGCCGGTTCCCTGGCCTTGAAAAGTTTTAATCAAATCTCAGGAGGGGAACGCCAGATATGCCTGCTGGCAAGAGCCATAACCCAGACAAAACACCTCATGCTCCTGGATGAACCCACCAACCACCTGGATTTTAACAACCAATACCATTTGCTGTCTGCCATAAAATCCCTTTGCCGATCCAAGGGAATCAGTATTGTGGCCACCCTGCATGATCCCAATATGGCCGCTCTTTTTGCCGATGATCTGATCATGGTCAAGAACAACACCATCATGGAACAAGGATCTGCCGGTGAAACCATGACACAAAAAAATATCTCTGCTTTGTATGACATCCCCTTGGGGATTGTGAAGATCAATGAGCAGAAAAAACTATTTTTCCCGGAAAGTATTTTAAGCGACCCCATGAACCCCACAAAAACGAACGCTGAGGAGGACAAAGGTGACCATTGATTTCCCCACACTGATTTACCGGGTGGTCACAGGACTTGTGATACTGGAACTATTCACCGCAGGAATCAAACAAAACCGGATATATGGCCTGTTTTTACTCCTGCGGATCGGGGCCTGCCTTGCCGGCATTTTCTTCATATGCTTTTCCGTGGGAAGACCCCCCTTGTTCGGTCCCTTTGAAGCCAGTATTTATATGGTGGGTGTCATGGGAATCCTGGCCCTGGTATTTCAAAAAAATGCCGGCCCCCTTTCCGGATTTTCCCTGTTCAACAGCCTTGGAACCCTGATGATTCTGTTCATACAATGGGACAAACCCATGGGACTCAATGACGATTATTTCATGTATGGCAACCTCTGGGTCAATATCTTTTTTAATTTCCGGTTGCTGACCGCGGCTTTCCTTGTCCACGGGGCCAGTCAATACCTTGCCCATCTCCTGGGAAAACAAGATACCGAAATCTTATTAATGGGGGGACGAAATACACTTTTGGCAGGTGCTTGTCTTTATCTTGTCAGTGAATGGGCAGGCTCCCTCTGGTGTTTGAACTGGTTCGGAGATTCCTGGCAATGGAGCCGGGGGTTCTTTAAAGCCTCCATCCTCTTTCTGCTTATCATGGCGGTCTGCCACCTTCCCCCGGGCCTCACCCGAAACAAAATCACCCGGGGAATAACAGGCACCCTGCCGGGTATTTTTATTTTGTGGATGATATTTTATCATTAAGGAAAAACACCATGATTCAGCGGCTAAGTTCTGTGACCCTCACCTTTTACAATCTGGTTTTCCTGGTCCTTCTCATGGGGGCGGGTGTCTTTTTAAATATCTCCCATGAGCAGGCCTTCACTCGAATGAATGAGGTCAGTATTTTCAACTGGCTCACCACAACCTGGCCCACAGATCCCACCTTGGTGGTCTGGTTTTTCCTGTTGTGTCTTACCGCCGGAATTTTGTTGATAAATGCCCTTTGCTGCAGCCTGGCCCGGCAACTGTCCCTGGCCAAACGATCAGGCCGAATGAAAAACTGGCTGTTTTTTATCCTTCACTGCCTGTTTATCCTGGTGCTGATCTGCCATGGGCTGATCCTGGTGGCAGGGGAGAAACAAAGCCGGGTGAGCCTCTTCCCGGGTCAGACTCACTCCTTTGGCCAGTATGAAATTCAAGTTTCGGATGTGGTCTTCACCGATGATAAACAGATATTAACAGTGCCGAAAAAAAAACAGCGACAACTGATGACCCGAAAAAACATCCATATCCATGAAAATTATGCCCTTCTGACCCTCCTGAAAAACAAGCGTACCCTTTCAAAAAAGGTGATGATGCTTTCGCCCCTGCGGTACAAATCCGTTCAGATCACCCTGATTGAATTTATACCGCAGGGGTCGGACCACCAGTTGGGGGTGGTATTGACCCTGACCCATAATTTTCTAAACAGATTTTTTTTTATGGTGTACGGGGTGATGATCCTTGCCCTGGCCGGATTTACGGCAATAACCTGGAAAAGACCCTGAACAAAATCAGGGTTCAATGGCCATGGCACCATTTTTAGGTTTACAAGCTGGATGGTTTCATGTAGGGGAGATACAGGTATTCATGGTACATTCTTAACTCTAAGGAGGCCGGTGTGATCAACCCAAATACCACAATCGTTCTGGGCCTGAAACCCATAACCCGTTCCATGTGTTACGATTTTTATGTTAAACTAAACACCGAACAGGGAACACCCGAGGCCATAAAAGAGGCGGTTAGCTGGTGGCAGGATGACCATGAGAAACTCAACCATCTATGGTGGGTCCTCAATTATTATTCGGAAACCGTCGACCCGGATCGTAATATACGAGCATATGTTGAAAGGCACCTGGATGACCTTGCAAAGAAGAAAGCCGCTATCGTTGAACCCACAACCGTTCCTGCCAATTAGATAGAATCGCTGTCAGCCCCCCATATATCCACAATCTTGGTGTTGCCTGGATAATCAGGCTGTCATAAATCGTCTGACCGGCATGGTCATAATCCTCAACAGCTATATAGATCATGCGGACACTTTTGTTATGGAAGTTTTCTTTGGTCTCATACCCGAACATCCGCACCATTTCTGAATTCACCCATTTGAAGGCCCGATTTTCCAGCAGACAAATCCCCACGGGAGAGGATTCTAAAATGGTTTCAAGCAGCTGCTCCTGGGTTAAAATTTTTTTTCAGATTCTTTTCTTTCAATGGCCAGACCAATGTGCTGGGAAATGGTATTGAGCAAATCCAGATCCCTTGACCCGTAGGCAACGGGGCAATGAAAATCATGAATGGCAATCACCCCAATCACCCGGTTTTTAATAATCAGGGGAGCCCCCAGCCAAATTTTATCGATGGTGCCAATGACATCCTGGTTCTGTTGTCTGGCAAAGCCAATGATATCCTGTTCAAAAAAAATCAGGGGCTTTTGGGACTGAATCACCTTGCCCGTCAGGGATGCGGTTTTACTAAAATCAAATATTTCACCAGGATTTTTATCATTTTCATCCACATGATAGGGAAAGGTTATGGAATCTGTTTCTTCATGGTGGAGGGCGATATAAAAATTATCCAAATTGAAAATTTTGCCAAGGGAACGGTGAATAACCTTGTATAATTCATCCAGATTAAGGGTATGGGTGACCGCTTCGGATATTTCAAACAACACCTCAAGGGTTTTGGCGTCATCTCTTTTGTCCACAGGTCTTTTTTCCACAGGTCTTTTTTCCACGGCTTTCTTTCTCCGGTTGATGAATCCTTTTTCCCTGGGGATTCCGCATTATCTCCTGTTATGAAATTGATTTTTATGGAATAACAGGATATATTCATCTATATTTATAGCAAAATAGAGACTAAATGAGTAGTACAAAGATATTTTAATAACAAGGATGTTCCAAAAAAAAGCCGTTATGAAATCCATTGAAGAAACTTCCCTTTTGTATGAAATCAGTGAAGCCCTGAACCAGCACATGGACATGAAAAAGTCCCTGATAAAAGTTTTGACCGTATTGGCTGAATCCCTAAACCTGGTCAGAGGAATCATTTTTCTTACCAATTCGGAAACAGGAGAGATACGGATAGAAATAGCCCACGGTATTTCAGAAAAAACCACCAAACAGATCAAGTACCTGCCCGGGGAAGGCATTATCGGACAGGTCATTGAATCCGGAAGCCCTGCTGTGGTTCCCAGAATCAGCAAAGAACCCCTGTTCCTTGATAAAACAGACTCCCGCAAGGTTGCCGAAGGTCACGATTATTCCTTTATCTGTGTTCCCATAAAAAAAGACACCCGGGTAGTGGGGGCCATCAGTGCCGACCGGCCCTATGAAGGGAAAAAAGCCCTGGTTGCCGGCGAGAAACTTTTGTCGGTGGTAGCGGCCATGGTGGCCCACCATGTGATCAATATTGAAACCGTAAGGGTAGAAAAAGAACAGCTCAAAACAGAAAATGTTCGACTCAAATCTGAACTGGAAAATAAATACAGCTTTACCAATATCATCGGCAATTCCAACAAGATGAGGGAGGTGCTCCAGATGATATCCCAGGTATCCTCCTCTTCGGCCACCGTCCTGATCCGGGGGGAAAGCGGTACCGGAAAAGAATTGGTGGCAAATGCCATCCACTATAATAGTGAACGAAACCACCAGCCCTTTATCAAAATCAATTGTGCGGCCATTCCAGAAAACCTCATTGAAAGTGAATTATTCGGCCATGAAAAAGGGGCCTTTACCGGAGCCTCCCACCAGAAAAAAGGAAAATTCGAAATTGCCAACCGTGGGACCATTTTTCTGGACGAGATTGGGAACATGGCTCTGGGTGCCCAGGTAAAACTGTTGCGGGTCCTCCAGGAAAAGGAATTTGAGCGGGTGGGGGGATACAAACCCATCAAATCCGATGTCAGGATTGTGGCAGCCACCAACGCCAACCTGGAAGAAATGGTGCAGCACGGAAAATTTCGGGATGATCTATATTTTAGACTCAATGTCTTTCCCATTTATATTCCTAGTCTTCGCATGCGCAAAACCGATATCATCCTCCTGGCAGATCATTTTTTGGAAAAATATGTACAAGAGCATTCAAAGGACATCAAACGGATCACCACCCCGGCCATTGACATGATGATGGAATACCACTGGCCCGGAAATGTCCGGGAGCTTGAGAACTGCCTTGAGAGGGCCGTCATCCTCTGCAATGAAGGGGCCATTCATTCCTATCACCTGCCAGCCACCCTCCAGACCGGGACAAAATCTAAAACCCTGCCCCTCTCCCTTGAAGAGGCCGTGGACAGCCTTGAAAAAGAAATCATCATGGATTCTTTAAAAAATACCCGGGGCAATATCAACAAAGCCGCCAAGCTCATTGGTATCACCGTGCGTAAATATGCCTACAAGGCTGCCAAGTACCATATTAATTATAAGGATTATCGATAGGCCCTCTCACTTTTAATGCCGTTACCTATTATGCTGTTAAAAACAAGGTCCCATCAAAAACAGAAGCAAGACATCATTCTTTAAGGGGGAAACGTGAATCAATTTGATATGGCCATCATCGGCGGCGGCATTGTCGGAGTGTCCACGGCCCTGGCCATGAAGACCCGATATCCAAAATCCAGGGTGGTTTTAATCGAAAAAGAGAATCGGGTTGCCGCCCACCAGACCGGTCATAACTCAGGGGTCATCCATGCTGGCGTTTACTATGAGCCCGGCAGCCTCAAGGCAGATTTTTGCAAAAAAGGGGCCAGGGCCACCAGGGCATTTTGTAATATCCATGGTATTACCTTTAGGCAATGCGGCAAGTTGCTGGTGGCCACCACCCCCCGGGAAATGAAACGCATGGAAGCCCTTGAAAATCGGTGCACCCGGAACGAAATCCAGACCCGGCGTATTGACCAGAATCAATTGAATCAAATGGAACCCCACATCTTTGGCCTGGGTGCCTTGCAGGTGCCTGCCACCGGTATTACCGATTATACAAAAATTACCGCCAAAATGGCTGATCTGTTCACAGCAGCCGGTGGTATCATCCGAATCGGCCAGGCCGTGAGGCAGATAGAAGAAAATGCTGACAGGGTCACTTTATACAATGGCTCGGAAAAACTTACTGCCCGGTATCTCATTGCCTGCGGCGGACTCATGGCAGACAGACTGGCCCGGATGATGGATATTGATATTGATTTTATGATCCTGCCGTTCCGGGGGGAGTATTATCGCCTGCCCGACCGGATGTCAAAAATCATTTCCCATCTCATCTATCCCATTCCCGACCCGGCCCTGCCTTTTCTCGGGGTTCATTTAACCCCCATGATTGACGGATGCGTCACAGTGGGCCCCAATGCGGTCATGGGGTTCAAGCGGGAAGGGTATGGAACGTTTAATTTTGACCTGACAGATACCGGTCAGATGCTGGCCTTCCCTGGATTCTGGAAGGTAATCGCCCGGCACCTGGGGTCCGGTATAAACGAGTGGATAGACGCAGCTTATAAACCCGGATATTTAAAACGGATTCAAAAGTACTGCCCCGGCCTCACAGGGACAGATCTGACACCCTATCCTGCCGGAATACGGGCCCAGGCTGTCAAAAAAGACGGAAGCCTGGTCCATGATTTTCTATTTGCCCAAACCCCTCGATCCCTGCATGTGTGCAATGCCCCCTCCCCAGCTGCCACATCCGCCATCCCCATTGGACAATACCTGTGCGACAGAGCAAAAACAACATTCGATCTTTAACGGCGAAAACCTTGGATCAGAAACATTACTATAGCCAAACGGAGCTGGCACCTTACCATACCATCCTCAAGGCAGAAGATGCCGTGGGAAAATTGGGGTCTGCCGGTATGGCCGGCCTGAACATGGAAACCGGTATATTTCGGTGGTGAACCTGAACAAATCCAGTCAGGTCTTGACGCTATTTCATAGCTTTGATAAAGCTTGATAGTTAAAATTTCCCATTGATCCTATAAACTGATCTTATAAACTAATCCGATAAAAAGGGGGGGGGAGCGAACCATGACAGGTTTTATAAAATATCTGGTGATCCTGATGAGTGCCTTTATCTGCTTTAATACAGCCAATGCCGCCAAACGAGAGATCAGCATCATTCACACCAATGATCTTCATTCCCATTTTTTGGGATTTTCTCCCAACCAGGATTATACGCCTGAAACCGTTCAAGATGATGACACCATCGGCGGGTTTGCACGGATCTCAACCCTGATCAAAAAAATCAAAGCCCACAGCAAGGGTCCGGTTCTGGTCCTGGATGGAGGAGATTTTCTCATGGGCTCTTTCTTTCATCTGCTGGCCCGTGAAAAGGCCTTTGAAATAGAGCTGTTGGGAAAAATGGGATATGATGCCGTCACCCTTGGAAATCATGAATTTGATTTAAAACCCAAGGGACTGGCCCAGATCCTTGATGCGGCCCAAACACATGACAACCGGCCGGCCATTTTGCTGTCAAATATGGTTTTCAGCCAAGAAAGCGCCGAGGATGATTCCCTTGAACAGGCCCTTGCAAAAGGATGGGTCAAGCCCTATACCATTATTGAAAAGGACGGGGTAAAATTTGGCATATTCGGGCTCATGGGTCTGGATGCCGCAGAAAAATCCCCATTTTCAAAACCGGTGTCCTTCAGTGATCCTGTGACGGCGGCACAAAAAATGGTAGCGATTCTCAAGGACAAGGCGGACATTATTATCTGTTTGTCCCATAGCGGGCTGAACCAGGACAAAACAAAATCAGAAGATGAACTCCTGGCACAAAAGGTGGACGGGATTGATGTGATTATCAGTGGTCATACCCACACAAAGATGGAAGCCCCCATTACCGTAAATAATACCCTGATTGTTCAAACCTGGGAGTATGGTAAGCAGATGGGTCACATTCAGCTTACCCTTGAAAACCAAAAGGTCCATGTGATAGATTATCAGGCCATCCCCATTGATGACCAAATTCCAGGGGACCCGCAAATTTCCAGTCTTATCAAGGCCTATGAGGATCAGGTTGACCAGGAGATTTTAAAGAACCATGGATTGTTCTTCAGAAAAATTGTGGCAAAGACCGATTTTGATCTAAAAATTGATACAAAAGAATCTGCCTTGGGCAATTTTATAGCCGACTCAATCCGTTTTGTCAGGAAGGAAACGGCAGCGGATTTTAACCCCTTTGCCGATGTTGCCATCATTTCAAACGGGGTGATCAGGGACAATCTTTTAAAGGGCCAAACAAACAGTATCCAAGCCTGTGATCTTTTCAGAGCGCTGCCCCTTGGAATAGGCCTGGATGGAAGTTTGGGATACCCATTGATCTCAATGTACATTACCCCCTTGGAACTAAAAAAGGGGTTTGAGGTGCTCACCAGCATTTATCCTGCAAAAGGCCCGGATTATTTTTTGCAAATAGCCGGTGCCAAATTTACATACAACCCAAAGCGAATCATGTTTGACCGGGTGACAGATATTTGGACCGGGGATGAAGAAAACGGATATAACCGACTGGACTTTTCCCGGTCAAATAAAACCCTTATCCGGGTGACGGCAGATATTTACAATTCCACCTTTTTAAAAGTCATTGGCGGCTATACCTATAATATTCTGGAAATCATCCCCAAGGATAAAAACGGCGTCCCCCTTGAAACCCTGTCATCAGCTGTGATTGATGGTGACAAAACCAAGGATGGCATTCAGGAGCTCAAGGAATGGAAAGCCCCCTTTGAATATTTACAAAGTTTTGAGAATGCCGCCAATGGTGGCATACCCAAAATCCCGGCACGCTACAGTCAACCCCTTGGCCGGATCATTGCGGAACCCTCTTTAAACCCTGTCAACCTTGTAAAAAACGGCACCTGGGTTACCTGGACAGTCGTTGGTGTTCTTGGTTTGTGCTTGTGCCTTGCCCTGGCAGTCATACTGTTTGTCCGTAAAAAATTTACCTCAAAGAGAAGATAAACTATACGTTTGACCCATGTTCACAGGGGAAAATCCCCCGACCGTACCAATCCTGCCATGGGAACCAATAAGTTGCCATCCACCTTCCTTGCCCCTGTTTTTGCCAGGTCAAAATCAGGGGCAAAGGCTGTAAAATAAGAAACATCATAGGGCGCCAATTGGAGAAACCAGCGTTCTTTTTCTTCTGTTTTTTCCGGCCCCCCCCGGACCAATTTCGAGGTCAAACCAAAATCCACCTCTCCCAAGGGGGTTTGGACCATGTACAAGGGAATTTCCCGCCCCGAGCAGGCCTTTCTGACATGGGAGGCAATGGCAAGTACCTGGTCAGTTTCAATGGGATGCGACCCATTAAACCGATTCTGGACACAAAGGCCTGCCACATAACAATGGTGAAAGTCCATACCCGCGTCCCGAAGACCCTGGGCCATTTCACAGATCACAGCAGGATCATCATTTATCCCGGAAACCAGTGCCAGGTTGGCATAGGTCTGGACCCCTTTACAGCTCAGCTGACCTGCCAACCGGCCATGTTCTGGGAGAAGATCCCGGGGCAGCAGCCACCAGGTTTCAATTTCAATTTTTAGGGGATCACCAATGGAGAACTTTGCCAATCCGGCTATCTGGTCAATGATCTCAGGTGTAAACCCCTTTGGATTGGTCTGGAAGGCCTGCCACCTTATCCGGATGCAGGCGATGTGATCCATTCCCCCAAGGGAATCGATTAGCTGGCAGATCCCGTCAAGCTGGGAAATAATTGTCGATTCCCCAACACCCGGCACATGGAGGATCACATCCGTGATATCCAAATTCCTCCGGATATAGTCCATGGCAGCAGTGCCCGGGGCAATATCCGATCCATTGTCGGGGGTCAGGTCCAATTCCACCCGAGTTTTATGGACCCGGACAATGACTGGGGAAGGGGTATTGACCCCGGGGATTGAAAACTTGCAGGAAAAAAGTTCTTCTTTGATCTTCTGGAGCAGGTCCTGGTCAGCCTGGCGGTCAACAGCTCGGCGGCAGGTCCTGGCCCCTGAAGCCTGTCCGACAAGGGAATGGTCGCCCAGAAAAAGATCCTTATCTCCCATGTCAATGAGACACTTCACATTCAAGGTTCCGTCCTCGTTTTCCACATTGTCATGGAGGGGGGTGTCCTCCCCGGTAACACCAGAAAAATATTCCCGGGTATAGGGAGTTCGAATCCAGATATGATCGGGATCTGATTCATCTACTTTCACGGCCCAGCCGCTGGTATGCCATTCCATTTTTCCCAAGGGAGTTGCTGTGCACAGTTTGGGAATACACCTGTCCGACAGATGGGCCCGCAGATAACGATGGGCCTCAATGGATTGGGAGATGGGGGTCCAATAGGTTTGGGTGCCGTGGATGGGATGACAGGGGGTGAAAATATAGTAGATTTCAGCTCCCGCATTTCTCAGCAGAGTAAACAACCTGGCCAGAACAGGGCCGCTGTTGTTCACCTTGTTTAAAAACGGGGTCTGGACATAGACAACAATACCGGCTTTCACAAGATCGGAAATAATATCAAGACTCGCAAGGGATACCTCGTCGGGGTGGACAAAATGAACCCCGATCTCAATGCGCTTCCCTATTTTTACGCAGTCGGCCTGTTTTAATTTAAGATACCCCAGGTATTCCCTGTTGTTCTTTAAAAACAGGTGGGGGTAATAGGCAATGGATCTTGTGGCAATGCGCAGGGTACTTACATGGTCAATTTCCATTAACCCGTCCAGGGCAGCCTCCATGTTTTTCCGGTTTAACAGAGGCTCTCCCCCGGTGATCAGGATCTCCTTGACCAAGGGCAGGTTTTTCACCTGCTCCACCGCCCTTTTCACATCTGTTACAGAGGGACTTTTTTCCCGGCGAAAATCTTTATGCTTCCTGAAACAGAACCGGCAATAAACCGGACAGCGCATGGTAAGCAAAAAAATCACCCGGTTCTGGTACATCTGCTCCAGCAATCCCTTTTTAAAATGACCGTCAAAGGTGAGGGTATGACCCCGGGGATCCAGTTCTTCTGCAAAGGGAAGATACTGGATGGCCACTGCATCTGAAACCTTTGACTGGCGGATCACATGGTCGGAAAGCCGGACCGGATATTCGTCCATCACCTGCTGCACCGCCTCCCTGGTATGATCATCAAGACAAAGGCCTGTTTTTTCTTTGAGCTGGTCAATGGTTTTCACAGAGATGAGACGGTTTAAAGGATGAAAGATTTCAAGGAGACAGTATAAAAAGAGAACCGGAACAAAAATTCCATTCAAGACCACTCCTCTTTGGGAGCCTGGGGAAGATGCCCTTGCTATCTTGTCAAATACAGCCGCAAAAAAACCTTTGGGGTCTTGTTCATGGCCGCAGGCGGCCATGAACACATCAAAGCGTTCCCCTGGCCTGACGTCTGTAAAAATTTTTGCCAGGCCCAGCCCCAAAAGCTTTGGGCCGCCATACTCCTTGAAAAATTTCTCTCCTGCCCGGACCATTTTTTCTGTCGTTTCCCTGGTAATGATATCCAATTGCTTGCCTTCCATTAAGCGCTGCACCTTTTTATTGGGGCCAGTTCCGGCCTATTATCGCCTGATTTTTTACATCTGGCTTTTCACATACTTTAACTGAAAATAGGTGGTTTTAATACATACGCGTCATTTTTTCACTGTTTTTTCACTGTTTTTTCATGGCACCTTGTTTAAACTGGATGCAACGGATTTTAAAATTGAAGCTGAAAAAGCCACCATAAAGATTAAACTCAAGGAAAATAAAGTGGCCCAGCTTCGGGTCTCCTCTGAAAAGGACCAGGACCGGCTGGCGGCGGTGATTAAAAACACCCTGCTGTCAAAGGCTGAATTTTACCGGTTCAAAGATCTATATGAGAATGATCAGGTGGGGACCCTTTCCGATGCCCGATCCGATCTGAAAACCGCCCGATTAAATATAAATCGTTCAGATATAATCGGGATAAAAAAAATTATTTGGGGGCAAAAATAACAATCAGGGAGGTTGCCACCCCTCCTATTCCGCGAAGGGCATGGGGGATACTCGAATCAAAATAGATGCTGTCCCCTTTTTCCAGATGGTGGAGCTGTTCTGCGCTTTTGAACTCAACAATTCCCTCCAGGACAAAATGAAACTCCTCTCCCTGGTGGTCATTAAACAACAGGTCTTTCTCTTCCATGGGTTCTATTTCCACCACAAAGGGTTCCATCTGTTTTCCCACCATGGGATAGGCCAGGGATTCCCATTTATATCCAATGCGGGACTCATTCTTGTGGTGAAACAACTTATTAACGCTGTACCGATCATTTTTCTTTACCACCACAATCCGGTCTTCCATGTTCTGGTCCCGGAAAAAATGGGCTATTTTCACCCCCAGTGCCGTGGATATCTTTATAAGGGTTGCAATGGGCGGGGCTGCAAGATTATTTTCTATCTGGGAAAGCAAGGGTTTTGACAGGCCTGTAAGATTAGAAACTTCCTGGAGGGTCAGGGCCCTTTGTTTCCGAAGGTTCCTGATTTTATTGCCCAGGTTCAGGGCAGCGACCTCTTCCTTTACTTTGTTTGCATTCTTAGGTGACATTCTTTTTGGGGCTCCTCCTTTTTCTCATCATTTTTTTAAACATATTTAAAAAAAGATAAAAAAGTTTAGCATGACCAAACTTCTATATCAAGGGATAAACCCGTCCTGTTTTAAAAAGGAAGGCAAATTTTATCCCTTCTTTTATTTTAGGTTAAAAATTACGATTAAAATGTGATACAAGATTTATCAAGAAAAAATGAACCCATAATTCTACTCCGGGGATGCCATAACAACAAGACAGACCCCCTGGGAGGGAAACAATATGACCCCAGACAAAAATGATAAAGACCTTGAAATGGCCATCAAGCAAGCCTCGGACATTCGTGGCGCTGGAAATTTAACCCTCGACGCTATTACCGGCATTACCGATTTGGTAGAAGAGTTGCATCATAAAATTGTCAGTTTAGGCGGGATACTCGGCAGACCGGATCAAACTCGGACAACCGGCATCACAGGAATGGTTTACCGTAACATTCGCACTGTATCCGGATTGGCAGGCAATGGCATTGATTTATTGCTCAAACAGTTTTCATCCCTACTCGGAGAAAAGTGTTCATCACCAGAACGAGAAGTGGTTCTGGCTGCCTTAAACGGCGTGTTGGGTGATCACCTTGCCGCCAGGAACAACCCACTTACCATCCCAATGCAATTTCGCCGGAATGGGGTGCCATTGGCCATTGGCGATCAAGCCTTTGAAGAGTCAGTTCGACAATCCAATGGTAAAATAGCGGTGATGGTGCACGGGTCCTGTATGAATGATTTGCAATGGAAACGCCAGGTGCATGGCCATGACCATGACCATGGCGCAGTAATTGCTCGTGATCTGGGTTACCTTCCGGTTTACCTGCATTACAATACGGGCCTTCACATTTCCCAAAATGGCCAGAAATTTTCCGGACTGATGGAAGTGCTCTTTCACCAATTACCAGAGCAAACAGAACTTGTAATCATTGCTCACAGTATGGGCGGTCTTGTGTCACGAAGCGCCTGCCATTACGGGAAGGTTGCAGGTCATTCCTGGTTAAATCATCTGCAGAAAATCGTATTTCTCGGCACACCCCATCATGGTGCGCCTTTGGAGCGTGCAGGCAACAAGATCGACATCCTCCTTGAAATGAGCCCCTACAGTGCACCTTTTTCCCGCCTTGGAAAAATCCGGAGTGCCGGGATTACAGATTTGCGGTATGGTAATATATTGGATGAAGATTGGAAGGGACGCGATCGTTTTGAATTTTCGAAAGATCACCGAAACCCTGTACCTTTACCGGACGGCTTGCAGTGCTATACAATAGCCGCAACCACCAGAAAAAAATTGAGCACACTTGGTGATCAGATTATCGGAGACGGACTGGTAACATTAAACAGCGCCCTGGGACGTCATAAAAATACTGACCTGAATCTTTTATTCCCGCAGACGCATCAGTGGATCGCCCGTGATATGAACCATCTGGACTTACTGAATCAGCCTGACGTATATGAGACCCTTAAGCGGTGGTTGGAAAACGAATGATTTATAATGCATGGGTCA